>CAUVDV010000169.1:0-4576 GCA_963550755.1 uncultured Lachnospiraceae bacterium
CACTTCCGCAATAATCATGCCCATTTGCAGCCCCCAGTCGCCGGTATGGATATCGCCGATGACCTCATAGCCTAAATAGCGGAGCAGCCGCTTTAAGGCTTCACCGATAATGGCGGTGCGCAGATGCCCGATGTGCAGAGGCTTGGCAATATTTGGTCCGCCGTAGTCAATGATTACTTTTTTGGGGGAAGGCAGCTTTTCCACCATTAAATTATCAGATAAAGCCAAGCGGTCAATATGTTTGGCTAAAAAGTCGTCTTTTAAATTTAAATTAATAAAGCCGGGCTTAACCGCTTCGGCTGAAGCGAAAATTTCAGCGGATTCCGGTAAGGACATCAGGCTTTGAACAATGGCCTGACTGATAGCCAGCGGCGCTTGATGCAGGCTTTTAGCCAGCGGCATCGCGCCGTTGCACTGGAATTGGCAAAGATCCGGCCGTGCAGAAAGGCCGACCGCGGCATAGCGGGTATCATAATTTAAGGCGGCAAACGCCTTTTCCATTTGCTGGGTTAAAATTTGAGTTAGCATAAAATTTTGGTATGCGCTTCGGCATACATCCTCCTTTATTTTTTTATATAATTTTCTTTCGCTGAAAGCTTGTTTTTTACGCGGGCGGGTGACCTGTCAAGTATGAGCCGTTAAGTAAAAACGTTTTAGGAATATGGGAAAATTGTTTTTTACCTGCGGAAATTTTTTCAATTGGTGAAACATTCAGCAGTTATTATACAACATTTTGCATGGATTTAACAGCCCTAATTTATTATAAACTTTAGAAAATTATCGGCAGCGAGTTTATAAAGTTAAGCCCAAAAGCGAAAATAGCCTTGCTAAGGAATGAAAGATATTCAACGCTCATTAATAAAAATTAACAAAAGTTTTTTTGAAGCAAAAAATCAATAGGTAAATTCCACTATTTTTATCATTGAATTTGGCAAAAAGATATAAAAAAAGAAAAAGATTTGAAAAATGATATTAAATAGTGTAAAATAAGGATAACAGAAATGTTAACGATTTTGTTTTTGTTAATGTAAAGATAAAGTAAACATGGTATCAAAAAGGAGGCATTATGGAAGCAAGGATACGGCGAATAGTACGGAAATTCTTGGCATTGGGACTGGCGCTTAATGTAGGACTGAGCGCTTGGGGAGTTTCCGCTTTGGCGCAAAGCAGTCCGGCGGAGCAGCAAAACCAGATTCAGTCAGCGGAAAAAGCTGTGTCGTCCGGTGGAGCGGGCAGCGAGGTGAAAATCAGCGTTGAGGTTAAGGGAGCAACACCATATCAGGATTATACCTTTGATAAGATGTTGGACGGCGACCGAACGACCTTTGCTTGGGTGGAGAAAGAACAGGCGGTTGGCGATACTTTTACCTTTACATTTGAGTCAATGGTAGAGTTATCTAAGGTAACACTAATTTACCCACAAGGGGTTGACAACAACACGGACGTCAAAGAAGACTATATCGGCAAAGCGGTACTGGAGGTTAAAGGCAGCGGCAATTGGGAGCAGGTAGCCGAGATTTCCGGTAATGCTTATGTCAATCCAATGCCCTTTGATAAGAAAAAGGTACGGCAGGTACGGATTCGGATTACCGAGTTTAAGGATAAATGGCCAAAGATTGCGGAAATGGAATTTGAATATGTGAAATGGCAGCCATCACCGCAGGATCCGGATAAAACCGAGCTGGGAAAAGCGATTGATCAGGCAGAAGCGGTCAAGGCGACCGATAAGTACAAAAATGCAGATGCCGATAAGAAAAAAGCCTTTGATGAGGCCTTGACCAAGGCTCAGGCAGTATTGGCGGATGCCAATGCCAATGAAGCGGCGGTGAATGCGGCAGCGGCGGATTTAACGACGGCTATGGCGGCCTTAAATGGCATTACGCCGGAAAGCTTGCAGTTGAATGTATTCCCCAGCCTGCGCCAGTATAAGGCTAAGGATGGGAAGTTTGAAGCGGCATCCGGCATGAAGTTAGTAGTTGTCGCATCGAAAAAGGCCAATCAGGATGCCAGATTAAGAGAAGTGGCGGAACTTATCAGTCAGGAATTCGGCGCTTATGGGATTCCAGAAAATAAAGCTTTGCCGGTAGTTTACGGGGAAAAATCCGAAGCGGCCGATGGTGATATTGTTCTGGAACTGAAAGACCAGGTTAAGGATGTTCCGAAGGCGGAGGGCTTTGCTGTTCAGGTTGACAAGAAAGTAGAAATACAGGCATTGACAGCCAATGGCGCGATGTACGCACTGCGTTCGGTTATGCAGTATTTGAAGCTCAAGCAGGCAATGCCCTATGGCGATATTATCGACTACCCGGAAACAGACGAAAGAGCGCTGCACTTAGATATGGGCAGAAAATACTTTACGCCGGAGTGGATTAAGAACCTGATTAAGGAATTATCCTTCAGCCGATTAAATACCCTGCAGCTTCATTTTTCCGAGCATGAGGGCTATCGCTTAGAAAGTGAAACCTATCCAGATATTATGTCGGATCAATATATCACCAAAACGCAAATGCGGGAGATTATTGCGACAGCGAAGAAGTATGGCGTGGAAATCATTCCCTCCTTTGATAATCCAGGGCATTTAAGAACGGCTCTGCGCCATCATCAGGATTTGTGCCTAGTGGATAAATGGGGGCAGAAGGATACCGGTGCGTTGGATATTAATAAAGAAGAAGCCAGACAGTTCGTTAAAAACATCATCAAGGAATACGCGGAACTGTTTGTTGACAGCCGCTATTTCCATATCGGCGGTGATGAATTTATTAACTTTAACAATTTTGGTAATTATCCGAGCCTGACAGAGTTTGGGCAAAAGCATGTGCCGCAGGGCGTTACGGCTAACGGCCAAGACGGATATATGGCCTATATCAATGAGATTGCGAAATATACCTATGATTTGGGCTTTGTACCGCGAATTTGGAACGACGGCGTTTATCGCTTGAATATGAATCCGCATATTGATCTGCATGATTATATTCAGGTATGCTACTGGACGCGCTGGGACAGAAATATGGCATCGGTGGACCGGTTCATGGAAAAGGGACATGATTTGATCAATGTCAACGATATGATGTATTATGTGCTGACTACTTATGGCAAAGCATATTATAATAAACCGCAGCCAGAGAAGATTTATAATACTTGGCACGGCGGCGTGTTCTCCGGCAATAATAACGGACGGCCGCAGACCTATGAACTGCCGCATGATAAGATAAAAGGCGCTTGTTATGCTATTTGGTGCGATGTGCCAAGAGTAGAAAGCGAAGAACAAGTGAGTGATGGCATTTTTTACTCGCTGCGGGCAATGGCGGAAAAAAGCTGGGCCGGTAAGCAGGAAAAGGGCAAATATGACGACTTTAGAAAAGTGATAGCAAAGCTGGGCAAAGCGCCGGGCACAGAAAAGCCGCTGCCGAGCGCAGGGGCGATTGACTTAAAGGATTTGATTGAGGTTCGGCTGGTTTGCCAGTCAGGCAGCGGTCAGATTTTAGGTCTGCCGGAAGCGCGCTTAGGCAGAGAGGGCGAGCTTTATCAGTTTACGGCACCGAGTTTTAAGGGCTTTGAGTTAGAAGACGGTGCGCCGTCCTTGAGCGGTACCTTTAATACCAATAAAACGATTACTTTAACCTATAAGCGTTTCGTTTCGCTCAAACCTTTAGAAGAAGCGCTGGAGAATGTGTTTGCTGAGGACGCTTATATTGACGAAACCTATCAGGAATACAAAGAAGCGGTTGAAAAGGCAAGAGCTTTGCTGACAGCCAGCAGCGTAACCGATATCCAAATCACCAAAGCAATCAGCGATATGAGAGAAGCTGCTAAAAAATTGGTAAAAAAAGAATGGCAGCCTTTATATAACAAGCTAAAAACCCCGAAAGAACGGGATTTGTATACCGCAAAGACTTATGAACCCTATATTAAGTTAGTAGAAGACTTACGGGCAAAGATTCAGGGAGCGGATACCGATACCTCTAAGCTAAATACGTATACGAAGCAGTTAGAGGAAGCAGAGGCAAACCTGAAACTGTTGGGCAGTGAGGTTGAAATCAGCGTCGAGGTCAAGGGAGCCAAAGCGTATAAAGCAGAATACAGTTTTGATAAAATGCTGGACGGTGACAGAGATAGCTTTGCTTGGACAAACCAAAATCAAGCAATTGGTCATACCTTTACCTTTACATTCAGTTCTCCGGTAGAACTATCGAAAGTAACGCTGGTTTATCCGGATGATGTTGGTCAAGACTATATCGGCAGGGCTGTACTGGAGGTCAAAGGCGATGCTGATTGGGAAAAGGTAGCGGAAATTTCCGGCGATGAGCAGGTTAAGCCGATGCCATTTGCTAAGAGAAAGGCAAAGCAGGTTCGGATTCGGATTACAGAAGAAAAGCCGAACTGGACAAAGATTGCGGAGATGGAATTTGAATATGTGAAGTGGAATCCGCAGCCGCAGCAGCCGGATAAGACCGAACTGGAAAAAGCGATTGCCGATGCGAAAGCCGTCAAGGAAACGGATAAATACAAGAATGCAGATGTCGATAAGAAAGAAGCTTTTGATAAGGCTTTAACAAAAGCCGAGGCAGTCATGGCG
>CAUVDV010000170.1:0-4544 GCA_963550755.1 uncultured Lachnospiraceae bacterium
CGTTTGAATTAACTTGGTATTACTTGGTTTTTCTTCTTTTTGAAATTGTTAAGTTTTTAGGCCTTTCAAAAGCCTTGCGGCGTTTGCCGCTTCATTGCTTCCTTGCGGAGCAACGAAAGTTATTATAGCAAAGTTCTTTTTCCTTGTCAACACCTTTTTAAAATTTTTTTGAAAAAATTGGTGGGGACAGAAATTTCCACTTTTGAACAGCATTAGCCCCTGTTTTATTCCCTTTTGCAAGACTTATCTCCACTTCCTTTTTTCCTCTTTTTAAAGTAGATTTTACCTTTTCACTTTAGTAAAAATTGAAGGGAGTTGAAAAACCAAAAAATCAGGCAGCCGAGAGGAATTTGCATCTTTTCCGGCCACCTGACACTTTTATTGGGCGGAAAAGCTCTCTATTTCATCTCCACCTCAATCATTTGCGTTCGTTTGTTCCAATCAACCGTAAAACCAAGTGCTTCAGCCAGATCTCTTAGCTTAAAGTAATTATTGCCGTTGATCGTATAGGCAATTAAATCTGCCGCCTTCCCGTCAATCTCCAATTTGACGGTTGAAAGACCCGCTATTTTATTCGTGCCGTCGCCAGGTTTAAACTCACTGCCATTGGCCAGATAGTTCCGCCCTCTCGTCAGTAAGATCAATCTTTTGCTTCCATCCCAGTCAACATTGAATTTCTTAGGGCTCTCCTGCGCCAGTTGAGCAATATCCCGCAATTTAAAATAAGTATGGCCCTTGATCACATACGCTTCCAGCCCCTGCGTCAGCCGGCCGTTAACCATCAGCGTCATACGGCTGTAAGCGGCCATCGTTTTGGGTAAGTTCGTGGTCAACGGATTCCTTAAAATCCCGATTTTCCCGTTTTGGGCAACTAAGGTAACTCCCTGGTCAAACTTTCCGGCCCAATCAAATTGAAAAGGAATCACCACTTGACCGCTTTGATTGATATAGCCATATTTTCCGTTTTGCGCGACTGCCGCCAGACCCTCGCTAAAATCTCGGGAAGCCTCATTCTCCTCCGTCAGGTCATACCGGATCGGAACAATTAGCTGGCCCGTTTGGTCAATATAGCCCAGCTTTCCGCCTTCCATTACCACCGCCCTGCCTTCATGAAAATTACCGGGCCGCTGGTCATACTGAAAAGGGATCACTTCTTTCCCGATTCGATCAATATAGCCATATTTCCCATTTTGGGCGGCAACAGCCAGACCCTCGCTGAAATTTCCTCCCCAGTCGTCATATTGAAGCGGAATCACCAGCTTTCCGGTCCGATCAATATAACCATATTTTTCATCTTTTTTTACCAACGCCAGCCCTTCTTTAAAGGCGCCAATATAATCTCCCGTTTCCCTGGCGGTAAAAGTCTGAATAAAGTCATACTGAAAAGGAATCTCCTGATACCCGGTTCGGTCAATATAAGCCACTTTATAATTTCGGACCTTAGCCTCGGCTCCGGCTATCTCGTCCCTTGCTTCATCCTTTTTTTCAATTAACGCCAAGCCTTCACTAAAATAATAAGCCCCTTCATATTGATAAGGGATCACTTCTTGCCCGGTCTGATCAATATAACCCCATTTTCCATCTTTTTTGACCGCGGCCAGGCCCTCGCTGAAGCGATCCGCCCACTCATACTTGTAAGGAATTACTTCTTTGCCGTTTCTATTGATATAGCCATATATTCTATTTTCTTTTTCCGCTTTATAGATTGAGGTTAGTCCCTCTTTAAAGCCATCCAGAAAGCTGCCCCGCGCAAAATTAATTTTCCGGCCGACCCGGTTCATAAAAAGCTCTCCCATTCCATCGTTGGTTATCAGCGCTAAGCCTTCGCTAAAGTTAGCCGGAATATCCGCGTACCGAAATAAATGATAGCCCGCCGGCAGCCAGATGATATCCAGCTCCCCGCCGGCATTTACCGGCACCTGAAATCCGCCTCCAAGCAAAATGCTGAAACTCAACACCCACACCATCCATTTCCGCAGTTTCATATCTTCTCCTTTCTGCGCACCTTGGCATCAATCCCCCTAAAACATATCCTTCCTATATAAATACCACGCCACCGCGCCGGTCACGCCGACAGTAACCGCCCCGACTATCCAAAAACCGACAGCATTTTCCTGAAACGGCACCGGCACGTTCATCCCCCACAGCCCCGACATAATCGTCGGCACCGAAAAAACAATAGTAATCGCCGCCAGCCATTTCATGACGATATTTAAGTTATTGGAAATAACCGAAGAAAAGGCGCCAATCGTTCCCTCTAAAATACTGTTGTAGAGGTTGGCCATTTCCATCGCCTGCCGGTTTTCAATAATTACGTCCTCCAGCAGTTCTTCATCCTCCGGATATGTTTTCAGCGGTTTTTGCCGGAGCAGCTTTTCCAGCACCAACTCATTGCTTTTTAAAGAAGTGGAAAAATACACCAGCGATTTGCTGATACCCAGCAGTTGAACCAGCTCGCTGTTGCGATAGCTCCGGTGCAGCTCTTTCTCGACCTGCGTAGTAATCCGGTCAATCTGGCGGAGATAGCGCAAATACAGAGCCGATGTCCGATACAGGATTTGATACAAAAAACGGGTTCTTTTATTGGTGGTAAAATCTTTGATCCGACCGGAAATAAAATCCTGCACGATTAGATTTTCCCGCAGGCAAACCGTAACAATATGATCCGGGCTGATAATAATGCCCATCGGCAGCGTCGAGTGGGTACCCCGGTATTTTTCATTCCGGTCAAAGTTTTCATAGGGAATATCAATCACCAAAAGTGCCGTCCCGTTCTCCGCGTCCAGCCGCACACTTTCTTCCTCATCGAGCGCCGCCCGCAGGTAATCATCGGGAATCATCAGCTTTTCTTCCAGTTCCGCAATTTCCTCCCGGGTCGGGGCCACAACATTGACCCAAACATTTTTTTCCAAAGTATTTAATTGTTTTAAGCTGCGGCTGGCGCCCTCGCCATGGGTTCGATAGACCTGATACATGCTTACGCTCCTTTTTCCTTATTCCTTACGCCGATAGGTAATCCATTCATAGGCATAGCCGTTTTCTTCCTGCCGCGGGCTGCGGTAGATTTCCTGCCAGTGGGCATCCTGCTCCATATTTTCAATATGCCGGTCGGCACCAAATCGATGATAAATTTTTGTCAAATAACCGACTTGGCAATACTCCATAAACAGCCGGTAAATCTCGGCACCGCCGGAAATAAAAACCTGTTCCGCCGGGATTTGCCGCTCCTTTAGCCAAGTCAGCACTTCCCCGGCCGAATGAAGCACGACTGCATTTTCGCAAGTATACTCCGGCGAGCGGCTAAGTATCAGCGTTGTCCGCCCCGGCAAAGGCTTTTTCCCCGGCAGGCTTTCCAGCGTCTTGCGCCCCATAATGACCACATTGCCCAGTGTCTTTTCTTTAAAAAATTGTAAATCCTTCGGCAGTCTGGCTAGTAAATTACCGTTTTTGGCGATACCGTAATCCAAATCCGCTGCTACGATAAAGTTCATTGCTCCCTCCGTGACCGTCGGCGTTTGGTTATTAACTCAATATATCTTGTCTATGTCTCCTGTGATCCCGTACTGGTTTTTAAAGTCTTCCAAGTCCTCCCGGCCGCGGATCAGCCTCACATCTTCAAAACTGCCGGTATGAATATTTTGAAATCCGGCTACCTGCTCACCCGTGCAGATACTGCATTTAATCACCGGCTTCTGATTGGCCTGATCATAAGACTTTTTCTCCTGCTTTTTTCCGAACAGTCCCATTTTCTTCCTCCCTGCCTGTCATCTTGGCCGGTATCCGGTCAAACTTTCATTCCCGTATACTACCGAAACGGCTTCTCCCGGCTGACTGCCGCTATACCGCCACCGGAATTCCTTTGATTTGCTCGTTTTTCTGATAATTTTCCAGTTCAAAATCCTCGACCCGAAAATCATAAAAGTTTTTAACCGCCGGATTCATCTTAAAGACCGGCGCTGGGAAACTCGGCCGCTGCAGCATTTCCTCAACCAGCGGAATATGCCGGTCATAAATATGGGCATCGGCGATAACATGAACCAGCTCGCCCGCTTCCAAATCTGACACCTGCGCCAGCATATGCACCAGCACCGCGTACTGCACCACATTCCAGTTATTGGCAACTAAGACGTCATTGGAACGCTGGTTTAAAATCGCATTCAGCTTGCGGCCGGTCACATTAAAGGTCATACCGTAGGCGCAAGGGTACAGATTCATTTCCGCCAAATCCTGATGAACATACAGATTGGTCATAATCCGCCGGGAATAGGGATTGTTTTTTAAGTCAAACAGCACCCGGTCAACCTGGTCAAACATCCCCTCGCGGTAACGATGCTTTATTCCCAGCTGATAACCGTAAGCCTTGCCGATGCTGCCGCTTTCATCCGCCCAACTGTCCCAAATTCGGCTGTTTAGGTCATGAATATTATTTGACTTTTTCTGCCAAATCCACAAAATCTCATCAATCGCACTTTTAAAGGCGGTCGGCCGCAAAGTCAAAATCGGAAACTCCTCCGCTAAATCATAGCGGTTGACCACAGCAAAAC
>CAUVDV010000171.1:0-4536 GCA_963550755.1 uncultured Lachnospiraceae bacterium
TGGAACCGATTATGAAGGTTGACGTCAGTGTACCGGAGGAATATATGGGCGACGTGATCGGCGATATTAACTCGCGCCGCGGCCGGATTGAAGGGATGGACGCGGTTGCCGGAGCACAGAACGTTCACGGTTTCGTGCCGTTGTCGGAAATGTTCGGCTATGCCACCGACCTGCGTTCCAAGACGCAGGGACGCGGTACCTACTCGATGGAGTTCCATCATTATGAGCAGCTGCCGAAGAGCATTCAGGAAAAGATTTTGGCTGGCAAGAACGCCGAATAAATCAGCGTTTTGAATGGTTTTCCGGCCAAGATTTATAAAAAAGGCTGAATTCCTGTAAAAAATCAAGAAAAGGCTTGCAAAAAAACGGAATATAAAATATAATTTGAAATGATAGACAGCAACAACAAGGAGGATTATTGAAATGGGAAAAGCGAAATTTGACAGAGGAAGCAAACCTCACGTTAACATTGGAACGATTGGACACGTTGACCACGGCAAGACCACTTTGACCGCAGCCATTACTAAGACTTTGCATGACAGACTGGGAACTGGTGAAGTTACTGATTTTGATAAGATCGATAAGGCACCGGAAGAAAAAGAGCGTGGTATTACCATCAACTCTTCGCACGTTGAGTACGAGAGCAACAATCGTCACTATGCACACGTTGACTGCCCCGGTCACGCCGACTATGTTAAGAACATGATCACTGGCGCCGCTCAGATGGACGGCTCGATCTTAGTAGTAGCCGCTACCGACGGCGTTATGGCGCAGACCAGAGAGCATATCTTATTGTCGCGTCAGGTTGGCGTGCCGTACATTGTAGTATTCATGAACAAGTGCGACGCGGTAGAAGATGAGGAATTGCTGGATCTGGTTGAGATGGAAGTCAGAGATTTGCTGACCGAATATGGTTTCCCGGGCGATGACACCCCGATTATCCGCGGTTCGGCGCTCAAGGCTTTGGAAGATCCGAACAGCGAATGGGGCGACAAGGTTTTGGAATTGATTGAGCAGTGCGACAGCTATATTCCGGAGCCGGTTCGTGATACCGATAAGCCGTTCCTGATGCCGGTCGAGGATGTATTCTCGATCACCGGCCGCGGTACTGTTGCTACCGGTAAGGTAGAAAGAGGTACCCTGCATGTTCAGGACGAAGTTGAAATCGTTGGCTTGATGGATAAGCCGAGAAAGGTCGTTGTTACCGGTATTGAAATGTTCCGTAAGCTTCTGGACGAAGGCCGGGCTGGTGATAACATCGGCGTGCTGCTGCGTGGCGTACAAAGAACTGAAATCGAAAGAGGACAGGTTTTGGCAAAGCCGGGCAGCATTACCCCGCACAGCAAGTTCAAGGCTCAGGTTTACGTATTGAAGAAGGAAGAGGGTGGCCGTCATACGCCGTTCTTCTCCAACTACCGTCCGCAGTTCTATTTCACCACCACCGATATCACCGGCGTAATCAATTTGCCGGAAGGTGTTGAAATGTGCATGCCTGGCGATAACGTTGAAATGACGATTGAACTGATTGGACCGATCGCTATGGAAAAAGGCCAGAAGTTCGCTATCCGCGAAGGCGGCAGAACCGTAGGCTCGGGCTCAGTATCGGAAATTATTAAATAACACGGCGCCAAAAGCGTGAGTGCGATAAAAGCATAAAAAAGAAAATCCTATGTATATGGTTATATGCGTATGGTTTTCTTTTTTTGTGCTTTATTTTGCCGAAACTATTTTTTGATGTCTTTCGTGGTGTAGATAGAAAAGAAAAATAGCTATACATTCTGAAAATATTAAAAAATAACGAATATTACCATACAAAAATTATTAGGAATAATATCTTTTGATAAAATTATTGACAAGCGAATAATGAAATGATAAAATGAATAAAAAATAATAATATTTCTAATAATAGACAGGAATAAAGAAAAAGACTTTTATTATACAGTTGTTTCACCAACAGCGGAAAATAAAGGTGAAGCATACAGAGAGGAGATGAATCCATTATTTTATGTTGAAGGCGCACCAGTAATTGGAGAATATATTCCAGATTTACAAGAAGAATCTTTTGCGCAACAAAAATCAGACTTAGCGGATAAATATTATCAGTTAAAGGTTTCTTCGAATAGGAAATTACACATTGATAATATATTTCCAGTATTAAATGGCATTTCAGAAAGACTGAATATTTACCAAGTACCACAAGAAAAAAATTTTTGGTGTGGCTATGCAGCAATAAAAAGTTTGTTAGATTATGAAAAGGTTTATAAATCTCAAGAAATAATTGCTTCAGAGGTATACAGCAAGTCGAAAGCATGCCCATGGTATTTAAGCAATGGAGATGATGCCAGTCAGTTTCCTGTACCTAATTACTTAAACCAATATGTTGAGAATTTTAGATATATAGCATATCCTCATGGAGCAGCTGGAACAAATCCAATGAGTGCAGAGACGTTGAAAAGGAAAGTGGTAGCTACAATTGACCTAAAGCATGGTGTTTTGGCATGTGGCAGATCAACAGGAGATAATGATTCGAAGTTGCCGGGTTATCCAAATGATTATATTGGCCATTGGCTGGCAATTGATGGATATCGCGATTATGGGAATGTAATTTATATTGTTGATCCTGCGAAATCAAAAGTAATACCATGGTCTAAAAACATAAGTGCGTATTACCCGGTACCGGTAGAGAAATTAGCCAAATTTTGTGAGACTAGAGGAATTGTATATTAAAATTATGATAGAATGAATAGTAAAAATGAGAGCTTAATAACTCAACTTTCCCTTGACGAAAGATTTTGCTTTTTTGCTTGAAAGATAACAGTTAAGGGTAATGTATGTTCTTGCATAAAAGCGTAGTTATTTTGAGAGAGAAAATTTTTAACAAACAGGGGAAAGTTGAGTTATTGTAAGCAGAGATTTTAACAAATACGTATTGTTTCAATGAAAATGATAAACATAAACTAAGGAGCGGAGTATGAAGCATAAACTATACTATCTGGCATGTATTTTGCTTTTCTTACTGGCAGCCTGTACCGCTAAAGAATATAAACCGGAAAAAGAACCGGGAAAGGAGAAACCAGTCAAAGAAGAACAAACTAAAGAAGAACAGGCCAAAGAGGAGCAAGCCAAAGAAGGCAAGACCGAGGAAGAAAAAAATGGGATGACAAGAGAAAATGTCGATTTGGACTATCATCTGCAAAAGCCGGTTATTTCTGCGCAAGAGGTTTTGACCTATCAGAAAATAGAGCTACCCCCCAAAATAAAAATAAATGATAAAAGAATGGCAGTTTTGGGGATGTATGACGATAATCATTTTTTAATATCGCTGGAAAACATCGCGGCTGTGGAAGAAACCGAATATGGTCTGCTGGATGCGAAGAGTCAAAGCTATCAGCCGCTGCTGCTGCCGCCGGGTAAGGGCAAGATGATTGCCGGAATTAGGGCGTGCAGCGAGAATTATATCGTCTATGTAGAGTACCATGGAAAAAGCGAATTTGATAGAATCGGCGAGGCGGATGAGCCGCTGACGATTTTTTTGAAAGCCTATGACAAAAAGCAAAAGCAAATTGTGTCGGTTCATGCTTACAGCGAGTTTTATCCCTATAGTGAGCTGCATTTTAAAAACAAAACTATCCTGACAGGGGATAAACTGTATTTTGATGATTTTAATGAAGCCGGTACGGACGCAGATTTATATTGCTATGATTTGACTAGGCAAAAAGTGGAAACCATGAAAAGCGGCTATCAAAATCCGGGGCTTTATCAGGGTGAGCCTGTTGCGATTGGCAGAAGTGGCACGAAGTATGATACGATTTACCGGCTGTCCGGTGAGAAAGTAGTGGCTCTGCCGGAAGATATCATTGAATTAAGCGTGGGCGAGCGGGGAATTTTTGCGCTGAATAACAAAAACACCGATGAAGTCTTGCGAATTACGACTTTTAGTATAAATGATTTGCTTTCCGGGGATGAGCTGCTGGAAACGATGGGCACGATCAGTCAGCCCGAGAGCAATCAGTATTATCTGTGCTGGCAAAATTATACCGACCAGCCGCCGATGCTGTATAGCCTAGAAAAGGACAGTTTCTTAGTCTTTGACGATTTGCCGAAAGGAATTTTTGGGTTTGAACTACGGGGCAGCGGGGGGCTACTGATTTGTTACGAGAAAGAAGGGGCGACGTATTATCGCTTTGACCGGAAATGAGGGTTGCTTGTATTCGTTAGAGTAAACAGGAGCAGTTATGAAAAGTTTTATAAAAAACCATCGAACGTTGACCATAGGCTTAGGGATTGTTGCTTTACTCCTGGCCGTTTATTGGGGGGCATTTCATTATGTTCCCCCAATGCAGCCGGGCGAAAAAAAGATAGGCGTCGTTATTTCGGATCTTGATTCGTATAAAAGCAGCCTGATAATTTACAATCAAGACTTAAAAAGAAAAAGACAAAAATCCTTAAAGTCATTTAAACATGCCGGCTTAGGTTTGGGTTGTTACCGGCAGCCAATCAGTGACGGGCATTTTTTCTTAGAAGCCAATGGCATTT
>CAUVDV010000172.1:0-4504 GCA_963550755.1 uncultured Lachnospiraceae bacterium
GAAGTAATATAAGTGGCAATATAGTTCATCATCAAAGTGGAAATGACAATTGACACGTTAAACTTATCATAAATAAAGGCCGCAAATATGGCATAAAGCGCTCCGGCCGCCATACCGCAGCAAACAGCGGCGATCACTACCAAAAAAGTCGGACCGGGCATATAAACCGCTACCAAGGTGCCGACAAAAGCGCCGACCGTCATTTGACCTTCTACTCCGAGGTTGATATAACCGGCCCGCCAGGCTGCCACAATCGCTAAGGAACAGGCAATTACCGGGACGCTCCGGGTCAGCGACTGCAGAAGATAGTGCAGGGTAAAAAAGGACTTTTGAAACATGGTAATATAAATGGAAATCGGATCATAGCCAACCGCCACAATCACCCCCGCGCCGACCAAAAGCCCCAGAATAATGGCCAGCAGCGGCTGCCACAGGACGTCTTTTAAGTATAAAATGATTTTTTTTATTTCAGCCATCTATACTTCCTCCCATCATCAAAATTCCCACCTTATCCGGCGCCGCTTCGGCCCTGCTTAATTCTCCGTTAATTCGGCCGTCATACATCACATACACCCGATCGGAAAGCTTTAGCAGTTCCGACAAATCAGAGGAAACCAGTAAAATCGCCTCGCCCGCTGCCCGCTGCGCCAGCACCTGATTATGAATAAACTCCATCGCGCCGATATCAACGCCCCGGGTTGGTTCAGAAATAATTAACAGATTGGCATTATGGCTGATTTCCCGCGCCACAATCAGCTTTTGCAGATTACCGCCCGATAATTCCCCCGCCGCCTGCTGCAGAGAAGAATACTTAACATCATATTGCTGCAGCAAATCACCAAAGCTCTCAGCCATCGTTTTGTGCTGCAAAATGCCGCCCCGGTTAAAGCAGGCCTCATTTTGATGCGCCATCAGCAGGGTTTCGCTTAAAGACGCTTTTAAGGCGCAGCCCATGGTATTGCGGTCTTCCGGCACATAAGCGCAGCCGGCTTCCCGGATCGTTCGGACATCAAGCCCTTGGATTTCCCGGCCGGCTAAGCGGATCTGACCGCTGTCCGGATGAATCAACCCGACAATCGCATGCAAAAGCTCCGTTTGCCCATTGCCCGATACTCCGGCAATGCCAACAATTTCTCCCTCACCGACATGCAGACTGCAGTCCTTTAAAATCGGTTTGCCTGCTTCGCCGTTCATGATCAAATGTTCCACTTCCAGGACCGTCTTGCCGGTTTCGACCGGCGGAATCTTGGTTTCGGCAATCTCCCGGCCAACCATCATCGCCGACAATTCTTTGACCGTAGTATCCGCGGTCTTGACCGTGGCAATATGCCGGCCGCCGCGCATGACTACACAGCGGTCGCTGACCGCCATAACTTCATTTAATTTATGCGTAATTAAAATAATGCTTTTGCCCATTTTAGCCAAATGCCGCAAGGTATCCAGCAGCCCGTCCACTTCCTGCGGCGTCAGTACCGCCGAAGGCTCGTCAAAAATAATGATATCGGCATTTTGATAAAGCACTTTTAAAATCTCGCAGCGCTGCTGCAGTCCAACCGGACAATCCTGCACCAGCAAATCCGGGTCAATCGAAAGGCTATAGCGACGACTCAACGCCTCCACCTCTTCCCGCGCCTTTTTTCGGTCAAAAAATAAACGCGACCGGCGAGGTTCATTGCCAAACACAACATTTTCCGCCACGCTAAACGGCGGCAGCAGCATAAAGTTTTGCTGCACCATGCCGATCCCGCTTTTCATGGCGTCCTGCGGCGTTTTAAAAATCTTTTTTTCCCCGCGCAGAATGATTTCCCCGGCCGTCGGCTGTTCCAATCCGTATAAAATTTTCATAATCGTGGATTTGCCCGCGCCATTCTCACCGACAACTGCCAGAATCTCGGACTCGGCCAGTTCCAAGCCCATGTCGTCATTGGCCAGTACACCGTTGCCATATATCTTTGTGATATGCTTCATTTCCAGTAACAGTTCCAATCACCTCAATTCTTAGTTCCTGTTCAGGCCAGTCATAAGCGACAAACGGCAGAAGAATACCGCCGAAGCTTTATTCTTCTGCCGCGCCTGCCGTCTTTTATTTACCGTACTCTTCTTCGGTTGGGAAATTCCTCATGTCCAATTTGCCGGTGCGGATGTCTTCCGCCGCCGCCTTAATAGCTTTCAGGGATTCCTCACTGAGTTTATCACTCATTGGGTTTTTGCTGTCATGCGTAATGTAAACCGCGCCGATCGTTCCTTCGGCAATACCCCATTCTTCATTTTCCGCCGACCACTTGTTTTCCATGTATAACTGGCAGATGTATTCGAGCGTTGCTTTCGTATCCTTAATCTGGCTGCTGACAATATACGGATTATCGGGCGTCGTTAAATCAACGTCCTGACCGGATGTGCAAAAGCCTTTTTCCAAAGCTGCTTCAAACACACCGCTGTCGCCGCCGGCTGCCGCCGCGTTGATAAACCGGGCGCCGGCCGCATATTGCTGCAAAGCGTATTCCTTAGCTTTGGCCGGGTCATTGTAACTGCCGGTATAGTTAAAGGTAAAGGTAGCCGCCGGATCAATTGATTTGACGCCTTCCTGGAAACCATAGCGCCATTTCCAGGAGCCCGGCCCCTGATTAACATGAACTGCGCCGTACATATGCTCATCTTTATCCATCACCGAAGCGGCGATCATGCCGATCAGGTACGCGCCTTCCTGCTCCCGGTAAGAAATACATTTAACATTGGGCGCGTCTACCGTTGAGTCAACCAAGGCATAATCGCATTTATCCGGAAACTCTTGGGCGATTTTATTCAGCGCCTCACCGCCCTGCCAACCGCCGACGATGATCAGGTTATAATTTTCTTCCACCAGCGCCCGAATCGCGTCTTCATAAGCAGCGCTGTCGGCGCATTCGGCTACCGTCTTTTCAAAACCATACTTTTCCGCCGCCGCGTTTAAGCCGTCAATCATACTCAGCACAAAAACCTGAGTGCCGGCTATATCGCAAACCAGCGCGATTTTCTTTTTGGCCGCCTCGGCCGGTGTTTCCTTGCCGGAAGTATCCTTTTCCGATTCCTTGGCCGAATTATCGGCCGCCGGAGTTTGAGCCGTCTGGCCGCAGCTAGCCAGCAGCAGCATTGCCAATACCAGTGCAATTAACTTTTTCATAAAAATTTCCTCCTTTTTGTTTATAAGTTCAAGGCAAGCAAATACTTATGCTTGACAGGCCAAGGGAAAGACTCTCTCACACAGCCTGTCAAACATAAATATATAAATACTATTGACCCGCAGCTTAGACAAGCGGATCTTTACACTTGACCGGCCAAGGAAAAAAACTCTCTCACGCAGCGTGTCAAGCATAAACATCTATTAGTTTACCGTTCAGGCAAGCAGATCTTTACACTTGACAGGCAAAAAAACTGCTCTCATACAACCTTCAAGTATAAATATCCATTGGTTTACCATTCAGGCAAGCGCATCTTTACGCTTCACAGGCCATGAAAAAACCTGCTCTCACACAGCCTGTCAAGTATAAGTATTTTGGGTTACCGTTTAAGGCGCGCATAAATATCCATTAGCTTACCGCCCATGGGTAATTCATCGAAGTGGCTTTTTAAAAATATAAATTCTCCCGCTTGCGCCGAATTACGCATGACTTGCCGAACTGTAACTTTGTTTTATTTTTTTACAGATTGCGGACGATCGAAAGCATTAATTTTTGAAACTTGCCGGCGGAAGCCCTAGCCGTTTCATCTACTTCCGCAGTCGTCAGGGGAACTCCCAGCACTCCGGCTGCCATGTTGCTGATCAGCGACAGTCCCAGCACTTTCATGCCGCAATGCGCCGCCGTCAGCGCTTCCGTTACCGTTGACATCCCCACCGCGTCAGCTCCCAGGATCCGATACGCCCGAATCTCGGCCGGCGTTTCAAACTGCGGGCCGGGAGCATAAACATAAACTCCCTCCTGCAAAGGAACCCCGCACTCAGCCGCCGCCCGGCGAGCCACCTCCTGTAAAGCTTTGGTATACATATCACTGACATCAAAGAAGCGCGGCCCCAGTTCTTTGACATTCGGCCCGCGCAAGGGGCTCGCCCCCATCAGCTTCAAATGATCGCGAATCAGCATGATATCGCCGGCCTGGAAGGCTTCATTAATCCCGCCGGCCGCATTGGTCAAAATAATCGTTTCCACACCCAGCAGTTTAAAGACCCGCACCGGAATAACCAATTGCTCAAAATCATAGCCTTCATAATAGTGAAAGCGCCCGGACATACAGACAACTTCCCGGCCGGCCAATTTGCCGAATATCAATTTTCCGGCATGGGACTCAACCGTAGACAACAGGAAGTTCGGGATATCCTGATAATCAATCACTACCTGTTCCTCAATTAAATCGGATAAGTTGCCCAGGCAGCTTCCCAATACAATCGCAACTTTAGGGCGAATCGTCACCTTCGAGCGTAAAAAATCAGCACTCTTCTGAAAAAACTCGACCGTATAAGTTTGTTTCA
>CAUVDV010000173.1:0-4471 GCA_963550755.1 uncultured Lachnospiraceae bacterium
TGCGGGTACGCGATCATGAGCCGGAAGAACTGTCTCATTACAGCAAGGCAACCAGCGATATTGAATATTTATTCCCGTTTGGCTGGGGCGAGTTATGGGGAATTGCCGATCGGACGGATTTTGATTTGATGCAGCATCAGAATCATTCCGGTCAGGACATGTCGTACTTTGATGAAGAAAAAAAGGAAAAATATGTGCCTTACTGCGTCGAGCCGTCGCTGGGCGCGGATCGGGTAACTTTGGCTTTTCTGTGCGAGGCCTATGACGAGGAAGAGTTGAAGGACGGAGAAACCAGAACCGTGCTCCGCTTCCATCCGGTGCTGGCGCCGATTCAAATTGCCGTGCTGCCCTTAGTTAAAAAATTGAGCGAACCGGCGCACGAGTTGTTTATGCAGCTGGGCAAACGCTATAATGTTGATTTTGATGAAAGAGGAACGGTCGGCAAACGCTATCGTCGTTATGATGAAATCGGCACCCCCTATTGCGTAACCTTTGATTTTGATTCGTTGGAAGATCAAATGGTGACGGTTCGCGACCGTGACACAATGGAGCAGGAGCGGGTTAAGATCAGTGAGTTGGAAAATTATTTCGCACAGAAGATTTGCTTTTAGAAAATAATAAAGCAAAAAATTACCGCTTAGGCCGGCGTTCCGATCGGCTGTCCTAAGCGGTTAAGCGTATGTTTGTTTAGGAGGAAAAAAATGCAGAAGGTCTATAAAAGCAGGATATATCGTATTCTGCTGAATTTAGTGTTTGGAATTGCGGGAGCGGGAGTAACGTACTTGGTTGCCGGTATCTGGCTGGCTCCGTTTTGGTGCGCGGTGGTCAGCGCCGGGCTGTTTATCCTGTATTTGTGGCTGGTGATTTTGGATAATCTGATTACGATTACGGTTGACGGCCAATATATGACGGTCAAAAAGGGGCACAAGTTTAAACGTTTTGAGATTGCCCGATCCTCTTTTTATGCCAAAATGGTATCCTCCAGCGGCGACACGTCCTGTACGCTGCAAATCACCGATGAAAACGGCAAGGTAGAGTATGTTGACTGTGAATTGATCGGTGTGGGGCAATTCAGAAAGCTGTTGGAAGATATCGGTGTAACCGGGGGAGATGCGCCGGTGCAGAAGCTGCAAACCAAGAAAGGGGAATAAATAAATGGAATTTTGGAACAATTTGGATGGCTCAACCAGAAATTATATTATGATGATCGCCGGTTTTATGGTGGTCTATCTGGTGGGAATGTTCATCTATATGAAAAGCAGAAAGAATGCGGTAAATAAATGGCTGGCGGAGAATCCGACCGCAGTTAAAGTCTATTTGGATACTAAATCGGGGCTGATTCGTTCCAATGCTTTAAGGATTGTTTCGGTTGACCTGGATCGGCCGGTGATTTTTGCTGAAGGAATGAAACAGGGCTTTTATCTGCTGCCGGGCAAACATGTGGTCGAATCGACCTTCAGTACGACCCGGCCGGGTCTGCTGCATAGGACGGTAACAACCCAATACGGCCCGACCAAGCAGGAGATAGAGGTAGAGGCGGGTAAGACTTATGATTACAGCTTTGATTTAAAGGGAGAACAATACGAGTTTTCGGAGATATAAGCGCGGCTTGGTTTGCGAAAAGACTAAGAAAATAAATAAAGAACAGGCGCCTTTTCCGGGAAAAACGGAGAAAAGCGCCTTGCTTTTTACTAAAAATGCCAAAAAGTCTTTCTTTTTCACCGGAACATCCTCGCCGCGGATCAGCAGTTCCTTGGTCAGCGCGCCGGCTGCTTGCCGAGATGGGATTGGACAGTTATCTGATGGTGTTTTTGCGTAAACCAGACGTTAACCTATGATTTTGCAAAAGGAGGATAAAGTAATGCCGAGTATTCGATATAAATTAATGGAATTTTTATTTAAACGGATGGTGCGGCCAACGATGGCGAAAGCGGCGGCCGAGCCGGAAAAGTTTTTGGAAGAGCAGCGGGCGGCCAGACAAAAGCAAACGCTGCCGCTGGCAGCGCTCCATAAGCAATATGATTTTGAAGAAAAATCGGCGGAAGGGACAAAGTACTACGCGCTTCACAGCCGGAAGAAAAATGGAAAAAAGCTGGTTCTTTATTTTTTTGGCGGCGGTTTCATGATGCCGGGCGATAAAGACGATTTTGGCTTTGGCCAGGAAATGGCCGATCAGACCGGAGCGGAAGTATGGCTGGTCTGGTACCGGCTCTTGCCGGAAGCGACGGAAAAGGAACTGCTGGAGTCGGTCGTCAGCGTTTACCGGGCGGCACTGCAGGAGTATGCGCCCGAAGAGATCACCTTTTTCGGCCTGTCCTCCGGCGGATCGCTATGTCTTGACGTATGCGTTTATATCAAGGAGCAGGAATTGGGGCTGCCCCTGCCCGGCAGGCTGATTCCGTTTTCAGCGCCGATTCAAATACCGCTGACCAAAGAGCAGACGGAAGAAATGAAAAGAATCGGAACAAAAGACGTGATGTTCCCGCCGGAATACGTTGACGTGCTTGAAAAGATGACGAGACTGCGCGGCGCGGGCGAACTTTTGGGAAATTCGGTTGCGCATAGCTGGAAGGGCTTCCCTCCGATATTTGCCCTGTATGGCTCGGGGGAAATTTATTACGCGCAGCTGGACGCTTTACAAAAAAAGTGCGCCGCAGACGGAGTAAAGCTGAAAACCTATGTCGGCCGGGGAATGACGCATACCTGGGCCGCGATCAGCTGGCTGCCAGAGGCAAAAGTGACGCGGCAAAGGATTTATGACTATATAAAAAGGGCATAATAAAGAATGCCTTGACCATAAGCGGGGACAACGGTTTCTGTTTTGGCAACGGCAGCAGCCAGCGGTGCGAGGGGAATTAAAGCCCGGTTTGGAAAAGCAGAAAAAAATAGATGACAGATAAAACAACCTTATTAAGGAGCGGCAAATGAGAAGAAAAGATCGGGAAGTGACGGAACTGGCGGAGATTTTGCAGATTGCGGAGAAAGCAAAAATCCTGCATTTGGGGCTGTTTGACGGGGAATATCCTTATGTGGTTCCCCTTCATTATGGCTATCGGTATGAGGAAAAAGACGGTTCGCTGGTTTTTATCATGCATGGGGCGAAAGCGGGACATAAGCTTGATTTGATCCGGCAAAACCCAAAGGTCTGCGTTGAGCTGGAATGTGACGTTGATCCCATTTCCGGCGGCGATATTCCTTGCCGCTATGGTTCGGCCTACGCTTCGATTATTGGCCGGGGATGTGCGGAAATCGTTGAGGATGTCGCTGAGAAAATTGAAGCTTTAAAGCTGCTGATGCGGACGCAAACCGGCCGGGAGTTTGAAATAGATGAAAGGATGGCGGCCACGGTGGCGGTGATTAAAGTGACGGTGCCGGAGTTTAGCGCCAAGGCGAGAGTTATGCCGGTTTAACGGATAGCGGCTTTTGCCGATTTGCACTTTAATGTGGTGTATTGGCTAAAGCCGGATTGCCGCATTATCATTGGTATGGCGGCAGGTGTCGAGAATGCAGCGAAAGAGAGGCTCGGCGGTGTGACGGTATATGGATTTTGGAGTATGGCGAGAGAAAATTGACCGGAGGTATGACCGGAAAAACGGTTCAAGGCGATCAGCCGGAAAGGGAGAGAATATGGATTTATTAGAGGCGCATTTATGGATGACGGAATTGATTTATAAGGCAGGTGAGCGGATTCGGCGGGCGATGAAGCAGGAGCTTGCAATTGAAGAAAAATCGGGTTTTCGCGATTTGGTGACCAATGTTGACCGGGAAACCGAGGATTTTTTCCGGCAGGCGATTCAGGCTAAATATCCGGCCCACCGGATTATGGGCGAGGAAAGAACAGAAGGCCGTTTTACCTCGCTGGAAGGTTTGGTTTGGATTATTGACCCGATTGACGGCACGATGAACTTTATCCAGCAAGGGGATAATTTTGGCATTTTAATTTCCCTATTTCAGAATGGCGAAGGCTTACTGGGCTATATTTATGATGTGATGAGAGATAAGCTGTGCTTTGCCGTCAAAGGGCAGGGCGCCTACTTAAATGGTTTGCGCCTGCCGCAGGCGGAGGATAAGGGAATTGACGACAGCCTTTTAAATATCGGCGACCCGATTGCGCGAAAAGATTCCGCTGAAACAAAGAATCTGCTTAGCCGTTCGCTGGGCTTTCGGGCGATTGGCTCGGCGGCGCTGGCGGAGCTGTCTGTATTTGAAGGCAAAACCTGCGCCTATGTTAATTTGGGAGTGAATCCCTGGGATATTTCGCCGGCGTTTGTAATTGGCCGGGAATTAGGCTATGTTTATATGGATATTTTTGGCCGGGAGATAAATCTGTTGGGCGAAACCACCTTTATTGTCGGCACCAAGCGGGCAGCGGCTGAAATTCGGGAAGTTTTGGCGGGAATGGAAGTGTAGCTTAAGAAATACCGATTATCAATTTCTTGATTTTGCCGAGGTAAGCGGGCTTTGCTTGCTA
>CAUVDV010000174.1:0-4436 GCA_963550755.1 uncultured Lachnospiraceae bacterium
CATAAATCTGCCGTGCTTTCTCGACCTGCCGGGGTGCCAGTTCCAAATGCTTTTCCTTTAAAATATTGTAACCCCAGTAAGCCCCCATATACATCATATCCCGAAGCGGAAACTCTTTTTTGTTTAAAACGGCGTAACCGGTACCATACTGCTTCTTCCCCGCCAACAACAAAATCAGGACAAACACTAAACAAGGCAATGCAATCGCAATCGTAATCAAGTTCATTAGCATGGCCTACACCTCGATTCTCATAATTTTCTGCGAAACCAGATAAGCGATTCCCAGCAGAATCAAAACTACCGTAATTACCACCCGGCCCATAATATTGGTGAATAAGGGATCCATATAATCGCCGGCGCTCAGGGAAAGTCCGCCCATGATCAAAAACGGCATAACATTCATGACCTTGGCCTCAAACTTTTTCTCGGCGACCATTACTTCAATTTCCCGTTTGATTTCAATTTTTTCCACGATCGTGTTGATTGTGCTTTTGATAATCTCGGCTTGTTTACCGCCGGTGTTCATGCTCATGACGAAAACATCGGTAAAATTAGCAACATCTTCCAAGCCGCTGCGATCAGAGAAGTCCCGCAGGACATCCTCTACCTTTTCATTAAATTGAATTTTTTGCCGCATCCGGTCAAACTCTTTGATAATGTCATGTGTACCTTCAAAATAAAGGCGTTCCAGTTCATCTTTGGCGCCAATCACAGCATTAGTCGGAGATGTACCGGCCGAAATCGAAGTATAAATAACCGCCAGTGCGTCTTTAAACTCTAACTGCAGCTTACTTTTCCGTTTTTCTATCAGCTGCTTCCGCTTCACCGTCGGATAGGCCAGACCCAGGAGCGAGACCGCTAAAGCCAAAATAATGCTGCGGTAAAAAAGATACCCGACCAGGAACAAAAACAAGCCCGCCATCAGCGAGTAGCGGATTCTTTCAATGACAGTCATATGATATTCATTATAATTAACATCTATTTCCGCCGCTCTTTCTTTCGCCTTTTGCCTGCTCTCAATCAGCCCCAAGAAAAACAGAGCCACTATTATAATTCCGACCACAATAATAACCATGATGTTCATATAATACCCTCCTATATATCCAGCTCATAGCCTGCCATTTGCAGTTTCAGCCGGCTTTGCAGTTTATTGCCTGTCCGCTGCAGTCTCCCCTTGACTTTCTTTTTATCCTCTGACGGCTCTTCTTCAAACCGGAACAATGGGTTTAACTCAATCTGCTTGGTTTGGACATTATAACCAAGCACTTCACAAATTTCCAAGGTTTTACGGCTTTTATCCCGCAGCCGGCCTAAATGAATCACAATGTCCAGCGCCGATGCAATTTGCTGACGAATTGCTTCCAAAGGCAGCTCCACGCCCATTAAAACCATGGTTTCCAAACGGCTCATCATATCATGGACGGAATTGGCGTGGCCGGTTGACAGCGAGCCGTCATGACCGGTATTCATCGCTTGCAGCATATCCAGCGCTTCCTCGCCCCGCACTTCGCCGACGACGACCCGATCCGGCCGCATCCGGAGAGAGGCTTTGATCAATTCGCGGATCGGGATATCCAGGCCCGCTTCTCGGTTGGCGCTTTTTCTGGCCTCCAGCCGAACCAAGTTAGTGATACCGTTAATTCTAAGCTCGGCCGCGTCCTCGATGGTAATAATTCTTTCATCCTTGGGAATGAAGTTGGACAACATATTTAAAAAGGTGGTTTTTCCCGAACCGGTACCGCCGGATACGAAAATATTATAGCGGGCCGCCACCAATACCTTTAAAATCTCCGCCACTTCTTCGGTAATAGAGCCCCAGCGAATTAAATCCTCGACCATCAGCGGCTTATCCGGGAATTTCCGGATAGTTAAAATCGGCCCGTTTAAGGCAACCGGCGGAAATACGGCATTGACCCGCGAACCGTCCGCCAGTCTGGCATCGACAATCGGCGAGGATTGGTTGATTTCCCGGTTGACGCTTTCCACAATTTTGCGGATAATTCTTTCCAATTCCTTGCTGTTGTCAAAGCGTGTTCCCAACTCCACGATCCGTCCGGCCCGTTCCACCAAAATGGGAGCGGTGCCGTTGACCATGACTTCGGTTACGGTTTTATCTTCCAAAATCGGCTGCAAAATACCAAGACCTCTGGTGATATTAATCAACTCTTCAATTATATTCTTTTTCTGCTGCAGGCTGTAATCCAAGCCCTTATACTGTAAATAGCGATAAACAATTTCCTGCACCTGCCGCCGGTATTTCTCATCTTTTTTCTTTTCAATGTACTCGGGGTTATTCAGCCAGTGCTCCGGCAGTCCTTTTTCCCTATCGACCGCGATCTCGGCGGAAACATCTATTTCCTGTCCAGCTAATGTTTCCACGATCTGACGTTTTAAGTTTTCCCGCAGCTCACTGTATTCTTTTTCCGCCTGTCGTTCCGCTTGTTTTGCCGCCTGTTCGTCCATTTGCCCCGCCTACCTTTCCATGATCGAATAAATAAAGTTCCGCATTCGGCCGGCAATCCCCGAATCCATCGGGAAAACAACTTCTTCCCCTGCCACCGCTTTGATTTGCGGGTCATAGCCCAATTCGCAAACCGCCTTGAAGCCGCTGGGATCAATGCCCGACTGAGAGGCGCTGTGTTTGGCGGAATTAATCACGCCGTAAAGCTCGACTTGTTCCGGATAGCGGCGGCGGAAATACTTCATGCCTTTTTCAAACATCAGCCCCTCCATGTAGCCCTTGGCGCCAACGCAAAAAACATAGTCGCTTTGCTCAATCCAGTGCTTCCGAAAGAAAATTTCGGCAGTTGACAAATCGAAAACTAAATATTCATAGTCGGTTTCCTTTTGCAGCAGCTCCAGAAACTTCTGCCAGCTCTCCGTATCGACCGCTGCCTTATCTTCCGGTGATTCCAAGCCAATTAAATAATCGAGATTGGTCTGCGGATTTTTGGCGGTCAATTGATTTAACTCATAGCGAATGGCCGCCGTCATATCCGCTCCGGTAAAAAGCTGCTCCAAGGAACCCGTCGCCTCAGCCGCACCGTAAAGCAGCCGCCGGTCATTAAAATCCTCCAACGGAATAAACAGCACCCGCTTGCCCATTTCCGCCAAAATATTGGCCGTCAAAAGCGCGATGCTGGTCTTGCCGCTGCCGCCGGTCGGCGAAAAAAAGCTGATTACCTTCGTCTTTTTCTGATCCCGGGAAACGGAAATCAGATTTTGCGTTTTGGCATAAAGATTCATAACCTCACGGTAAATTTCATCCAAAGCCACTAATTTACTTACTTTATAAAAATCCTGATATTCGGCGGGAATGACGCCGGCGTACAGCAATACCACCACATGCGCCGTCAGCAGTTCTTTTAATATCGTGTAATCTTCCGGCGTGGTTAATACCATCTTGTAATTGGCTAATTGCTGTTTAGACATAGCCTGACAACCTGCTGCGCCCGTCACTACATCAACATTGGTCAAAGCGTCCTGAGCTTGAAAATATTGCTGCAAGTTTTGAGCAAACCGCAAGTTTTCGTCTATTAATAAAATGCTTTTATTCATAGCAGTAACTCCTCTCCCTCTTCAATTGTTGTCAGATATGATCTATGACTTGATTTTTTTATCTCTCTATTTTTCTCTTTACGGTATTTTTTCTTTCTTATACCTACTTTAGATTTTAACATTCTTTTATAAGAAAGTCAATAAAAAGTGAAATTTTATTGTTTTATTTGCTTTGTATAAAAGGTTTGTATAAAAGTGAAATTTTATTTGCTTTGGTTTGCTTTGTTTAATTTAATTTATCTTTTTCACTTTTGAACATAAAAAAATACATAATCCATTCCGCTCCTATGATTTGCGGTCATAGAAACAAAAGAATTATGTATTGGCTGGTATTTAGCGTCATTAAAGAACTTTCTATTTCTCCCCTTTCGGGTAAATCGCAATAACCTCTGCTTCCGCCACTGCCTTATCAATCTTTTCGGCCATGCCGACTAAGTTTTTTTCTGATTTTTCAATCCGCGCCAGCACCGGCTTAGTAACCGGATGCTTGGCCACAAAAATCGTGCAGCAGTCCTCATACGGCAAAATCGAGGTTTCAAAGGTGCCGATTTGCTCGGCAATCTTAATAATATCAGTTTTATCAAAGGCAATCAGCGGCCGGAAAACCGGAAGCTTAGTGGCGGCGTTGGTCACGCTCAGGCTTTGAATCGTTTGGCTGGCTACCTGACCGACGCTTTCGCCGGTAACAATAGCAATACTGCCGGTTTGTTCGGCGATTTTTTCAGTAATCACCATCATAATCCGGCGCATGATAATCGTCAGCTCCTCATGCGGGCATTTTTCATAAATATCCAGCTGAATATCGGTAAACGGCACCACATACAGCTTGAGCCTGCCGGTATACTCCGAAAAAATCCGGGCCAGCTCCACCACCTTAT
>CAUVDV010000175.1:0-4436 GCA_963550755.1 uncultured Lachnospiraceae bacterium
GGACTCATATTTTTGCCAATTATTATGATGATGGGCAAGGATATTATTTATTAAAAATAGGAATTGGTGAATGGATTTTAATAGCAGATGTCAAAAGCAAAGCCCTTAGGCAGAAATTTAAAAAAATTCAAAAAACTTAAAATAATAGATGAGCTTAGAAATAAAATCCAAGTTTCTCTGAAAACAATACCATTAAAACCATTGATGATTTATAGGTGAAATAGGTTTGAGTTAGATCGGTTTAGAATTTATAGGAATACAGCAGGGACCTTTTTTTGTTTATACAAATTAATTGATTGTAAAAATGTATTTAGTAATAAAACAACTAAAAATATTAAACGAAAATTCGGAAGAAAATATTTATTTACAAGTGTTTTTATCATCTGACTTAGAAGATTATTCTGTCGATGGAAAGCAACCGATTATAAATTTACGAGAGCATTTTGAAATACAGGGAAAAAAATATAATTTAATTGTGTATGCTGTTAAGATGGAGAGATAACAAATGCTGGAATTTATAGAAGTATCGCATAGCTTTGGTGATAAAAAGATACTGTCAAATATTAGTTTCACTGTAAATAAAGGAAGCATTATCGGGTTAATCGGCGCCAACGGAGCCGGTAAAACTACGATGATTCGTTTAGCAACGGGGTTGATGAAGCTGTCATCAGGGATAATAAAAGTTGCGGGTTATTCCTTAGAGGAAAGTCCCAGAGAATATCAGGCTAAAATAGGAGCAGTATTGGAAGGGAAACGAAATATTTATCTTAGAATGAACACGATTGAAAATTTAAGATATTTTGCCTATTTAAGGGGACTATCTTCAAATTATATAACTAAACGAATTGAGCAATTAGTTGCTAGTTTGCAGATGGAGGCTTTTGCCTATAAAGAAGTCTATTCTTTATCCAGCGGAATGCAGCAAAAAGCCGCAATTGCTTGTAGCTTAATTCATGATCCGGAATTAATTTTTCTGGACGAACCGACAGTAGCGTTAGACTATGAATCGGTGAACTTGATATATCAGTATTTGCATGAACTAAAGAAGCAGGGAAAAACTTTATTGATTACTAGTCATGATTTTGGTTTTTTGAATGAACTTGTGGATGCAGCGCTATTTTTGGAAAATGGCACCATTCGCTTTTTAAATATGGGAGAAACCAAAAGTAGTATCAAAGACATATATTTGATGATGTCCAAAGGGGAAAAGACATGATTGGAAAATTAAAGGCAGAGATTTATAAAAATTATATTTATATAAAGCGCTATCCATTAGAAATAGCCAGTGATTTTATCTTGTATATCCTTATTTTTGGAGCGATATATATTTCAGCCAAGAATCATTACCAAGATGCTGCTGCCAGAAATGAGCAGGTGAACAGACTGATTATGAGTTACACCAGTTGGGTTTTCTTTTCTAATATGTTAAATCATATTTCAAACAATGTTATTAAAGAAATAACCCAAGGAACGATTGATCAGTTGGTTTTGTGTGATTTGAATTTAGCTAAAACATTTATTGTCAGAAGCATTGTATATGCGTTAAGAGTAGGCTTATTAATGGTGCCGTTTACTTGTACTGAATTTCTGCTGACAAACGGAAGCTGTATGTTTACCATCGAATTTTACCTGCTGTTTGCTATAATTGCCATTGGTTCTTTGGGACTGTCGCTGCTGATGGGCGGATTAACATTAAGGTATAAGAGCATTGGTAAATTATCATTCTTAATCAGCATTTTCTTTTTGGGGACTGCAATTTTTGATTTTAAAGATGTTTTGTATCGATTTGGATATTTAAAATATATTTTTCCATTTGTAGTAGGACAGCAGATGTTAAAAAATATTACCTTGCATCGTTTTATTGCGGCGGAAGAATATACTTTTTTAGCAGTTAATGCGATTATCTACTTTTTTGGCGGTGTGTGGATATTTAACAGAAATTATCGAGCTGCTCGCTTAAAGGGAGAGTTAAATAAAATATAAGGATTTAATTAAAACTCAACTTTCTCGTGTTAGGCTGGGTGCAAGCAAAGCCCTTAGGCAGAAATTTAACAAAATTCAAAAAAAGAACTTGAAATAATACCGGCAGTTAGGTATAATAAGCCTAGAGATTGTGTGCAGATAAGCTTATGCCGCAGTCAAAGCCGATTTTTCAAACGCCGTTGGGCTGTAGTGCGCAAACGAAGCAGCGGTCTTTCGGTTATCGTTTTACCGCAGGGAAAGGCGTTTAAGAGATTGAGGATCCAATAAACACAAACAAATAGGAGGAAGAAAAATGGCAGTAAAAGTAGCGATTAATGGTTTTGGCCGCATTGGGCGTCTTGCATTCCGTCAAATGTTCAAAGCAGAAGGATACGAAGTAGTAGCAATCAACGATTTGACTGATGCGAAGATGCTGGCTCACTTATTAAAATACGATTCTTCTCAGGGCAAATATGCCTTGGCCGATAAGGTATCGGTTGATGGAGAAAACATTGTAGTTGACGGTGTAAAGATTCCGATTTACGCTAAGGCTAATCCGGCAGAACTTCCGTGGAAAGAGTTGGGAGTAGACGTTGTTTTGGAATGTACGGGATTCTTTGCTTCCAAGGCAAAATCACAGGCGCATATTGATGCGGGTGCAAAAAAAGTAGTTATTTCCGCTCCGGCTGGGAATGATCTTCCGACTGTTGTTTTTGGCGTAAATGAAAAGATTTTAAAGAAGGAAGATACCATCATTTCGGCAGCTTCCTGTACGACCAACTGCTTGGCACCGATGGCGAAAGCACTGAACGATTTAGTGCCGATCGAAAAGGGCTTCATGACTACGATTCATGCTTATACCGGCGATCAAATGACCTTGGACGGTCCGCACAGAAAGGGCGATTTAAGACGGGCCCGGGCAGCGGCTGTTAATATTGTTCCTAACTCGACCGGCGCAGCTAAAGCAATTGGCTTGGTTATTCCGGAACTGGACGGAAAACTGGCCGGCGCAGCACAGCGGGTACCGGTACCGACCGGCTCCAGCACGGAACTGATTTGCGTTGTCAACGGCGAAGTAACGGCCGCTCAGATCAATGAAGCAATGAAGAAAGCCGCCAGTGCTTCTTACGGCTACAACGAAGATGAGATCGTATCTTCCGACATCGTCGGCGAGACCCATGGTTCGATCTTTGACGCAACTCAGACTCGGGTTGCTCCTTTGGGCGGCGGCAAGACTTTGACCCAGACATTTGCTTGGTATGACAATGAAAACTCCTATACCAGCCAAATGGTTCGGACGATTAAGTATTTTGCAGAATTAGACGCATCTCTGCAAGACTAATAAAAATTGTTATACCACGAAAAAAACAAGAAAAAGCAAGAAAAAAATAAGAAAAATGATCCAAAGAGGATCCGATCTATTCTTGGGTCGGGTTCTCTTTTTTATGAACGATAACCGAAAGCGTCCGGATGTTTCGCGCGGATATGCGCCTGATAGCGAGAGAAATTCGATAGACGGGGCTGCTCACCTGGGCGGAAAAGGGGCTTTTGACAGAGAAAAATTGAGTAAACAAAGAAAGGAATTGCTATGCTGAATAAGAAAACTGTAGATGATATTAACGTAAAAGGCAAGAAAGTATTGGTTCGCTGTGATTTTAACGTGCCGATTATTGACGGCAAGATTACTGACGAAAACCGGCTGACGGCAGCGCTGCCGACTTTAAATAAGCTGATTAAAGACGGCGGCCGTTTGATTTTATGCTCGCATTTGGGTAAACCTAAAGGTGAGCCGAAACCGGAAATGTCTTTGGCGCCGGTAGCCAAGCGCTTGAGCGAGCTTTTGGGACGGGAAGTTGTATTTGCGGCTGATAATGAAGTGGTTGGCCCAAATGCCAAAGCAGCCGTAGAAAAAATGCAGGACGGCGATGTGGTACTGCTGGAAAACACCAGATACCGCAAGGAAGAAACCAAGAACGAAGAGAACTTTTCCAAGGAATTGGCTTCTTTGGCGGAGGTTTTTGTGGATGATGCTTTCGGTACGGCGCACAGAGCGCATTGCTCCAATGTTGGCGTTACCAAGTTCTTAAGCCCGAATGTAGTTGGTTACCTGATGGAAAAAGAAATTAATTTCTTAGGCAATGCCGTTACCAATCCCAAGCGGCCGTTTGTAGCAATTTTGGGCGGTGCGAAAGTATCGGATAAAATCAATGTAATCAGCAATTTGATTGAAAAGGTCGATACCCTGATTATCGGCGGCGGTATGGCGTATACTTTCCTGGGCGCGATGGGCAATAATATCGGCAAATCGTTATTTGAAGCCGATAAGGTGGATTTAGCCAAGGAAATGCTGGAAAAAGCTAAGGCGCGCGGCGTCAAGCTCTTGCTGCCGGTTGATACGGTAGTGGCTCAGGAATTTAAGAACGATACGCCGTTTAAGACGGTATCGCGCGGCGGAATTGAAGATGACTGGGAGG
>CAUVDV010000176.1:0-4423 GCA_963550755.1 uncultured Lachnospiraceae bacterium
CTTCAACTGGCTAGTTGGACTTGTTTTGTTGTCAAAAAATGGGGAAACTCAAATTTCTGAAAAATTATTCGTTTTGTTTTCCCTCTTCCTTAGTCAAACTTTTTCTTTAGTAGCTCCCATCCTCCGACCTGCAATGCCCAAGTCAGGCCAAAGACCGCCAGCACCGGCAAAAGCCAGGACAATTTAACTTCATGCAGCGGCAGCCGGGCAAACAGCGGATAAATCAGCGGGGTTTCCATTCCCAGTTCCGTTGCCAGCGCCGCCACGCCACTGATGATCATCGCCGTGTAGACCGGCAGCCGGTAAATCCATTGCCCGACCGGCAGCCGGTGATGGACCAGCGCCAGAAAGATCAGGACAATGGCAATCGGATAAAGGACATAAAGCACCGTCACATTGTACTTTAAGATCGCATCCAAACCAATATTGGCAAACGCCAAACTGAGCAGCGTCCATAAGCTGACCCAAGCTTTATAGGAAAAGCGCGGATAAATCGCGGCAAAATATTCGCCCGAAGAAGTAACCAGCCCGACCGAAACACTTAAACAAGCCAGAGTAAAAATAGCGCCCGTTAAAATCGCACCGCTCCATCCAAAAAGGTGATTCGACAAACGGCTCAAGATTTGAGCGCCATTGGTTGCATCGGCAAAAAGACCGGCACCGGAAGCTCCCAAATAAGCCAAAATGAAATAAATCACTGCCAGCAATAACCCAGCAAAGCTGCCCGCCCTGACTGTCGCCCGGACGATTGCCTTTTCCTCTGTCACCTGAAAATCTCGAATAACCATAGAAATAACGATTCCAAAGTTGAGAGCAGCAATCGTGTCCATCGTCATATAGCCATCGATCAGTCCGGTCAGCCCCGGATGCTCCTGATAAGCGGTAGTCGCTGCTGCTCCCATCGCCGGCATTCCGTTAATCAGAGCGGTCGCAAATAAGATCAGCATCAAGCCCAGCAGCGTCGGGGTAATGATTTTGCCAAGCCGCTCCACCAGCTTGCTGGGATTTAGTGCCAGCCAATAAACGATAGCAAAAAACAGCAAAGAATAAAGAAACAAAACCAAACGCTCGGAAAAAGCAGCCGGCAGATAAGGCTTCGCCCCCATTTCAAAAGCAACCGTACTGGCTCTGGGAATAGCCAGCACCGGCCCGATGGATAAATAAATAGCTGCCGTAAAGATCCCCGCAAAGCGCGGGCTGACCCGTTCTGCCAAGTTTTTCAAGCTGCCGGCTTTGGCCACCGCCACCACTCCCAAAACCGGCAGCGCTACTGCGGTAATGCTGAAAAAAAACATAGCACTCCACACCTCTTCACCGGCCAGCTTCCCGGTCATCGGCGGCACGATCAAATTGCCCGCTCCGAAAAACATTCCGAAAAGCATTGTTCCAATCAGCATATACTGTCTTAAACTTAATTTTTCTTTCATTTTCTTCCTCCTTTACTGAGAAAAATTTAAAATTTAAAAAGTCCTTTGTATTTTTCAATACAAAGGACGAATTATCGCGGTACCACCTTTTTTCCGAATTACTCGGCACTCTCGCATCCAACAATGCTGCTGCTCGATAACGTGAGCTCAACCCGTCATTTCCTACTGCAATTTCAGAATGAACCTAAAAGACTACCTTCCAAACCGGCATTTCAATAGCTTCCACCATCCGCTATCTCTCTGCGCAAACACACGGCTCGTACTCCTTCTTTATCCTCGGCGCTGCTTATTTATTTCATGTATCATAACGCATAAAAGTCCAGTTGTCAAGTGATTTTTGCCTGAACCAAGAAATTCCAGGCATTTTAAAAGCACTCTGCCGAGTGCTTTTCGGATTTTATTTTGATTTTCGAATTACTTTCAAAAACGAAGGAATAACGCTTAACACACTTGCTCCCAATAACCACTTGGCAAAATCCGGCTGCCCTTTTACCGCTAAAAAAGCGCTTAATCCTAACGGTATCAAAAAACAAATAAAGCCTAAAAACAAACCGCCTTTTGAAATAAAATTATCTGCATCAACAATTTCCTTTTCTCTGGCTCGTCTTTCCCGTCCTTCTTCTTCTGCCATCAGCAAAATCCGATTGGCTGCGCCTTCCAATATTTCTTCATACCGTCTAAGTTCTTCTGGGTCGGGTATAGGTGCAATTCGAAATTGACTTTGCATGACAACCTGCTCTATCTCTTCTTTCCCCGCAGGTGTTTCCTGTTTTCTATGCTCCATTGCTTTTGTTTCTGAAACCTTTAAATGCTTTTTATCCGCCATAACCGCTGATTGCCTTTCTCATATCTTTTCCGATATTTTCCCAATCTTTTCTCATTCTTTCATAATCGGAAAGATTGGAGCAGCTTCTTCTATCCGTTGTTTCATGGAATGAACCGAATACATCAAACGATCTCGCCATTCCATCTGCCAATTTTCTTACAGCTTGTTTATATTTTACTGTCGTCGTTTTTTTGCATTCTTTTTCTATTCTTTTCATATTCCCACTCCTTCCACACTTTTATTATACAAGCTTTCACTAAAAAATCAACCTTTTTTTGTCCACAGTTCAGGTAAGCGGATTGCGAATGGCTTGCCTGAACTGTCAAACATTGTGGGCAAGTAAACAGTTATTGGTTGATATGCCGGGAGAGCTTGCTCTCCAAAGACATATCAAGCGTAACTATCCATTTGCTCATGGCTTACCTGAACTGTAATTTTTCTTCCTATTGTAATATACTTAACTTAACTCAACGACAGCATTTCTATACTTCTTGCCGCAATGCGGACAATAGCTATTCTATTTCAGCGGCTATGCCTGTTTTCAGCTTCAGCTTGCCTTCCTTGGCTACCGCCAGCATCAGCTTCAGCCGGTTTTCCTGATTGACATGCGTCGCACCGGGGTCGTAGTCAATCGCCACAATATTAGCGTTAAAGCTCTCCCGCAAATTGCGGATCATGCCCTTGCCGACAATATGATTGGGCAGGCAGCCAAAGGGCTGGGTACAAACGATATTGGAAAAACCATGATGAATCAGCTCGACCATTTCCGCCGTCAAAAGCCATCCTTCGCCCATCTTGCAGCCCTCGCCAACCACCTTGGTGCCCTCCTGAAAAAGCCTTTGGTGCGGCCAGGGTGCCAGAAACTTACTATGTCTCCCGACCGCTTGAATCAGCAGTTTTTCATAGCCCTCCACATAGCGAAAAATCAGATAATGCACAATCCGGTTCAGCAGATGGCCGCCGTAAAGTTTGATATCAATCACATTATTTTTGGCACAGTAAAGGACAAAGCCTAAAATTCCCGGTACATTGACCTCACAGTCATGCTCGGCTAAAAACTTTTCCAAATGATTATTGGCTAAGGGCGAGTATTTGACATAAATCTCGCCGACAATGCCCACCTTCGTCTTGTCCCTCTTTTCCAAAACAATCGCCGCAAAATCATCTGCAATCTCATTCAGATAGCGCTTAATCCCGACACGGGAAAACACTTTTTTTTGCGCCATCAGCTTTGCCAGCCGCCGCGTCCAGTTTTCGACCAAACGATCCGTTTCACCCGCCATAACTTCATAAGGCCGGGTTTGATTGGACAGCAGCATCAGCAGATCGCCGTAGACCAGGCCGACCAAGAGATGATGCACCATTACCAGCGACAGCTGAAAGCCGCTGTGCTTTTCCAGCCCCGAAGCCGAAAAAGAAATCACCGGAATATGCCCCAGCCCATCGGTTTTTAAGGCTTTACGCAGCAAGTGAATATAATTGGACGCCCGGCAGCCGCCGCCCGTCTGGGACAAAATCAGCGCCGTCTTACTCAGATCATATTTGCCGCTGTGCAGCGCATCCATGATTTGACCGATGCACAAAAGCGCCGGATAGCAGGTATCGTTATGGACATAGCGCAGCCCTTCCTCCACAATCCGCTGATCGGTTGTGGTCAGCAGTTCCACCTTATAACCATGATATAAAAAAATATTTTTAAATATTTCAAAATGAATCGATGCCATATTGGGAATCAATATAGTATGCGTTGCTTTCATTTCCGCGGTAAATTCCTGCCAGCTTCGTTCTCTCATCGCTTGTCCTCTCTCTTTTTTTGCTCGATTGCGGCAAATAAGCTGCGCATCCGGATTTTGACTGCTCCCAAATTGGCGATTTCATCAATTTTCAGCTGGGTGTAAATCCGGCCGCTGTCTTCCAAAATCTCCCGGATTTCATCCGTTGTAATAGCATCAACGCCGCATCCAAAACTGACTAACTGAACCAGATTAATATCCGGATCCTTGCTTTCAGCGATATATTTGGCCGCCGCATACATCCTGGCGTGATAAGTCCATTGGTTAATGACCAAGGTATTCACTTTACCGGGCTCGGATGCCAAACAGTCCTCGCTGATTACCGCCGCGCCGCAGTCACATATCAAATCATCAATTCCGTGATTAATCTCCCGATC
>CAUVDV010000177.1:0-4411 GCA_963550755.1 uncultured Lachnospiraceae bacterium
CCGAAGCAGGTGCGGGAAGCCGGAGATTATTTGCAGGTATTAAGCAGGGAAGAAATAAAGCAAATGTATGATTTTCAAAGCATGGTCGAAGATGAAATTTATCCTCTGACTGAAGAGGATGATGAAGATGAATTTTATGAATATATAGTTTATCATTTGACAGAACTGAAACAGTTTTATAAAAGAGCTGCCCAGCAAGGCCATGCTGTAATTTTCTATATTATGTAATTTAGTTATACGAAGGAGCATGGGGAAAGGAAAGAAAATAGAAAGTGAAGAGTTGGAACTGAAAATTTGGCGGTAAGCGATTGAGATGACACATCAAGCTAAAGCGCCGCACCTGGGTTCGATTTTATCAATTGCGGATATTGTTGACGTATGGCGATGGCAGCACAAAAGGATTATAAAGAGCATAAGGTGATAGCGATTATAGGCGATTGGGAATGTGAGGCATTTCAGCAAAATAAAGCACAGTTGCTTCTGCGACAAGATGCTTTTGCGGCACATACCTCAAAAGATGGTTTCAAGGAATGCAGAAAATCTGAACTATCCCTTAATTGAACCCACCATTACCCCTTTTACAAAGTATTTTTGAATAAATGGATAAACTGTTAAAATTGGCAGGGTTGTAATGACAATAGTGGCTGCCCGAATGGATTGAGAAGGCGGAATGACATCAAGGGAATTGTAGGCTTCTGCGCCCAAATCACCAATATTAGAGGCGGCAGTAATAATGTTGCGTAAAATGTTTTGCATGGGTAATAAGGACGTTTTATTGATATAAAGCATAGCATCAAACCATGCGTTCCAGTGAGCAACGGCATAGAAAAGTCCAATTGTGGCAATGGAAGCTTTGGACAGAGGCAGAACTACTTTAGTTAAAATCTGCATATCATTAGCCCCATCAATAATAGCGGCTTCTTCCAGACTCTTGGGGATAGCATAAAAGAAATTACGCATAATTAACAGATTCCAGGTATTGATCAAACCGGGAAAAATCATGGACCAGCGGGAATCGAGCAAATTTAAAGATTTAACCAGAATAAAAGTCGGAATCAGGCCACCGGAGAAAAACATAGTAAAAAAGACAAAGGCAGTGAACAGATTGCGGCCTTTTAAGTTCTTTCGGGATAGACCATAAGCCAGCGTAATGGTAAATAATAAGTTTAAAGAAGTACCAATTAACACCCGAAAAAGGGTATTGCCATAAGCACGTAAAATATTTTTACCGCTGGCAAGCAACATTTTATACGCAGAAAAATCAAACTTTTGTGGAATGATAATAAAAGTGCCGCGCTGAGCAATCTCAGCTTCACTGACAAAGGAAGTCATTAAAACCGTAAACACCGGGATCAGGACAAGAACCATAAAGATACACATTAAAGTAATGTCAAAGATCTGAAAAATTTTTTCGCCGGAAAATTGTTTTTTCATTACCAGATCCCTCCTTGTCCCATTCTTTTGGTGATTTTATTGGTGCCGAGTACCATAATCAAGGAAATGACAGAAGTAAATAAGTTCACAGCCGATGCAAAAGAATAATTTTGATTAATGACGCCTTCTCGGTAAACATAGGTGCTGATAATATCAGCGGTTGAATAAATTTGTGCTGAATAGAGCAGTAGAATTTTTTCATATCCCAGATTTAAAATGCTGCCCACTCTTAAGATCAGCATAATTGAAATCACCGGAAAAATACCGGGCAAGGTAATGCTCCACATACGGCGAAAAACCCCGGCACCATCAACCATGGCTGCCTCATAAAGTTCTTTATCAATACCGGTCATGGCAGCAATAAAGACAATACTACTCCAACCAATGGTCTGCCAGACTTCCGAAACAGTGTATATCGTCCGAAACCATTCAGCAATCCCCAGAAAATGAATGCTTTCACCGCCAAAAGCATGAATAATCGTATTGATTAATCCACCGTCAACTGAAGTCAGATTACGAATCATACCGCAGACAATTACTGCAGATAAAAAGTGGGGCAAATAAGAAACGGTTTGCACGATTTTTTTAAAATGGCGGTTGTGCAGTTCATTGATGAATAATGCCAAACTAATGGATAGAGGAAATGTCCATATCAGAGAATAAAAACTTAAAAGCAGAGTGTTGCGAATCAGGCGCAAACAATAGGCTGAGCTAAAAAATTTTGTGAAGTATTTAAGTCCCACCCACTGCGAAGTAAAAATCCCTTCCAGTCCCCAGAACGGTTTGTAATCTTTAAAAGCAATGATGATGCCGAACATCGGAAGATACCGAAAAATCAGATACCATAGCAAACCGGGCAGCATCAGCAAATAGATGAATTTATCTCTTTTCAAATAGAACCGGAGTGTTTTGTTATGTGTTTTCATACCTTCTCCTTTCGACATCTTGCATGACTTAAAAGTATGCCAAGGCAAGCGGATATCCGGATTGCCTTGGCGATCATCGTTAGACGATGGTTAGCTTTGACCGTTTGAGCAAGGAAACTACAGTCTTACTGATGAAGGGCATTATACTGTCTGGTGTATTCGGCAATATAATCGTTCAGTCCCAATTGCTCACATTCTTTTAAGAAGGCGTCCCATGTGTCAAACGAGCGGCTGCCGGTAATAAATTTAATCAGTTCTTCATCTTTATACGTTTCCAAATCCGTTAAATTCGGAATATTTTCGGTCAGGGCAGCGGAGTCCCAAACAATACCTTTTTCGGCACCAGCAGGCAGAGTGGTTTGATAGTCGTCCAAATGGTTTTGCAGCCAGAAATTGTGCATCCGTTGGTATTTTTCATCATCATATTCGGTTGTCTGAACTTCCAGTGGCAAGCCGAGGGAAACCAAGAAATCGCGAGCATACGTAGGATTACCCTCTATTTTAACAATTCGTTTCAGTTGTTCCGCATTTTCGATTGCCGGATCATATTTCCAATACTTGTCTTTTAATCCATGCATTTCGGTGACATAATTCTCCCATTCAAAAGACCATTCCACAAACTTCATAACGGCCTCCGGATGCTTGCATTTGCTGCTGATTACTAAACCAGTGCTGCCACTTTGCGCAGTCGTTTGCAGCAAATTGCCGTTAGCACCGGTCAAACCTGCCTCTTGAATTCCGAAAACATAGGGCGTAACTTTCCGGTCAAAGTTCGGAAGATTTTCCCGTAACAGGTGGTCGGTTAAGGTAACTCGAGAATACCAAACACAAGTTGCACCGACAGAACCCTTGGATATGTTTTGTTTAATAGAATCGGCATCCATGGTAAAGCTTTCCTTGTGAATGATTCCGTCTTTATACCATTGATGTAACTGCTTCAGAAAATCAGTGTAGCCGTCAGCAATCCATTCTGGTTTTATTTTATTGTCGGTGGGATCTAACCATTTGGTATTGCCGGTTTTCACAAAACCGCCAAGGAAAGTGTATTCTGCCCGGTCAAGCACGTTGCCGGAACCGCCTTTTTCTAAAATTAATGGAATGGTCTCGCCATTACCATATAAATCCTTGGTCTTGACTTGATAAAGATATTTATTTAGTTCCTCTAATGTTTTGGGCATTTCCATATTTAGCTGGGCTAACCAGTCATTGCGAACAAAAACAGGATAAGGAGTGGTATCTGTCATTCTGGGAATTGCCCAAATTGTACCGGTTTCATCGGAAACTTTTTCCCATGCGCCCCATGGTTCCCACAAATCATAAAGGGCTTTGGCTTCCGGTGATTTGACATAATCGGTGAGTGGTATAATAATGCCGTCGTTTGCATAGTCACGCCAATTTCCCCACCAGGCATCGATTTGATCGCCGCCAGCCAGTAAAAGATTAAGTTTTTCAGTGGAGGCACCGGCATCAGATGGCGGCATAATGACTTCTACTTTTATACCGGTTTCCTTTAAAATGTAGGCTTGCATTTCTTTGTAAGCGGCGGCATCACTGCCTGCCTCTGCACCAGCTACTGAGAATGCGCCGGAGTTATTATAAATTACAATTGTCGGGGGATTGTCAGCAGTGGGGCTTTCGTTTTTTTCTGGCTGTTTGGTGTCAGCAGGAGCTTGTTTGGTGTCAGCCTCTTTTGTCGGGGCAGGCGTTGTCTTAGTGCTACATGCAGTAAAACTTCCCAGGACCATGGTGATTGTCAGCAATAACGAAATTAGTTGTTTTTTCATTTCCCATACCTCCTATTTTGTGATGTTATATTTTACTAGTTGCAGTTTTTCAACCTTACCATTGAAGACATGTTCATAAAAAATATAAGCAAACTCATCTTTAAAGGAAATATCTGCGTATCCGCCGAATACATCAATTTCCCCAAGAGCCTGCCAACTGGCAGCCTGATCAAGGCTTTGATATAATGTAAGATGAATGCGCTCAGAGTATAAATGTTTCGGGTTATGATTGGCACAATTAACAAAATACAGATGGTCTTTTTGATT
>CAUVDV010000178.1:0-4320 GCA_963550755.1 uncultured Lachnospiraceae bacterium
TCGCCCAAAAGATGAAACGCATGGGCTTTTCCTTGGATGATATTCAAAAGGTAACCGGGCTGATGCTGTAAAAAGCCCTGTTATAGTTACTCGTACAGAGGATATTTTTTAACTTGGGATTCAGCGTCCTTCTCACTGCCGGACGGGTTAGATACTTTTCCCCTTTAGAAACGTGCGCCGTCGGGCACACAAAAATGCCTTGCGGATAAGAAGTCCGCAAGGCTTTTCATTTTCCCTGACTCAAGCGCAGGCGCTCTATTTCGTCCCAAGCCAACTCATAGACCGTGGTTTGTTTTCCCGCGCTACTTCAGCTTTTTCTTTAATATCTCCCAAGCCTTTTGCAGCTGATTGTCCATTTTTTTCCGGTTGGTTTGCGTATTTTCCGGTTTTTCCGTATCTTCTCCGTTTTGGCTTGTTTTCAGCTCGACGGTCACATCCGGCTCAATTCCTTTACTGTGAATATAATTGCCGTTTGGCGTGTAATACTTGGCAATGGTGACCTTCAGCGCCGAACCATCGGCAAACGGGAAAGTATTTTGCACCAGACCCTTACCAAAAGTAGTCGTACCGACAATCGTAGCCAAACCATGATCCTTCAGTGCACCGGCCAAAATTTCCGAAGCCGAAGCACTGCCCTTATTGACTAAAACGGCAATCGGCATATCCAGTTTAGCCGCATTAATCGCCGAAAAATCCTCCCTGTTGCCGTTTTTATCTTCAATATAAACAACCAGACCCTGAGACATGATTTCATCGGCAATCTCTACCGCAATCTCCAAATATCCGCCGGGATTGCCCCGCAGGTCAATCACCAGCCCTTTCATACCCTGACTTTTCAAAGTGCGCAACTCTTTTTTGAACTGATCGGCCGTCGGCGCATCAAAGCCGTAAATGGCAATATAACCGATTTTATCCTCTAACATTCTGGCCGCAATTGTCGGAATCTCAATGGTATCGCGAATAATCGGAACTTCCAGTATCGTCGTCTTCTCACCCGCTTTTCTTTGAATGGTCAGTGTTACCTGTGTCCCCTTCTTGCCCCGAATTCTTTTGGCAACTTCATCCGGATCCAGCGCTGTTGCGTCCTCACCGTTGACCGCCAAAATGATATCGCCGGTTCTCAAACCCGCTTTTTCCGCCGGGGAATCTTTATACGGCGAAACAATCATCACCAGCTTGGTTTCCTGATCTTTCGATATAGGCGCGCCAATTCCGTCATAGGTAGCCGACATATCCTGCTCAAAGACCTGATATTCTTCTTTGGTAAAGTAATTGGTATAAGGATCGCCCAAGCCCTCAACATAAGCCTTCAAAGCCGATTCATACATCTTATTTTTATCAATCTTTTCAATGTAGCGCAGATTTAACTGCTGATCAATATCTCTTATCTTGGCTCGAAACCACTTGTCGGTTTTGCTCTCGGCCGTTTTGCCTTCGGCCGAAGCGCTTGCTGCTGTTTTTCCGGTTTCAGCCGCCGGCAGCTGCTCTAAAATATCGCGGGTATTGCTGACCACCAAAACGCCCAGCCAAATCACGGCCGCCACTAACAAGGTGGACAGTACCCCAAGTCCATAGTATTTTGCTTTCATTTTATTTCCTTCCATATTATTTCTTGGTATTCTTCATCGGATCAACCCAAGCGCCGCCAATTTTCAGGCCAAAATGCAGATGATTGCCGGTTGACCGGCCGGTGCTGCCAACCTTGGCCACCACCGTCTGACCGCCGACCACCTGCGCGCCCTTGGCAGCCACTAAACTGGAACAGTGGGCATAAAGCGTAATTACATGCTGGCCACTCGAATTCTTGCCATGGTCAATCATAATTGTGTTGCCGTAGCCATTCATCCAGGCGGCGTAAATCACCTCGCCGTCAGCCGCCGCATAAATCGGCGTGCCGTTAGGGGCAGCAATATCAGTCCCGTTATGCATCGCTCCCGGCTTATGGGTGATCGGATCCATCCGCCGGCCAAAGTCTGAGCTAATCCGGTAATGCCCCGGCATCGGCCATTTTAAAAACCCTTCCTTAAACTTAAGCGCGTTATTGGCCTGTTTTTGCCGCTCCCGCTCAATGGCCGCGATATGCTCCTCAATTTTTTTATCCAGCAGCGCTTCTTCCCGCTGGCGCTCCTTAATCTCGCTTTCAATAAATTCTTTTTTCTTATTGGCTGCCGCAATCTGCTGCGATTTTAAGACCCGGATATTTTCAATATCATTTTTGCGAATAAGAGCCTCCGCTTGCGTGTGCTCCATTTCCGCCTTTTCAATAATCAGCCGGCCTTCCGTTTCCTCAATTTCCTCACGGATATCCTCTAAGCGCCGAAGCATGGTCTTGTCATACTCAACAACCTTATTTAAATACTCCAGCCGATTGTAAAAATCCATGGCGTTGCTGGATTCAAGCAGTACCGCAATATATTCGGTATTGCCGTACTCGTACATGACTTTAATCCGTTCCTTGGTATTTTTATAATAAACATCCTCTTTTTCTTTGGCTGTCACCAACTGCGCCTGCGTAGTTTCAATTTCCGTCTTTTTTTCAGTCAGCCGGGTTTCGAGCACGTCCAGCACTTGCTGCACCTCAAAATACTGCTGATCATATTTCAAAATTTCCTGATAAACCAAAGAAATTTCATCTTTTTTGGCTTTCAGTTCCTCGTACTCTTTCTTAATCTGCTGCTGAATCGCCTTTTTTTGCTCCTGCATATTCTTCAGTGTACTTGTCCCATATATAATACTGGAAAAAGCCAAAGCAATCACCAGCCCCAGTCCTGCTCGCCAAAAAACCTGCTTCAAACCGTTTCCTCCTTCCGGCTAAAATTACCACCGCTTCCCTGTCCCATTCAGGCATTCCAACTGCCTTTCTCCTCTCGTTAAGGCATCGCCGCCTGCTGGCGAGCCGCCTGCTGGCACACCGTCTGCCGTTCTTTGCCGCCCGTCAGCCAAAGCGCCAAGCTTCACCAATGCACTGCCCAAAACGGCAACGACTGCTCAGACCTTTAAATATTTTCCGACGGTAAACCGGCTGCCTAAATAACCGATTCCCGCGCCTGAGAGCAGGGCAATCGGAATCAATGTCTGCAAAATCCGGTCACGGCTTAAAAAGATAAGATAATCGCTTAAAATCGCATAACTCTTTTGAATTTGTATGACCACATCCGGATAGACATAATAAAACAAAATCAAGGGAATACTGGCGCCAATCAAACCGATTAAAATTCCTTCCACTAAAAAAGGCCCGCGAATCATCATATTTCTGGCACCGATATAGCGCATAATTCCAATCTCCTCATTGCGCAGCGTCACCGCCAATCGAATCGTATTGGAAATCAAAAACAGCGCCAGCAAAATCAAAATAGTCAGCAATCCGACGCTGATATAAGTAACCAGCTTATTGACCGCCTCGACCACATAGGTAACATCTCTGGTTTCGCGGACATAGCGGACAATGTTTTCCGCTTTTAAAACCTGAACCAAAGTTCCCTGCTTAGAAATATCAGCCAGTGAAATCTGCAGGGAAGCCGATTCGGCCAGCGGGTTATCCTCGCCGAAACCGGTAAGGAGCTCCTCTCTTTGATCGAAATACTGACTTTTAAAGCTTTCCCATGCCTCCGCCGCCGAAATATATTCTACCCGGTACACTTCGGCTCGTTTTTCCATCTTGGCTTTCAGTTCCAAAATCTGCTCTTCGGTCGTATTCTTTTCAAAAAATACGGCTACGCCGATGTTTTTCTCAAACTCCGTCATCATAAAGTCAACATTGGTCACGACGGTATAAAATACGATAATGACAAAAACATTGACCGCAATCGTCATAATGGAAATCACTGACATCCAGCCATTTTTAAACATATTCTGCAAGCCTTTGGAAAAGCTATATCCCAGTGTGCGTAAGCTCATGCCAGTATTCTCCTTTTGCGTCGTCCCGAATCACTTTGCCGTCCTGAATGGTAATGACCCTTTTTTTCATGGAATTGACAATTTCCCGGTCATGCGTGATCACTACCACCGTCGTGCCGCGCAAATTGATATCCTTGAGCAAGCGAATAATGGCCCACGACCGTTCCGAATCCAGATTGCCGGTTGGCTCATCCGCCAAAAGAATGGGCGGATTATTGGCAATCGCTCTGGCCAAAGCCACCCGCTGCTGTTCACCGCCGGAGAGCTGGTTCGGCTTCTTTTTTTCATAGCCCTTTAAACCGACCATATTCAGCAGCGCCGGAACCGTCTTGCGAATCATACTGCGCGGCGTTTCCGTCACTTCCAGTGCAAAAGCCACGTTTTCATAAACCGTGCGGTCCTTGAGCAGGCGAAAGTCCTGAA
>CAUVDV010000179.1:0-4313 GCA_963550755.1 uncultured Lachnospiraceae bacterium
ATTTTTTATAATAAACATAATCTCTTTTGAGCGGCAGGCAGGAGTAAGCGGCGAAGGGAGTAAAAAAGATGATTTGAGGAACAGAGAAAAGTTCAGTAAGATAGAATGGAGAAAGCATGAAAAAAGAAAAGTTTGATATTACGGGCATGAGTTGTTCTGCTTGCTCGGCGGCGGTGGAGCGAACGGTACGGAAAATGGAGGGCGTCGCGGCTGTCGAGGTTAATTTGCTGGCCAACAGCATGCAGGTGGAATATGATGAGACCAAGGTCAGCGCTGACCAGATGGTGGCCGCCATTGAAAAGATTGGCTATGGCGCTTGTCCGGTCGCGCCGCCGGAGGCGGATAAGCCCAAAAAGGGAAATACTGCCTTGCAGGAGCAAAAAAACAAACAGGCAGCCGAGCAAAGAGAAATGCGGATCCGGCTGTGGGGTTCGGTTTTATTCATGCTGCCGCTGATGTATCTAAGCATGGGACATATGATTGCCGCACCTTTGCCGGATTTTTTAAGCGGTGCGGAAAATGGCGTGGCCTTTACCTTAACGCAGTTTTTGCTGACGCTGCCGATTGTACTGCTGAATAAAAAATATTATACCGGCGGGTTTAAAGGACTGCTGCACCGGGCGCCGAATATGGACAGTTTGGTAGCGCTGGGGTCATCGGCTGCTCTTATTTACGGTGTTTTTGCTCTTTACCGGATCAGCTACGGGATTGGCCATGGTCAAATGGAAATTGCGCATCAATATTTGCATGATCTTTATTTTGAAAGCGCCACGATGATTTTAACGCTGATCACGGTCGGCAAAAGCCTAGAGAGCATCAGCAAAGGAAAAACGAAGGCGGCGATGGAAGCGCTGATGAACCTGTCGCCGAAAACGGCGATTCGTTTAAAGGGCGGGCAGGAGGAAGAGGTGCTGCTGGAGGCAGTCAGAGTTGGTGATATTCTGGCGGTTAAGCCGGGCAGCCGGGTGCCGCTTGACGGCTTGGTGCTGGAAGGAATGTCGGCGGTTGATGAATCGGCGCTGACTGGCGAAAGCATGCCGGCAGAAAAAAGAAGCGGCGATGCCGTTACCGGCGCGACTCTTAATACCAGCGGCTATTTTACCATGAAGGTAACCAAAACCGGGGAAGATACGGCGTTAGCTAAGATCATTGCGCTGGTTGAGGAAGCGGGCAGTTCCAAAGCGCCGATCGCTAAGCTGGCCGATAAAATCGCCGGTGTCTTTGTACCGGTGGTGATTGGGCTGGCGCTTTTTACCATGGCGGGCTGGCTTGTGGCTGGTCAAAGCTTTGAATTTGCGCTGGTTAGGGCGATTTCGGTGCTGGTTATTTCCTGCCCGTGCGCACTTGGCTTGGCCACGCCGGTGGCGATTATGGTGGGAACGGGCGTCGGGGCTAAATATGGGATTTTATATAAAAATGCCGAAGCCTTGGAGAACTTGTGTCATGTGAAAATCATGGCCATGGATAAGACGGGAACAATTACGGAAGGAAGGCCGGTGGTAACGGATATGGAAGCTTTTGCCGTTTCGCCGGAAAAGCTGCTGGCGATCGCCGCCGCGCTCGAGGCCAAATCGGAGCATCCGCTGGCGGACGCGGTTTTGCGGGAAGCTGCGGCCAAAGGGATCAAGGCGCCGGAAGCCAGTGATTTTAAGGCCTTGTCGGGACTGGGGATAAAAGCTATGATTGACGGTCAGGAGTATTTTGCCGGCAATGAAAGACTGATGCGGGAGCAGGGTCTGGCCGGCGAAGAAAGCTTACAGTGGCAAGCCGGCCGAAAAACGGCGGAAAAATACGCAGTCGAAGGCAAAACACCGCTTTATTTTGCTAATAAAGATGGACTTTTGGGGATGATTGGCGTAGCCGATTTGCCGAAACCAAGCAGCAAGGCGGCGATTGCCGGTTTGCAGGCAGAGGGCATAGAGGTGGTAATGCTGACCGGCGATAACAAGGAAACGGCGGAAGCCGTCAGAAAAAGCGTAGGTGCCAGTCAGGTTATTGCCGAGGTCTTGCCGCAGGATAAGGATGATGAAATCCGAAAACTAATGGCGGCCGGAAATCAAGTCGCGATGATCGGCGACGGGATTAACGATGCGCCGGCCTTGGCCAGAGCCAATGTCGGCATTGCCATTGGAGCGGGCACCGATGTGGCGCTTGAATCGGCTGATGTGGTGCTGATGCGTAGCGATTTGGCCGATGCTTTGACAGCGTATGAGCTGTCGAGCGCGACTTTGCGCAATATCAAGATGAATTTGTTTTGGGCTTTCTTTTACAATGTGATTGGCATTCCGGTGGCGGCTGGTTTACTGTATCGCTGGGGAATTTTACTGAGCCCAATGATTGGCGCGGCGGCAATGAGTTTTTCCAGCGTTTTTGTGGTTACCAATGCCCTGCGGCTGAATCGCTTTCGGCCGAAAAAAGGGGCGGGAGCTTAGGAGCAGGCCAAAACAGCAGAAAGGATTGGCGGGCGGAAAATGACGGTATTATTATTTGATTTGGACGGAACGCTGCTGCGCAGTGATAAAACAATATCGGCCGCTGTGCTGGCGGCGCTTGATGACTGCCGCCGGCAAGGAATCCGGATGGGAATCTGCACCGCGCGCAGCCGGCAAAATACTTTGGCATTTTTGGGAGCGCTGCGGCCGGATTTTTTAATTACCAGCGGCGGCGCTTTGGTTCAGGAAAATGGGCGATATATCTATCAATCGGCTTTTTCGGCCGAAGAAACCAACCGGATCATCCGGACGGCCAGAGAGATTTGCGGTGCGGAGTGTGAAATTACGGCGGACACGATGGATGGCCATTATTGGAATTATAAGGCGGATCCGCAAAATCTGGAAAAAAACTGGGGCGGCAGCGTATATACGGATTTTAATGATTTTGAACAGGCAGCGCTGAAGTTATGCGTTGAGATTTTTGACGATGCTCAGGCGGAAAGGCTAAAAGCGGCTTTGCCGGAGACCGACTGTATTCAATTTTCGGATGGCTTTTGGTATAAGCTTACCCCAAAAGGCACGACCAAGGAAACGGCAATGCTGAAGCTTTGCGCGGCCGGCGGTATTTCGCTTCAGGATATGATTGCCTTTGGCGATGATTTGGCGGATATCGGCATGCTGCGTTTGGCCGGAACCGGTGTAGCCATGGGCAATGCATTAGCTGAGGTTAAGCAGGCGGCCGACGTGGTCATCGGCAGCAATGACGAGGACGGGATCGCAGTTTATCTGCGGGAACTTTTGTGGGAAAACCATGAAAAAAGAAACGGAATCCGTAAGAATTAATCGGACTTTCCGCTGTTGCCGGGGCTGGCTTTTGCTTTAAGCAGCGGTAAAGTTAGGAAAAAATGGCTTATGATAGTTGATTTGGAAACGAGCGGGGGAAAAGATGAACGCTTTTATTTTAGTAGCGATAAAATTATTGGTTGGGTTTTTAGCGCTGATCGCGGTAATTAATTTAAGCGGCAAGGGCAATTTGGCTCCTAAGTCGGCCAGCGATCAAATTCAAAATTATGTTTTGGGCGGCATTATTGGCGGGGTGATTTATAACAGCGCGATCGGTATTTTTCAGTATTTAATTATTCTGTTGATTTGGCTGCTTTTGGTTTTATCCCTGCAATGGATTAAGACGCATAATGTTAAGGTTAAGCAATTGTTGGACGGAAAAGCGCTGACGATCATTAATAACGGTAAGATTGATATTGAAAATTGCCGGCGGGCCGGATTAACCGCTCATGATGTCGCTTTTCGGCAGCGGACGGAAAATATTTATTCCATTAAGAAGGTGAAGCGGGTAGTGGTTGAGCAAAACGGCTAATTTATTATCATTAATTATGGGGAAGAAAATCCCAAATTTCCTTTAATTACCGATGGCCAGTTGCAGACAGATGTTTTGGAGATGATTGGCAAGGATGAGGAATGGCTGACGGAGCAGCTTCATGAAAAAGGATTTGAGAGCTGTTCGGATATCTTTTTGGGGGAATATGGCGACGGCGAGATTCATCTTTTTGGATACTAAGGCCGGATTAAATTTGAAAGGATGATAAAAGAAAATGAGAGCTATCTACCTGTCCAGCCATCACAGATGGGTTTAGGGGACATAAAACAGCTCTCATTTACTGTGTACTATACCGCAACTTACCTATAAAATCAAGTAAGAAATGCTTGTACGACTAAAGTGAATGGCCGGATTTGCGGAATTTAGAAAAATGAGATGGGAATTGCGGGTGCCTGGTGAAAGCCTGAAGGGAGAACTTTGTAATTGAATTTCTTGAGTTTCCGCAAAATGTAATTTCAAAAAGAATATACTGTTCCGAAGTGCCA
>CAUVDV010000180.1:0-4290 GCA_963550755.1 uncultured Lachnospiraceae bacterium
AAAATAACTGTTCCGCACTCGCTTTTGTTTCCGGATCAATACGGACATTGATATTTGCTGTTTTTGCCATGGCGCACACCCCCTGTTTTCTTATATGAATTATATCACTTTTTGCAAACAAATACAATACAGTGTAAAACTTTTTGCAAGGAGAACTCTATGCACACAAAAGAAATGATAAAGCAGCTAAGCTTTGATATGAAGCGGAGTGTTCTATGTAATATAACCTTCATAGTCTTTTCTTTTGGAGGATAGGTTAGATTTTTTCTTATGGGCGCTTTTGTTTACATAAATTTTGGTCTTTACCTCGCCTGAATCCGCGAAGTAAAGCTGGCTCTGGTGTACTCCCGGCCGGCTTCGGTTAGAATCAGCTGATTATTTTCTTTAACCAAAAAGCCTTTGCCGATCAGATCGGCCGCCCGGGCGGTAATCTTGGCCTCTTTCCAGTTTAAATGCTTGGAAATCGTATCCATACCGTTTTCAATCTCTGCCCGCGGGCTGTTTTCATGCCGAAAAATATGAAACAGCATGGTCAAATCGGCAAATTCCCTTTCCTGCTGCTTGCGCCGCCGGGCAATTGACACTAAGCCATCCTTGCCGAAAACAAAGACCAGACCAAAGGTCAGACCGGTTACCACCGCCATCATGCCGGAAATTGACACGTCAATCCACATCGCCAGCCAAAAACCGACAATCGCGTTAACCGCTCCGATCAGGACGCTGAGCAGCATCAGCCTTTTAATGTCATTGCTCAGTAGATACGCTGTTGCCGCCGGCCCAATCATAAAGGCAATGACCAGCACCGAGCCGACCGCCTCAAACGCGCCGACCGCCGTCACCGATACCACTGTCATCAGGGCATAATGCAAAAGCGCCGGCGCAAAACCCAGAGCCGCCGCCAAATTTTCATCAAAGGTCGTTAATTTCAATTCCTTAAAGAAAACGATGACAAAGCCCAAATTAATCAGCAAAATCGTACCCATCGTGTACAGGGCGCGCGGCCCCAGGTCAACCCCGCCGATAATCAACCGGTAAGACGGCGCGAACACCAGCTCGCCCAAAAGGACGCAGCGCACATCCAAATGCACATTGCGGGCAAACAAGGAAATCAGCACAATGGCAATGCTGAACAAAAACGGAAACACAATGCCAATCGCCGAATCCTCGGCCATTTGCTTCGTCCGGTTGAGTACCTCGGTAAAATAAACCGTAAAAATACCCATCAGCGCCGCTCCGACAATCAAAAAGGGCGACCCCAAATCCATCGTGATAAAAAACGCCAGCACAATTCCCAGCAGCACCGTGTGACTGATGGCGTCCGTCATCATCGCCATTTGCCGCAGAATCAGGAAAACACCCGGGATCGCACAAGCCGCGACCACTACCACCGCGATTAACTGAATCTCAAAGTAAACCATGCTTTACCTCCTCGATTAGTCCGTTTTCGGCTAAATGCGCCTGCCCGCTATCCGTAATCCGGTAATAATCCGGCTTTTCCTTAGCCGCAAAACCGGCTTCCACTAACTTATCCAAAACCCGGCGGAAATGCTTTTCTTTTCCTTTCTCCCGGCCAAGACCAATCGCATCCAGCGAATGGGCATGCGGCGTTTGATGCTGTAAGGACAAATAATATAAGTTCATCAGCACCTTATCCCGGCCAATGCTTTTAATATTTTGCCGATGCCGGATCTGCCGCCACAAAAGGCCGCGATTCGGCGCGAAAATCAAACTAAAGAGAACAAAGCCGCTTAGCGCCAGCACCACTGAAGGCCCAGTCGGCATATTATGAATAGACGAACTGACAAGCGTCCCCAAAAGGCCCGACACTCCGCCAAAAAATCCGGCCAGTACCACCATGATCGACAACCGATCCGTCCACTGCCGGGCGCCAACCGCCGGCGAAATCAGCATGGCGCTCATTAGGATCACGCCGACCGTTTGCAGCCCGGCCACTACCGCCAGCACCGTCATCAAAATCAGGAGCAGGCTGATCCGCTTGGTGGAAAATCCCAAGCTGTCGGCATATTCCGGATTAAAAACATACAGCTTTAACTCTTTCCAAAACAAAACAATTAACAGCAATAACACAATTCCAACTGCCAAAAGCTGATAAACCTCACGCTTTAGCATGGTCGAGGCCTGACCGAAAATAAACTTCTCCATACCGGCCTGATTGGAATTGGGAATCCGCTGAATATAGGTCAGAAAAACCAGACCCAAGCCAAAAAAGGCTGACAGGACAATGGCTAAGGCACTGTCAAACTTAATCTTGGAATATTTCACCACCGTCCGGACAATCAGCATGGACAAGAGCCCAGCCGCCAGCGCTCCCAGCAAAAACAAAGATAAATCTTTCGTCCCCAGCAGGATAAAAGCCAAACAAATCCCCGGCAGGGCAGCATGGGAAATCGCATCGCCGACCAGCGATTCTTTTTTCAGGACGATAAAACAGCCCAAGACCCCAGCCGAAACCCCCAGCAAAGTTGCTCCCGCCGAAACAATCTGCGTCGTATAGTCTGAAAAAATACTTGCCATACTTACTCCTTCATCGCCTCGCCGGTCGTCCGATAGGTCTTTTTCAAGTTTTCCTCGGTAAAGACCTCAGCCGTCGGCCCGCTGGCAATCAGCTGAATATTTAGCAGTGTTACCCAGTCAAAATATTCCGGCACCGTCTGCAAATCATGATGCACCACCACCACCGTCTTGCCGCTGTTGCGCAGCTTTTTTAAAATATCAATGACCGCCTTTTCCGTTCGGGCATCTACTCCCTGAAACGGTTCATCCATAAAGTAAACCTCAGCGTCCTGAGCCAGAGCCCGGGCCAAAAAAACTCTCTGCTGCTGGCCGCCGGAAAGCTGGCTGATCTGGCGATTTTTAAACTCCAGCATACCCACTTTGTCTAAAGCGTCCAGCGCAATCTGCTTATCGGCTTTGCTGATCCGCTTAATCCAGCCGGCCGCACCGTAACGCCCCATGCAGACCACATCCAGGACCGTCGTCGGAAAGTCCCAATCAACGCTTCCCCGCTGCGGAACATAGCCGATCCTTTTCCGCTCGTGACGATAGGGCTTTCCCCAGAAAAGAACTGTCCCCGAAACCGGCTTTAACAGCCCGAGCATCGCCTTGATCAAAGTCGATTTACCCGCGCCGTTCGGCCCGATTACTGCCATTAGCACCCCCTCCGGCACCCGGAAATCAATATCCCACAGCACCGGCTTAATCTGATACGCCACTGTCATATCCTCGACATTGATAATATACTTCGTTTCTTTCTCCATTTTATGCCCCTATTCCGCTTTTGTTTTCCGGTAACTCCATTTTCTCATCGTCTTTTTGGGTTTTATTCCGCTTATCAATCTTTCAGCGCATTAACAATCGTATTGATATTGGCCTTAAACATGCCGATATAGGTGCCGTCCTCGCCCACGCCCAGCGAATCGGAATATAGCTCGCCGCCGATTTGAACATCAAAGCCCTTGGCCTTAACGGCTTCCTGCAAGGCCTCAATATTTTTCTTCGGAACAGAAGATTCCACAAAAATCGCCTTGATCTTATTTTTAACGATATAATCGGCTAAATCCGCCACGTCCGAGGTAGCCGCTTCCGACTCGGTTGAAATGCCCTGCAAGCCAATGACTTCAAAGTGATATTCCCGGCCGAAATAGTTAAACGCGTCATGCGCCGTAATCAGCACTCTGGATGACTCCGGCAGACTTTCGATCTGACTGCGGATATAGCTGTCCAGTTCATCCAATTCCTTAATGTATTTCTCATAATTGGCTTCAAAATAGTCCTTGTCTTTTTCGCTCAGCTTAATGTACGTATCGGTTACATTTCTGGCGGCCAGCTTCCAGTTCGGCACACTGAACCAAATATGCGGATCATAAATCGAATCGGCAAAGGGCAGCCGGTCCTCGACCGGAATGGATTCGCCGACTTCTGCCACCAGCTTATTGGCTGCCGTCAATTTGGAAAAGACTTCACCCATTTGCCCTTCCAGATGCAGGCCGTTGATGACCACCATATCGGCCGCCTGAAGCTTAGCCACATCACCGGCCGTCGGCTGATATAAGTGGGGATCCACCCCGGCCGCCATCAGGCCGTTGACTTCCACCTTATCGCCGCCGATAATTTTGGCTAAATCGGTCAGCATGGTTGATGTCGCTACGACGTTGAACTTCTTGCCCGCTTCATCTGCTTTTTTGTCACCATTGGCCGCCGGCTGCCCGCAGGCGCTGAGGGCGATGACCAAAAAAAGAGCTAAGAACAGCGCGCTCGCCTTTCTTAGCC
>CAUVDV010000181.1:0-4252 GCA_963550755.1 uncultured Lachnospiraceae bacterium
GAAAAAATATTGACTTTTGTCTTTTCCTATGCTACGATAATAGACGTTTGAGGGCGTGGTTTCAGAGCGGAATGTTCCTTTTTCTGGTGAGCCGCGGCATACCGGTATCCCAAGTTCGGATATGTCCTCGTCAGACTTATATAGAGGAAGTTTGCCGCAGCAGCCGAAATAGTTTGAAGTTTCGCCGCGTCACCTCGCGTTCATAATGTTCTCGTAGCTCAGCTGGATAGAGCGACCGCCTCCTAAGCGGTAGGTCGGGTGTTCAAATCACCTCGGGAACGCTGGAAAAACGCCGGAAGCCTATATGTTTAAGGGTTCCGGCGTTTTGTATACTTAAAAGATCTTAAAATTCTGCGGCTCTCATATGCATTCTGCATAACGCTTTCTAATATTGACAAAATCCTCGTTTTTGTATATAATAGTGAATGTTATAAGGACGGTGAATGAGAATGAAGAAAGCGGCGTATAATATATTACCGAGAACGGAAGAGATATTACGGACTATGGGTGAACAGATTAAGCTGGCAAGACTCAGAAGAAGCTTATCCGCCGAGCTGGTTGCTGAACGAGCTGGAATCAGCCGTGCCTCTCTCTGGAAGGTTGAAAAGGGAGAGCCGTCGGTTGCCATGGGCATTTATGCAGCTGTTTTGCATGCCTTAAACAACTTGGATAAGGATCTGCTTCTTGTTGCCAAGGATGATGAGATGGGCAGACAGCTGCAGGATCTGAACCTGATCACAAAAAAACGTGCATCGAGGAGGTCTGAATAATGGCAGTAAATCAGAAAACCATCTTTGTTTATGATGATTTCAGTACTGATCAGCCTATCCTTATGGGAAACCTTTATGTGAATGTCATAAAAGGTGGAGAATCTTATTCCTTTGAGTATGATAAGGACTGGCTGAAAAGAACCGGACTTGCTCTGACTCTGGATCCGGAGTGTATGCCGTATCCCGGCAGACAGTATCCGACTGGTAAGAACATTTTTGGTTTGTTTGCAGATGCTTCTCCGGACCGCTGGGGCCGCGTTCTTATGAATAAGCGCGAAAGAATCCTTGCGGAGAAAGAAGGCCGTAAGCCTTCTAAGCTTTATGACAGCGATTATCTGCTGGGAGTATATGATGAAACCAGAATGGGCGGCCTTCGCTTTAAGTTAACGCCGAACGGAGTGTTTCTTTCTGATGATAAGGAAACCGCAGCTCCACCTTGGGCTACACTGCGCACACTGGAGGAAGCCGCCCGAAACTTTGAAAATGATGAAACAGGTTTATCCGAAAAATGGCTGAATCAGCTGATTAAACCTGGATCTTCTCTTGGCGGCGCCAGACCGAAGGCAACAGTAGTAGATACAAAGGATCAGCTTTGGATTGCGAAGTTTCCGTCAAAGAATGACGAAAATGATACCGGAGCCTGGGAAATGGTGGCGCATGATCTGGCAGCGCTCTGCGGCTTAAATGTCCCGGAGGCAAAGCTTGAGAAGTTTTCGCTTCTGGGAAGCACTTTCCTGATAAAGCGGTTTGATCGTCTGGGAAGCAAGCGAGTACATTTTGCCTCTGCCATGACACTCCTTGGAAAAACAGACGGCGCATCCGCAGCCGATGGAAGCAGCTATCTGGATATCGCTGCGTTTATCAAGTCCGACGGTGCGCAGCCTAAGAAGGATCTGCTTGAGCTTTGGAAGCGTATCGCTTTCAACATGGCGGTTACAAATACCGATGATCATCTGCGAAACCACGCATTTGTTCTCACAGATAAGGGATGGGTTCTTTCTCCTTTGTATGATGTAAACCCGGTTCCTTACGGTGATGAGCTGTCTCTCAATGTAGATGAGGAAGATAACAGCATCCGTATCAAGTTAGCTGTGCAAACCGCCGTGAGATTTGGTATTTCAGCATTGGATGCTGGGGCTTATGCCGAAGATATCCTGAAAATTGTCAGAGATAACTGGGAAAAAACAGCTGCCGGATATGGCCTGACACGCAGGCAAATTGAAGAAATGAGACCTGCGTTCAGTATTTGTTACGAATAAAACATACATAGCGGTCAGTCGGTATAGGCTGGCCGCCTTTGGTATGTACTTATATCAAATTGCAGGGGATAAAACAATTCAGAGGATCAATGGGGATTACTTCCTGACACATACAGATAATGCCGCCGCCGCCCCGTTCTAATTTGGTTTTGTCAATCAATCCGTATTTTTTGATTTCCCGGCGGTCAGGATTGGCTGACTTTTTAATTTCCAGCGGGTGAATCCGCCCATTTTCTTCCACAATCACGTCGATTTCCTTGGCGTTGGCATCGCGGTAGTAGGTCAGATTGGCTTTATCGGCGGAATAAGAAAAGCTTTTTAAAAGTTCGGCGACAACATAATTTTCAAAATAATGTCCGCTGGCGGATCCGTTCATTAGGGTATCTCGGGTAAGCCACATCGACAGGTATGCGCATAGGCCGGTATCACAAAAATAAAGCTTCGGCGTTTTAGACAGGCGTTTCAGTTCATTATTTGCAAACGGGGCAAGCAGATATACAATTCCCAGGCCTTGAAGAATCTGCAGCCATTCTTTGGCGGTCGGCGCGGAAATTTCCGCCGTATCCGCTAAGGTTTTATAATTCACCTGCTCTGCGGTAAGCGCCGCACAGGCATTAAGAAACCTGCGAAAGCGGATCGAATCCGTAATGCCGCCTTCTTCCGTGACATCACGCATAAGATAGGTTTCAATATAAGAATTGAAATATTCCTGTCGCTGCTCGATATCAGCGCTCAAAGCAGCCGGCATACCACCGCGCCAGATATGTTCAAACACATCGAAAATGTCGTTTTTTTTGGCCACTGCCTGCCGCTCTAACAGACAAGGCAAGGAGAAATCCAGCTTGTTTGAAAAAAGCTCGCCGTCTGCTTCATTTTTGGAAAGGCTGTATAATTCCAAAATTCCGATTCTTCCTGCCAGAGTTTCACGGATGCTTTTCATCATTTTGTATTGCTGGGAACCGGTCAGCCAGAACAAGCCGTGTTCTTCGGTTTCATCGCACATAATTTTGATTTGTTCAAATAATTCCGGCGCTTTTTGTATTTCGTCAATGATGATTGGCGGTTTATAGGTTTGAAAAAAAAGGACAGGGTCGGTTTGCGCAAGCATTCTGGCCATTGCATTGTCCAGAGTAACATAGGTTCGGCGCTGCCCCTCGGCTAAGTGCTTTAACATCGTTGTTTTTCCTACCTGCCGCGCGCCCGTTACTAGGATTGCTTTAAAAAAAGAAGTCATACGCAGGAATTTTCTTTCGAGTGCCCGCTCAATATAGGCCATAAAATACCTCCTTATTTTTAGGAAAATATAAAGTATACTTTATTTTATCCTAAAAAATTGATTCTGTCAACCGCGTCAGTGATAAAGCTCAGTAGCTGCATGGAACTGCGCGAAACTATTTCTATTCATTATATTCAATAAAAAAGAAAAAATTTCAATTTTAATGAGCCGAGACGGAATCAAGCATCGCAATATTCGAGATTTTCTGCTGGCAGAGGAATGGAACTAACCAAAGATCTTCTGCCAGATAGGCGTCACTCATACAGTGCAGGTCGGGTACGCCCTCGCTGATATTTAAAACTAAAAAACTAAAATTTAAAGTTTAAAAACTAAAATAAAACACTTAAAAACTAAAATAAAAACCAAAGAACTAAAATTTTAAATATAAAAACTAAAATAAAACATCAAAAAACTAAAATTTTCGTTGACAATTAAATAAAAAATGCGTAGAATCTAAAATGATAGGAGGAATGACTAGAATGACAAAGGAAGAACTGCTGGAAAAGTTAAATAGCATTCAGATCAGCAAATGTGAAACGCAGACATTAGAGATTAAGGCGGCGAAGTCGGACTGTCCCAAGAAATTGTATGATACCCTGTCCGGCTTTTCTAATCAAGACGACGGCGGAATCATTATTTTTGGGGTAGATGAGGAAAATGATTTCAAGGAATGCGGTGTTTATAATGCGCAGGATATCCAGCGGAAAATTAACGAACAGTGCCTGCAGATGAATCCGGTTGTTCGGCCGTTACTGACGACAGTAGAAAAAAAGGGAAAGTTTTTTGTATCGGCAGAGATTCCGGGGGTGGATCTGGCGGAAAGGCCATGCTATTATCAGGGGCGAGGCAGGATCAAAGGCTCTTATGTTCGGGTGGGCGAGAGCGATGAACCAATGACGGAATATGAAATATATAGTTATGAAGCGTTTCGCAAAAAATATCAGGAC
>CAUVDV010000182.1:0-4213 GCA_963550755.1 uncultured Lachnospiraceae bacterium
TAATAAAAGCATTGTCTGGGAGAAAGAGCTTTTCGCCGGATGAGGGCTATGCGGCCGAAAAATTATAAGTTTTATCAAGAAAAAGAGCAAGCCGGGCGGTTTGATTTTACAGATAGAAGCCTGACAAGATATTCTGCGGGCTTACATTAGGAGGTTAAAATGAACTTTGGAAAACAGGGACGAAAAAAGCAAAAAGAGCAGCTTCATTCAAAAACGAAAAAAACAACGAATTTAATTAATTCCGTAGTCTTAAAAGTGATTGTGTTTGTGGTGGTGATTGCCGGCGTGCTGGGTGGGGCGGCGGCGATTGGGATTTATAAGGCGATCCTGGATAAGGCGCCAAGCATTGACAATATTTTGGAAACGGTGGTGCCGGTTGGCTACGCTTCGATTATCTATGACCAAAACGGCAATGAGATCCAAAAGCTGTCGGCGGCCAATGCCAACCGAATTTATTTGGAGTATGAACAAATTCCCAAGTGCATGATTGACGCGGTGGTAGCGGTCGAGGATGAAAGGTTCTGGCGGCATAACGGCTTTGATATGTACGCTTTTATGCGGGCGATTGTGGCCAATATCAAGAGTCGCAGCTTTTCCGAGGGCGGTTCGACCTTGACGCAGCAGGTCGTGAAAATGAACGTCTTAAAAGATCCCGGCAAAAAAATCGAGCGTAAGCTGCAGGAGCAGTATTTGGCGGTGCAGCTGGAGAAAAAGCTGGCCGAGGGCGGCCGGGGCAAGGAATACGCCAAGAAAAAGATTTTGGAGCTGTATCTGAATTCCGCGCCCTTTGGCAAGAACAGTAACGGCGTGCAGACGGCGGCGCAGACGTATTTTAACAAAAACGCCTGGGAGCTGACGATTGCCGAAGCGGCTTGTATTGCCGGAGTAGCTAATGCCCCCAGCCGGTACGATCCGATCACCAAGCCGGAAAACAACCGCGAGCGGCAGCAGCGGATTTTAAAGAAGATGCTGGAGCAAAAATATATTACCCAAGCGGAATACGATCAGGCGATCAATGAGGATGTTTACGGCAATATCCGCAGTATTAACCAGCAGATGTCCAGCAATATGTCTAATTATACCTATTTTGTGGACGAGGTGATTCAGCGCTTGGCGGAGGATTTGCAGATCCAAAAAAATTATACCGAGGCCCAGGCATACCGTCTGATCCACAGCGGTGGGCTGAGCATTTATGTAACGCAGGATCTGACCATTCAAAAAAAATTAGACGATGTGTACGCCGATGATAAGAACTTTTTCCCGAACGGCAATCACAACGAAGTCAAATTGATGTATTCGCTCTCGACCAAACGAGGCGAAGAAGTAACGCATCATTATAAGGAAGGGGAGTTTAAGGACAAGGCGGCGGCGGAAGCCTTTATTGTTCAGTATAAGCAGGAGCTGGGCTTTGCCGAAAGCGAGATTTTGGCGGAAAAAGCGGTTTATGTGCCGCAGCCGCAGTCGGCGATGGTAATTATGGATTATCATACTGGCGAAGTTAAAGCCTTGACCGGCGGCCGGGGAGACAAGTCCGGCAATCTGACCTTTGACCGGGCAACCCAGGCGCAGCGCCAGCCGGGTTCAACCTTTAAGCCGGTGGGAGCCTATGCGGCCGCTTTGGACGCCAAGGGCTATACGCTGGCAACGACGATTAACGACGCGCCGGTGGCGATTAAACTGCCCAACGGCCAGACCTATACCCCGAAAAACTGGAATAAGGTGTATAAGGGACTGACGACAGTGCGGGAGGCCATTGCTCAGTCCATGAATATTATTGCGGTGCGGACGATTGCCGATATTACGCCGGAGCTGGGTTTTGAATATTTAAAAAGGCTGGGCTTCAGCAAATTGCAGGCTGAGGGCGACGCAGTTTACGCCATGCCGCTGGGCGGTATCCGAACGGGCGTGACTCCGCTGGAGATGACGGCCGCCTATGGGGCGATTGCCAATAAGGGCGTGTATATTGAACCGATTTTTTACACCAAGGTATTGGATGATAAAGGTAATGTGCTGATTGACAAAACACCGGAAAGCCATCAGGCGATTAAGGAAACGACCGCGTTCCTGTTGACGGACGCGATGCAGGACGTCGTTCGCCGGGGAACCGGTACGACGGCAGCGGTCAAGGGCATGACAATTGCCGGTAAGACCGGAACCACGCAGGACTCCAATGACTTGTGGTTTGTCGGCTATAGTCCGTATTATGTGGCGGCCATTTGGCTGGGCTATGATCAGCCCAGAAGTATGAATCATATTTCCCAAAGCACGCATAACCTGATTTGGGCAAAAGTAATGGCCGCGGTGCATGAAGGCCTGCCGAACAAAAGCTTTGAGGTGCCGGCCGGAATCGTCCGCCGAGCGGTTTGTACCCAGTCGGGCTTGGCGCCGGTCGAGGGCCTTTGTGACTCAGACCCGCGTGGCTCGACGGTGATCGAGGAATATTTTGCCGTTGGAACGGAGCCGAGCGAGCCGTGCGACGTGCATAAGGCGGTGGAGATTTGCAGCGTATCGGGACTTTTTGCCACCGAATTTTGTCCGCCGGAACTGGTGCAGAAAAAAGTGATGATTCAAAGACGGGAAAAGGATATGCCCAGCGGCTGGGATCCGTCGGTGCCGCTGCCGGTTGCGGACGCGGCGTATGAAATCCCGTTTTCGATGCTAGGCGAGTACTGTACGGTTCACGGCCCGCATACCAATGGAAATACCGACAATGGCAACGGCTTTTTTGACCCGGATTCTTCCGAGGGGCCTGGTGATAATAACGATAATGATGACCGGAATCATTCGCAGCCAAACGGAAATACCAGCGGGGAATCGAACACTTCGGAAACAAACCAAAATCAGAACGCACCCAGTCAGGAAAGACCAAGAAATCAAAAACCGGACAGCGGATTTTTTGATTAAGGATTAAGGCTGTCAGCAGACAGGAAAGGAATAGCAATGAACGCGGAATATAGCGGCGAAATGCAAAATCACTTAAAGGTAACGGATTTTTTCGGTCAAAATGTGTTTGACGATTTGACCATGCGGCGGCGGCTGCCCAAGGATGTTTATAAAAAACTGAAAAAAATGATTGATAACGGCGAGGAGCTGGACGCGGGCGTGGCCAATGTAGTCGCCAGCGCCATTAAGGACTGGGCGATTGAAAAGGGGGCAACCCATTATTGCCATTGGTTTCAGCCGATGACCGGCCGGACGGCGGAAAAGCATGAGTCCTTCATTGAGCCCTTTGTCGGCGGCGGGATTTCGATGGAGTTTTCCGGCAAGCAGCTGATTAAAGGCGAGCCGGACGCTTCCTCCTTCCCTAATGGGGGGCTCAGGGCGACCTTTGAGGCCAGAGGCTATACGGCCTGGGACACGACCAGCCCGGCTTTTATCAAGGATAAGACGCTTTATATCCCAACCGCTTTTTGCTCCTATTGGGGCGAGGCGCTGGATGAAAAAACGCCTCTTCTCCGCTCCATGCAGGCGGTCAGCCGGGAATGTCTGCGGGTGCTGCGGGCGATTGGCGATACGGAAACGCAAAAGGTGATTGCCTCGGTCGGGGCCGAGCAGGAATATTTTTTAATTGATAAGCGCCTGTACCAAAAACGCAAGGATTTGATTTTGACCGGCCGGACGCTGTTTGGCGCCAATCCGCCCAAGGGGCAGGAAATGGAAGATCATTATTTCGGCAGCATTAAAGAAAATATTGCCGCCTTTATGAAGGAGCTGGATATTGAACTGTGGAAAATGGGCGTTTACGCCAAGATTAAGCATAATGAAGCGGCTCCGGCCCAGCATGAGATTGTGCCGGTCTTTTCGGTGGCCAATATTGCCGCCGACCATAACCAGCTGGTAATGGACACTTTGGTTAAGGTGGCCAATCATCATGGACTGGTCTGCCTGTTGCATCCAAAGCCGTTTGAGGGCATTAACGGTTCGGGCAAGCACTGCAACTGGTCGCTGGGCACGGAAAGACGGAATCTCTTGGAGCCGGGCGAAACGCCGCATCAAAATACCAAGTTTCTCTTGATTTTATCGGCAGTGATGGCGGCGGTTGACGAGTATGCGCCGCTTCTGCGGGCGTCGATCTCCAGCGCAGCCAATGACCGGCGGCTGGGCGGGCATGAAGCGCCGCCGGCGATTATTTCGATTTATTTGGGCGACCAGCTGTCGGATATTATCCGCCAGATTTTAGAGGGTGATTTGCGGGCGTCAAAGGTGAAAGATG
>CAUVDV010000183.1:0-4160 GCA_963550755.1 uncultured Lachnospiraceae bacterium
ATTTTAATCGTGGAAGATGAAAAACGACTGGCCGAAGCACTGGCCCAGATCTTAAAAAATGAAGGCTATGAAGTTGATTGGACGGGCGACGGCGATAGCGGACTGGACTACGCTCTATCCGGGATTTATGATGTCATCGTACTGGATATTATGCTGCCGAAGAAAAACGGCTTTGAAGTGGTGAAAAGCCTGCGTCAAAACAAAATCGCCGTGCCGGTGCTGATGCTGACCGCCAGAGATGAAACGGCTGATAAGGTGACGGGATTGGACTGCGGCGCGGATGATTATATGACCAAACCATTCATTGCCGATGAACTCTTAGCCCGGATTCGGGCTTTAACCCGGCGGCAGGGCGAAGTCATCCTGGAAGAATTGACTTTTGAAGATATTTCCCTTAATTTATCGGCACATTCCCTTCACTGCGGCTTTAAATCCGTGCATCTGCCGCATAAGGAATTTGAGATCTTAAAGCTGCTGCTGGCCGCCCCCGGCGCTATCGTTTCCAAAGAAAGCCTGATTACCAAGGTTTGGGACTATGACTCAGAGGCAGAAGATAATAATGTCGAGGTTTACATTTCTTTTTTGCGCAAAAAGCTGTTCTTCGTGCGCTCGGCGGTAACGATTGGCACCGTCCGCAAAGCCGGCTACCGATTGGAGAAAGCGAATGCTTAAAAAACTAAAACAAAGATTTATTTTAATTACTCTATCTTTACTGAGCGTCGTCTTTTTGGCCGCTTTGATTGGTATCTCCATTTTTCAGCTGCAGCGGCTGACCAGCGAAAGCTATCGGCTCTTAGAGGAAATGACCGGCGAACCGGGCGGCCCGCGCTTCCGCCCCCGAATCGACCATGCCCATTCCGGCGGTGGACAGGTGGTGCTGCCGACTTTCGGCGTAGAAGTTGACCCGGCTGGAAATATCCTGTCCTCTTATGTGGAAAATGTTGATATCAGTGAGGAAGTCCTGACTGCCGCCATCAGCCAGGCACTGGCAACTGAAAATGAAAAAGGCCGGATCAGCGGCCTTCATCTCTTCTTTTTCAAACGGCAGTGGCAGCCCGATACGATTCGGATTGCGTTCGGTGACTATCAGCATAGCCTGTCGTCACTCTATGCCTTAATTCAAACCTTTTTGCTGGTCGGCGGTCTGGTACTGCTTGCCTTTTGGCGAATCAGTATCTTTTTGGCCAACATGGCACTGGCTCCGGTCGAAGTCGCCTGGAACAAGCAGCGCCAGTTTTTGGCTGATGCTTCGCATGAACTGAAAACGCCGCTGACGGTTATTCTGACCAATTTAGGAATTTTGGCCGCCAATCCCCAAAAAACCATAGCCGAGCAAAACCGATGGATTGAAAACAGCAGCGCCGAAGCACTGCGGATGAAAGAGCTGGTCGAGCAAATGCTGTTTCTGGCCAAATCCGATACCAGCCAGCTGCCGGTAGTTAAAGAAAGTGTTGATTTCAGCGATTTGGTCATGGGCAGCATCCTGACTATGGAATCGCTGGCTTTTGAGCGCGATCTCCGCTTTCAGGATGAGATTGCCGCCGATATCCGGTTGACCGGCAATGCCGCTCAGTTGACCCAGCTGCTTCACATTTTACTGGATAATGCCTGCAAATATTCTTTTCCCGGCAGCACCATCGGGGTCAAGCTATGGACAGAAAAAAAGTCGGCTCGGCTGTCCGTTGTCAGCCACGGCACTGTCATTGCCGCATCCGATTTGCCCAAATTATTTGACTGCTTTTACCGGGCGGACAGCTCCCGCGTCCGCGAAACCGGCGGCTACGGGCTGGGGCTGGCCATCGCTGCCAGTATTGCTGCCGCTCATCACGGCCAAATCAGTGCTGCCAGCAGTGCCGAAACCGGCACGATGTTTACGGTTATTCTGCCGGTGGAGTGATATAGCCCAGTGGTGCTAACTGATAGGTATTTCTTAGATTTTGATTAACATTTCTATCCTTAAAGTGGCTGTTTTCTCCCAAAAAGTCATTTAGCTGCAAAAACAGGTTCATATACAGCAGCGCTTCCTCTTTTCGCCCTAAGCAGTACAGACTGCGCCCCTTAATATTGCTAAGCCCCGCCACTTGATAAAGGATATTGTTTTCCTGACAAAGGCGCAGTCCTTGGTCGGCTACCTGCAAAGCTTTTTCATATTCCTGCCGGTAAAAATACAACCGGCTTAAATTATAAAAAAACTTTAAGTTTGCATTATCCTTGACTTCAAAATAACAGCGGTCAAATATTCCAATCGCTTTAAGCAGCCATTCCTCGGCAATGTCATAGCGTTCAGCTTGCAAATGAACAAAAATCGCTGAATTTAAAATGCGCAGCTCAAACGGCTTTAAATTATTCTGCCAAATATCGCTGATTTGAGTAAAAGGATGTGTCAGGGCAATCAGGCTTAAAAAATCCTCCGCCGAAAAAGTCTCCACCATTTGACAATGACAAGCCGATATACCAAAATACCAGTTGATTCTTTGGCGCAAAAAAACAAAAGACCGGACAAGCACGTCTTCTTTTAAGATTTTGCTTTGCCGGTATAACTGCTGGTACTGTTTTTGGTTATAATACCATTCCAATTCATCAATTTTCTTCTTCCAAAAAAACGGCTCCTCTAACTCAGCATAGGGAAAGTAATCCAATAGGTTCTCGCCTAAGCGGAAAGACAGCTCATATATCACATAGGCACTGGCTTCCGAAGTATTGTTTTCGATTCTGGATAACTGCTTCAATGAACAAATCCCCTCAGCCAGTTCTTTTTGGCTAAACCCCTTTTTCATTCGCAATTCCCTAATGATTGTACCCAGTGAAACACTCATTTGGCTCCTTTCTGCTCTATGGCTTCCTAAATGCTTAATTGCTTATTGGTTTTTTGATTTTTCATTGCCTTTATCATACTTTTCCGGTTTTGTCAAGGGACAGATGTGTCCGTTGACAAAGAAAAGAAAGACTGGTATATTAACGTCAAGAAACAAAACGTTACACAAAGGAGTAAAAAATTGAAACAAAACTAATTACCTTCTTGCTTTGCTTGATGACACTTGCGCAGATATTTACTTTTTCTGTTAAAAATGCACTCTTATTAAAAAATTTATGGTATTAAAGAATTAACCTTACAGAAACAATTCACTCAGCACACCACCGCCTTCAGAAAGGAATCCGATGATGAACGCTAATGCTAAAAAACTATTATTCGGCCGCTCTATCTCTACCTTTGGCGATAATTTATACCAATTGGCTGTAGTTTGGTATGTTTACGCCGCCACACAAAATGCTTTTTATACCGGTCTAATCACCGCTATGACCATGCTGCCCAAAGCTCTGTCCTTTTTGGTCGGACCGTTGGTCGATCACGGCAATAAAAAGAAAATCCTCGTATCGGCGCAGCTGATTCAAGCCCTCTTGATTCTGCTTGTGCCGCTGGCCTTTTATTTTAACCGGGCAATTCTGCCGACAATTTTTGTAACTATCCTTTTGGTTTCTTTCATTGAAAACTATGAAAGAACGGCAGAATTTGCCGTTATTCCGCATATTGTGCCGGAAAAAGGCTTAATTAAATACAATTCCCTGTCCGCGTCCATCAGCCGGATTGTAGAAGTGGCCGTCAGTGCTGCCTTTTCCCTGATTATTGCTCATATCAGCGTCAGCCAGATTTACTTAATCAACGGCCTGACCTATCTCTTGGCCTTTGTCTGCTTTTTTGGCATTCAGCCGGCGGAAACCGTCAAGGCCGAAAAACTGAACTTCAGCCAATACAAAATCAGCTTTAAAGAAGGAATTACCGCCTTTTTTTCCTCAGAGGCCGTTTCCATCTGTCTGCCGATCATGCTGTTAAACTTCACCATGGGCATTGTTTCCGCTATTTTGCCGGCTTACGCGGCAGCGCTGGGCAGCATTGATTATTTCGGTTATATCCGGCTGGCCATGAGTATCGGCCTTATTCTTGGCACTACCCTGGCCATGAAGTTGACAAACCTGTCCTATCTATTTAAACTGCGGGTTTTTCCGCTGATTACCTGCGTCTTATGGATAGCGGCGGTATTAATCAATCAGCTTTATTTTTCTCTGCCGCTTCTTAGTTTGGCTTTTATTCCTTACGGCGTGTTAACCATTACCTTGATTACGCAAATTCAAAGCTCTCTGCCGGCTGCCCTGTTAGGCCG
>CAUVDV010000184.1:0-4142 GCA_963550755.1 uncultured Lachnospiraceae bacterium
CACCCGCTCTTAGAGCGGGATAGAGCCAAAAAAGACTATGGCAGACTGCCCGCCCGGGCAGAAGTGCGCAGCACTTCGATCAGGGGAAAGTTGAGTCTGTTATTTGCTAAACATCGTATGCCCGGAGGAACGCAATACCTCGCAGGCTTCCTTAATTCGGTCAGCCATGCCGGCTTCGGCCGCTTTCAGGTAAACGCGCGGGTCGTACTTTTTCTTGTTGCCGACTTCGCCTTCAACCTTCAGCACTTCATCATAACTGCGGAACATGTGATCCACAATCGGCCGGGTAAAGGCGTATTGGGTATCGGTATCAATATTCATCTTCACTACGCCGTATTCCAGCGTTTCATGGATATCCGCCAGCTCCGAACCGGACCCGCCGTGGAATACAAAGTATGGCCGTGCCCTTTCCCCAAACTTAGCCAGCAGTGCGTCCCGGCCAGCTGACAAAATCTTCGGCTTAAGGACAACATTACCGGGCTTATACACACCATGCGTATTGCCAAAAGTAGCCGCCAGCATATAAAAATCAGAAATCGGGCTAAGCGCCTCATACATGGCAATCATATCCTCCGGCGTGGTGTACAGCTTATCCTTATGGACACCAGAATTGTCCATACCGTCCTCTTCACCGCCAAAGACGCCGACTTCAATCTCTAAAATAATTTCGTTCTTGGTGCAGCGCGCGAGTAAATCCTTGGAAATCTTAATATTTTCCTCCAGCGAAATATCTGAGCCGTCAAACATATGGCTGCTGAACAGATTCGGCTGGCCGCTCGCTCGACGTTTTTCCGTTTCCTCAATCAGCGGCAGGACAAAGGAATCCAGCTTACTGCTGACGCAGTGATCGGTATGCAGCGCGATATTTACGTCATAGCGCTCCGCTGCCCGGTGAACATGCTCGGCAATGGAAATCGCACCCAGCACCGTATCCTTGACGCAGGAACCGGAAGCATGTGCGCCGCCACCGATGGAAACTTGAATGATACCGTCCGATTTTGCTTCCGAAAACGCCTTTAATGCAGCGTTAGCGCCTTCTAAGTTAACTACGTTGATTGCCGGATAAGCAAAATGATTCTTTCTGGCTTTTTCCAGCATCGCTTGGTATTGCTTATAATTTACAACTGGCATAAAAAACTCCTTTCGCGGGTAATGGCTGCGCCCCTTGGGGAAACGCCGGCAATGACCACAATTAGTTAGTGTATCTTTCTTTTTTATTTTACCATATTTTACTGGAAAAAGAAATAAAAGAAATGAAATTCCCATCCCTAAATTGAGTTTATGATTGATTGAATATTAGTAAAATGATATAATTTCTTTAACTAATTCTGCTGTCACGCCGGTTACAGCAAGCAGGCTTTAAGTGCAGACCGGCAGCCAAAAGCCTTGCCAACCATAACGGCAGACGGCCGCGATGAACGGAGAAACGGCGCGCACGGCATCTGACGATTTATTAAAAAGCCAAGCAAATCATATTTTTAACAAACGAAAGGAATAGAAAAATTTATGAAAAAAGGAAGAGTAACCGTGCCCACGGATAGAGACGTGATAGCGCAGACCTTGGAAATCGTTGAAAAATGGGGGGCAGATGCTTTGCGGGACTGCGACGGTACGGATTTTCCACCGGAGCTAAGGGAAACGGACGCTAAGATCTACAAAACCTATTATACCACCCGAAAAGATAATGCGTGGGCCAAGGCCAATTTGGACGAGGTTCAGCAGATGTATATTATGACCGCTTTTCATACGGCAAGCGAGGAAAGCCTGCGGATTCCTTTGATGGCACATTTATATCCCGATATGCTTAAAATCAATGACCACGATGATATTGCTAAGTGGTGGGAAGTAATTGACCGAACAACCGGCGAAGTAGTGCCGGTCAGTCAGTGGCGGTATGATTCGGCGGCTGGGGAGGTAGTGATTGCAAAGGCAAAATATATGCATGAATATACAGTTAGCTTTTTGGCCTATATTATGTGGGATCCGGTTCATATGTATAATGCCGTGGTCAATGACTGGAAAGATGTGGAAAAGCAGATTACTTTTGACGTGCGTCAGCCCAAAACCAAAGAGTTCTCCATGCAGCGCCTGCGCCGGTTTTTAGAGGAAAATCCCTATGTTGACGTGATTCGTTATACCACTTTTTTCCATCAGTTTACACTGATTTTTGATGAACTGGCCAGAGAAAAATATGTTGACTGGTACGGCTATTCGGCCAGCGTTTCGCCCTATATTTTAGAGCAGTTTGAGCGGGAAGCAGGATACCCTTTCCGGCCGGAATATATTATTGATCAGGGCTATATGAATAACAATTATCGAATTCCAACGAAAGAATTTCGGGATTTTCAAAGATTTCAGATTAGAGAAGTCTGCCGGCTGGCGAAAGAAATGGTGGACATTACCCATGAATACGGCAAGGAAGCCATGATGTTTTTGGGCGACCACTGGATTGGAACCGAGCCGTTTTTGGAAGAATTTGCCAAAATCGGTCTGGACGCTGTGGTCGGCAGTGTGGGCAATGGCGCTACCCTTCGCCTAATCAGCGATATCGAAGGCGTTACCTATACCGAAGGTAGATTTTTGCCTTATTTTTTCCCGGACAGCTTTTATCTGGGCGGCGACCCGGTAAAAGAGGCCAAAATCAACTGGGTAACTGCCCGTCGAGCAATTTTGCGCAAGCCCATCGACCGAATTGGCTATGGCGGATATTTAAAGCTGGCGCTTCAGTTCCCAGATTTTGTTGAATATGTGGCGGAGGTTTGCGATGAGTTTCGGACACTGTATGAAAATACCAAGGCAGCGACCCCCTACTGCGTCAAAACCGTAGCGGTTCTAAACTGCTGGGGGCGGCAAAGGGCATGGGGCAATCATATGGTGCATCACGCGCTTTACTATAAGCAGAATTATTCTTATGCCGGAATTATTGAATATTTAAGCGGCGCGCCTTATGATGTGCGGTTTATCAGCTTTGAAGACATTGAAAAAAATCCTAAGCTGCTAAAAGAAGTTGACGTTATTTTTAATATCGGCGATGCCGACACGGCTTATACCGGCGGGACGGTTTGGGAGAATGCGGAGATTACCGCGGCTATCCGCGGCTTTATTTATCAGGGCGGCGGCTTTATCGGCGTGGGCGAGCCGAGCGGTCATCCGTATCAGGGGCATTTTCTGCAGCTGGCGCAGGCGCTGGGAGTGGATAAGGAAACCGGCTTTAGTTTAAATCAGGATAAGTATAACTGGACAGAAAATAGAGAGCATTTTATTTTGCAAGACTGCACGCAGGAAGTGGATTTCGGCGAAGGAAAAAAAGCAATGTATGCTTTGCCCGAAACCGAAATTTTAATTCACCGGGAAAAAGAGGTGCAGCTGGCCTGCCATTCTTTTGGCAAGGGGCGCTGCGTTTATATCAGCGGTTTGCCATACAGCTTTGAAAACTCACGCCTGCTGCATCGGGCGGTGATGTGGGCAAGCCATGAAGAAGCCAATTTGAAAAAATGGTATTCGGATAACTTTCATGTTGATGTGCATGCCTATGTGGCAAATGGAAAATACTGCGTGGTCAATAATACCTATGAGCCGCAACGCACCGTAATTTACCGGGGCGACGGCAGCAATTTTGCCTTGGAACTTGCCGCCAATGAAATTCGCTGGTATGAGATTTAAGGGAAAATGAAGTATAGGAAAAATACAAGGAGCAGATCCATGAAAAAAATCGTTTTTACCGGCGGGGGCACCGCCGGGCATGTATCCCCCAATATTGCTTTGATTCAAAAGCTGAGAAGCCTTTATCCGGCAGCCGAACTGGAAATTTCGTATATCGGCGGCAAAGCCGGAATCGAAAAAGAAATGCTGCAGCCGGAAAATATAGCCTATTACGGCATTTCCTGCGGCAAGCTGCGGCGCTACCGCAGCCTGAAAAACCTAACCGATCCCTTTCGGGTGCTGGCCGGATTTTTTCAGTCGCTGCATCTGCTGCGCCGGATAAAGCCGGATTTGCTTTTTTCCAAAGGCGGATTCGTCGCGGTTCCGCCGGTGCTGGCTGCGTTTTTTTGCCGGATTCCGGTCATCATTCATGAATCGGATTATTCACCGGGATTGGCAACCAAGATTTCAGCCAAAGTTGCCAACCGGATTTGCCTGAC
>CAUVDV010000185.1:0-4139 GCA_963550755.1 uncultured Lachnospiraceae bacterium
AAAGTAAGTACCAAAGCGAATAATAATGCCGATAATTTTTGTAAGTTTTTCATTTGTTTTTCTCCTTTTTTTGATTAAATATTAAAACGCCGGATAAACAGCACAGGATTTTTCCTGGAGTTTGGCCCTGCGGCCGTCATAAAAAGCGGAGGCCGCCAAGGCTTTGACGTTATGGTTTGTTTTAAATGTTTTCTGATTTAATGACTTCTTTTTTTACCATTTTGGCAGCGCATAGTTTGCAGCCGCTCATTGCTTCCACCGGCTGCGCCGTTTTTTTATCGCCGGAGCCAAACCCGTAACGATAACTGATGGCGCCGGTCGGGCAGGCGCTGATACACATGCCGCAGCGGATACATTCGGTATGATTCGGTGTTTTCGTCACATCAACGTCCATTTTGCAGGCTTTGGCGCAGCGGCCGCAGGAAATGCATTTATGTTCATTGACCTTCATCTGAAACAGCGATACCCGGTTAAACAAGGCGTACATCGCGCCCAAGGGGCAAACCCATTTGCAGAACGGCCGGTAAATAAAAACGCTTGCTATTGTTACCAGCAGCAGAATCGAAGCTTTCCAAGTAAACAGCTTTCCTAAAGCGGCGCGAACGGAAGAGTTGACCGCGGCCAAAGGAAGCGCTCCGCTTAAAACGCCCTGCGGGCAAACATATTTGCAAAAGAACGGGTTGCCCATGCCGACGGCGTTGGTTACCAGCGCCGGAAGCAAAATCACCATAATCAACAGAAAAGCATATTTTAAATAACGCAGCGGTTTCAGCTTTTGGGTGGAGAACTTTTTGCTTGGAATCTTATGCAGCAAATCCTGAAACCAGCCGAAGGGGCAGAGGAAACCGCAGATAAACCGTCCTAAAAACACGCCCAGCAAAATCATAATGCCGGTGATATAATAAGTAAAGCTGAACTTGGAAGAACCAACGACCGCCTGAAACGCGCCAATCGGGCAAGCGCCGGTTGCGCCGGGACAGGAATAACAGTTCAGTCCCGGTACGCAGGCCATTTTTGCTTTGCCGGTATAAATCGTTCCTTTTAAAAAGTTGGGCAGATGAATATTGGTCAGCAGAGTTGCCACTCCTTGCAGTCCGAGCCGGAAGCGTGCCATATAATGCGAAACTGTTTTAAACTTCATTTTTTTAGCCAATTCCCACACACTCCAAACATATTTTGACAGCTTTGGTGAGTACCGTGTTTACTTCATGCCGCCAGATGCCTAACCCCAGCATAGCAGCCCCACATGCCAGTGTAAATAACTGAGCAGTGGTTTTTGTTTTCCATTTCATTTTCATCATCCTTTCCTTACCTTATTTGTCATTACCGCTGATGTCAGTAAAGGTTTATGTATATCATGATTCACCGAGAGTCCTTTTTAATATCATCATTTTGCGCTTCAGTAGGTCATGAATAACTAAGCGGTAACAACTTGATGAACCTATCATACACCCGCCGGTATAAAATCTTTGTTAAGCCCATAATTTAACACAAACTTTATTTCCGTTTGGTATAGTGACTATATTGCCAGATGATTACGAACCTATTATAATAGAAGAAACTCGAAGCATTTGTCCTGACGGCGGAAACAGGAAATAAATAAGAAAAAAGCGCGCCAAGAAAAACAGTCTTTGCATTTTCAGCGTATTCTGATATTATAATAATAGAAAAGCAAGAAGGAGGAAAACAATGCGCCTTTTAATAGTAGAAGATGAAAAAGGATTATGCGATACGATTGCCAAAAGCCTGCGCCGAAGCGGCTATGAAGCCGATACCTGTTACGATGGCCGGGAAGCGGTCGAACTCCTGGAGGTGGAGCGCTATGATTTGGTAGTGCTGGATTTGAACTTACCGAAAATGGACGGGATGGAGGTGCTGCGCTTTTTGCGCCAGACCGACGAGGAAACCAAAGTGCTGATTTTGTCGGCCCGCAGTCAGATCGTGGATAAGGTCGAGGGGCTGGATGCCGGAGCGAATGATTATTTGGCTAAGCCCTTTCATTTAGATGAATTGGAAGCGCGGATCCGAAGCCTGACCCGGCGGAAGTTTATTCAAAGCGATACTTGTCTCTTATGCGGAAAATTATCTTTTGACACCAAGAGCCGGGAAGCGTTAGCCGATAGCCAAAGCATTGCCCTGACCCGAAAGGAAAGCGGTATCTTGGAATATCTGATGCTGCATCAGGGCCGGCCGGTCAGCCAGGAGGAGCTGATTGATCATGTTTGGGACGGAAGCGTGGATTTATTCAGCAACTCGATTCGGGTGCATATTTCCTCGCTCCGCAAAAAGCTGAAAGCAGCGCTCGGTTATGATCCGATTCAAAACCGAGTAGGGATTGGTTATCAGATCGGAGGGGCGGAAAAATGAAAAAATTATCTTTGCAGTGGCGGATCACGCTGATGACGTCGCTCCTGATCGCAGCGACCTGTATTGTCATGAATCTTTTGCTGTACCGTTCCGGCTCTTTTTATATTGATACGCTCGGCGGCTTTGTCATGGCCTATAGCGATAACGGCGAGAACGCCGATGATGCCGCGCCCTTTTATATCAGCATTCCGGAAGAACAAATGCAGGACTTTATCGTTAATTTTTCCGATCAGGTTGATGATACCAAAATTAATTTTGGCATCAACGGCTGGCTGATTACGGCGATTGTAACGCTGCTAAGCGGAATTATTGCTTATTTTGTCAGCGGCCGGTCGCTAAAGCCCCTACGGGAGTTTTCCGATCAAGTGGAGCGGATTCAAATGGCAAATTTGACCGAGTCGGCGGTCAATGAAAATGAGATCCCGGAGTTTCGCCTGCTTAGTCAATCCTTTAATCAAATGCTGGAGCGGATTTCCACTGCTTTTGAAGCGCAGCGCCAATTTACCGGCAACGCTGCGCATGAGCTGCGCACGCCATTGGCGTTAATGCAGGCGCAGTTAGATTTATACACCAAGGAACAAGGCCATGGAGACGATATCGTGGAAATTGTTCCCACTTTGCAGGAGCAGACGGAACGGCTGTCACTGATGGTGACGACTTTGCTGGATATGAGCGAGTTGGAAACGGTTCAGCGGACCGACCGAATTGAGCTTGTGCCGATGATCGAGGAGGTGCTGGCCGATCTTTCGCCCCTAGCGGAAAAGCAAAATATTACCTTGGAGCAGGAGGGAGAAGAAGCCTCGCTGATTGGCAGTGATATTTTACTTTACCGGGTGATCTTTAATCTGGTGGAAAACGCCATTAAGTACAACTGCCCCGGCGGCCGGGTGACGGTTTCTACTGAGCGTGACGGCGCAATGGTGCGGATTCGGGTAGCCGACACCGGCGAGGGGATTGCCGAGAAATTCCAAAAAAGTATTTTCCAGCCCTTTTTTCGGGTGGATAAATCTGTCAGCCGGGCGCTGGGCGGCGTTGGTCTGGGTCTGGCGTTAGTCTGGGAAACGGTCAAGCTTCACGGCGGCCGGGTGTGGATTGAGAAAAGCACACCGGCCGGTACGGTTTTTGCCGTGGAACTGCCAGCGGCGCGCGGACAATGATATAGACGAAAAATATTGACGAAAAAACACGCGAACCTTCAGGCAAGCGTGCTTTTGTATTTTGGGATTTGAAGTTATTTGACGGCAGTCCCGGCTGCTTAAGACAGCTTAACCGTGAAGTTTAAAATTAAATAAATACCGTAAAACAGCAGCAGAGCAGCCCCTTCTTTTTTGGTAATCACATACTTGGCATTTTTGGAAAAAATGCGGAACAAAATGAGGATAATCAGCATGGTCGGAATCTGGACATAGTAAAAATGAATCGGAACGAGTAGTCCCCCTTTGGTGGCGGCAGCGGACGCGCCGACTACAAACAGCACATTTAAAATATCGGCGCCGATGATATTACCAACCGCCAGTTCTCCATGGCCTTTGCGCACGGAAGTAATAGCCGTCATCAGTTCCGGCAGGCTGGTGCCGAAGGCGACTAAAGTGGCGGCAATGATGGATTGCGGAACGCCCAGCCGCAAAGCGGTTATTTCCACGCTGCCAATCAGGGTTTTAGAGGAAAAAATGACCATAGCAATGCCCAGCACCAATTTCAGGAGTTGGAGGATAAGCGGTGATTTTTTTTCATCCAGCAAAGCGCCCTCATCAACACCCGAGGTCATTGAC
>CAUVDV010000186.1:0-4131 GCA_963550755.1 uncultured Lachnospiraceae bacterium
TCCGCTTTTTCAATGCCCATCTCAAGTTCAGCGTTCGCGATTTTCTGAAATGATAGCATTTACGTCATTTCGCCTTATTCTTTGACAGAATGGAATTTTTTCACTGTAATCTCATTGATTTTCTGCTGGGACGGGTCGAATTGTTTTAAAACTATCCGGTAATCGACTGCTTTCCGGTCAAAAAACAAAAGCATTACAGTTTAGACAAAAAACTCGCCAATTCTCTGGATTTGGCGAGTTTCTTCCTATTATATTATATCAACTTTCCTCCGGCGCTGCCACTTTGGTTTTGACCCGCAGAGCAAAATACCAAATATGAAAGGCCCATATGATCAGCAGAACAATGCGTCCAACCGGCACCGCCCGCATCATGATAAAGCCAAAGGTAAAAAGAGCTGTAACTAGCAGCATTACTCTAATCTTAGCCGCCTTCGGCATACCCTGGCCTTTCACATAATCCGCTAAGTTATCCCGGTACAGCTTGGAGTTCTTAAACCAGGCATCCAGCCGCTCCGAGCTTCTGCCGAAGCAAAACGCCGCCAGAAGCAAAAAAGGAAAGGCCGGCATCAGCGGCATAACTGCTCCGACTGCGCCCAGTGCTAAGCCAATACAGCCGACAATAATATAAATCCATTTTTTAATTGTCATCTTCTTGTTTGGTGCTTCCATTTTTCCTCCATTCTTTATCTATGCCCGGAAAACACATAATTTAAAACTTATTTTTTATCCATTTTGTTCAGCACACCATTTCCTGCTGCACCATGCTTTGATTTTCCGGCAAAATGTTTCTTGTGTTTGTTACTATCTCAACTTTCCCATAGCCTTTTTTGGCTCTATCCCGCTCAAAGAGCGGGTACCCTGTCGAAACGCTTCTCTTTTCTGTGCGGGTGCACAACATACATGGACTCCTCTTTCGGCCGACGGCATTGCAATTTGCCTATCGTTCCCGCCCGCCGCCGAAAGGCGTAGCCTTTCTGGAAGCAACGAGCCTAAAAAAGACTGTTCTGACGAACATGAGAAAGTTGAGTTACTATCTCAACAAAATCTGATAAGCCCATCCTTTTCAGCTTTTTTCTGCTTTTTCTTGACTTTCCGGCAGTTATCCTTTATAGTGTTTTACTATGAAAGCCCTGTCCGATTTACGGCTGACATTATTTATTACTATACCACAAATTTAAGCGATAAACCAATCTTATTTTAAATTTTTTATGAATTTTCTCTACTTTCCCTGTTCATCAAAGCAGTTTTTTGGCCGGCTGCCCGCTCGCGCGAAAATGCAGCCTTTCGGCCAGGGGAAAGCCAACGAATTTATGATCAAAAAAACAAGGAGAACCTATGTTAAACCAAACCTATACCGAACAAACGCATTTTTTCGGACAAACCGACCCGCAAAAGCTCCTGCAAAAATACGGTAGTCCGCTTTATGTTTATAATGAATCCATCCTGCGCACTCGCTGCCGGGAAATTGCCGGATTAAGCGATTATCCTCACTTTCACGCTAATTACTCGGTCAAAGCCAATGGCAACCTGCATTTGCTGCGGATTATCCGAGAGGAAGGCTTTTATGCCGACGCAATGAGCCCCGGTGAAATCTATGTTGAGGAAATGGCCGGTTTTCAGCCGGAGCAAATTCTGTTCATCAGCAATAATGTAAGCCCGGAAGAAATGCGCTTTGCCATTGACCGCCAAATCTTGGTCAGCGTTGACTCGCTTTCGCAGCTGACACAATACGGACTCCTCAATCCCGGCAGTCGGGTCTGCATCCGCTTTAATCCGATGGTTGGCGCCGGCCACAGTGACAAAGTTGTTACCGGCGGCAAAAACACCAAGTTCGGTGTTGACCCGAACATGGTTCCGGAAGTAAAAGCCATTTTGGCCCGCTATCAGCTCCGTTTGGTCGGCATCAATCAGCATATCGGCTCGCTGTTTATGGAAGACGACCAATACATTCAGGGCATGGAATCAGCGCTGGCGGTGGCTCGTCAGTTTGCCAATCTGGAATTTATTGATTTCGGCGGCGGCTTCGGCATTCCCTACCGCAAGCAGGACGGTGAAAAAAGACTGGATTTGACCGCTTTGGGTCAAAAGCTGCATTCGATTTTCCGGCGCTTTGCCGCCGAGTACGGCAAGGAGCTGACCTTTAAACTTGAGCCGGGCCGCTATATTGTCGCCGAGTGCGGCGTACTGCTGGGCACCGTCACCGCCCTCAAATCCAACTTCGGCAAAAATTATCTGGGCACGGATATCGGCTTTAACGTTCTGCAAAGGCCGCTTCTTTACGGCAGCCATCATGACATGGAAGTTTACCGGCCGGAAACCGGCAAAAGCTATGACCAAAACACTGCCGAAAAAACCATTGTTTATCAGGTAACCGGCAATATCTGCGAATCCGGTGATATCTTAGCAGCCGACCGGGCGCTGCCGGAAGCACAAATCGGTGATATTTTAACTGTTTTGGACGCCGGTGCTTACGGCTATTGCATGGCTTCTTCTTATAATAACCGGTTGCGGCCGGCTGAGGTCTTGATTACCAATGGCGGCGAGGATATCCTGATTCGGCGCCGGGAAACTCTGGCCGATTTGGTACAGGCCTTTCCGGGTGCTGCGCAATAACTAACTCAACTTTCATTTCAATTTTAAACAGCCGGTTTAAGCAAACGCTTTTCCGGCTGTTTTTTGTATTTAACTCAACTTTACCCTGATTGAAGTGCCCGCACTTCTGCCTATCGAAAAGCCAATCTGTTTCCGCTCTGTATGAGCCGCCGCAGCCTCGCCATCTCATGCGTCCCTGTCCAGCAAAAACGCCATTTTTCTATCGCCATCCTCTCCGATTCAGCGATACCCTCTACTGCGCGGCCGGAGTAGTCGGCTCAACCGCCGCTGGTACAAGCGCGGCCTGCAATTCCTCAATCGTAGCAATCTCGCCTTTTAAATAGGCTTCCAGCTTTTGGTAATATTCCTTTTCCTGCCGAAGCTGCTCCGCCGATTTCGCCGGAATGGCTTTGATGGTTTCAATATAAAGCGGCATTACCTTTTGCCCGCCGAGGAAAGAATCCTCCGACTCCAGCTGATAGCTTTCCAAAACCGGCAGAAAAGCCGGCAGTTCCTGGGTTTTCTCCAGCCATTCCTGCAACAGCTCCTGATTTTGGGTGACATAGACCAAAAATGCCTTGGCCATCTCTGCCCGCTGACTATTAGCCGCAATCCCCAGCCAAATCCCGTCGGAAAAAGACGCAGCCGGACAAGTCGCCGCCGCCCAATCACCCCAGGTCGGATTTTTCTCGGTATCGCTTGCTTCTTTCTTATTGCCCGCCTTTTCTAAAACATAGCTTTTTCCCCAGGAAGGCATCACATAACCGAAAACTTCAATTTTTTTACCGGTAATCGAATTAACCGCCTCGCCGTACATGCCCTTAAACCAGTCAGCCGACCACGGCTCCAGTCCGGCCAGCTGATAATTGGTTTCCATTTGCCGCCCATTGGTCAAAAAAACCTGCTCCTGGGGCGAAAGCACAGCGGTTTCGGTTTTATCACTGACCTCATAAAAGGCTCTCATATCCCCGACATTGGAGAAAATCTTATAGCCTGCCGCCTGCAGCTTACCCGCTAAATCAATCAAGCCCTCCGGCGTCGCCAGCGCCTCGGTGACCGCTTCCGGCGAATCATTCCCCAGCGCCGCCTGAGCCGCCGAACGACGGTAATACAAATTAACCGGTGTGGCCGTCCAGGTCAAGGCCCGCAGCGCTCCCGTACTGTCGGTCGCATAAGCAATCGCATACGGCGCATAATGCTCAGCATCCACGTCAGTTAAAGGCAGCAATGCCTCAGCGGTCAGCCAGTCCTGCATTTCCGCCGCTTCAATCGTATAGATATCCGCTCCCTCGCTGCCCGCCAACAAACGTTCCCGTTCAGCCGCAAACTCGGTACTGTCTTTGACCGTTAACTCAACCTTGCAGGCATAGGCCTTTTCAAATGCCTTGGCCGCATATTCCATATCCTTGGTAAAACTGGTGAGTTTCAAAGTTTGCCCGGCAAACTGGCGGTCAATTACCCCAACCGTCTCTTCTGTCTTTTGACCTGTATTTTCTTCCTTTTTTTGACTTTCCCCGCCGCAGGCACTGAGACCAAGGC
>CAUVDV010000187.1:0-4127 GCA_963550755.1 uncultured Lachnospiraceae bacterium
CATATTCATCCTTAGACAGCGCCTTAATTACCCGAATTCCGGCCATACTCTCCTGCGCCCGCCGAATCAGGCCGTCCAGCGCCTCCTGCGTTTTTTCATAACGCCTGGTTCCCCGCTGCGACACCTGCCAGACCACCAGCGCCAGCAGCGGCAAAATGGCCAGCAGTACCAGCGTTAAAACCGGCTCAATCGCCATGGTAATCGCCACTCCACCAAACAGCATAATCGGCGCTCTGACGCCCATCCGCTGCATTCGGTCAAGCATTCGGTAAACATTATATGTATCGCTGGTTAGGCGGGAAATCAAAGACGGCTCGGTCAGCTCGTCCGCTTGCCGGCAGGATAGATTTAAAACCTTGGTGAACAAATCCTGCCGCAGCCGGTAAATAATATCTCTGGCCGTTTTGGTCGCCAGCCGGTTGGCGGTCACATTGGCCGCCAGCGCCAGCCCCGAGCAAAGCAGCATTAAGAGTCCCAGCCGCCAGGTCATAGCCCAATCATGAACCGGCGCGTACTGATTTAAAATAACCGCCAAAAGCCAGGGCAGCAACAGTTCAATTACCGTGCCGGTAAACTTAATGCCAAATCCAAGGCCTATCATTTTTATTTTTGGTTTGATATAAGTCCAAAGCGTTTTCACCGCATTTTCCTTTCGCTTGCTGTTCCGCCATCCTTACCGGACGCCTTTTAAAGCTTTACTTGTACTATACCCTTTTTCTAAAAAGCTGTCAATTATTTTACACTGACCGCTTTTTTCTCTTGCCGCGGATGTCAGCAATGGTTCACAGGGTAAAGTCTTGGTCAAGTAAGGCTTCGCTTTTCACTCGTTCAGCTTAAATGCAACAATCTCCTTTCAATGTAAATGCAACAGGAGTTCCTGTCAGAGTAAATACAACACCGTATTGCATTTAAGTGGAAAAATTACCGCCCATTTCCTGACGGCGGCTTGAAACAGGAAAATGGAATTTTACTTGCATTTTTTCTTAATTTACAGTAAAATAAAGGTACTGACGGCGAGGATTATAAAACCGCCGTGACGCTTCATAGAAATACGCAAAAGAGGAGGAAAGTATGAAGAAATTTTTAAACTTTGAAACTTTAATTACTCCGGCTATTATTAAGATTTTATATCCGGTATTGGTGATTTTATTTGCGATTCGCTATTTTTGGCAGATGGTTGCCGGTGTGCTGGCCTTTGCTTTCGGCGGCTTGGGCACCGCTTTTACGGCGCTGGTCAGCTTTGTCGCTATGCCCTTTGTGCTTCGGATTGTATTTGAGGTGGTGCTGGTCCTGTTCCGGATTTATGAGCATACCTTTAAGCTGGCTAACCCTGACAAGGAACTGACCGGCGTATTAAACAGCACGGACGAGCTAAAAAAAGAAATGAACGCCGGCCGCCCGCAGCCGCAGCAGCCAAATTATCAGCAGCAGCCCGGCTATGGCTACGGTCAAAATCCTTATCCGCCGCAGCAACCCGGATATCCGCAGCCCGGCCCGAATCAACCGGGTTACCCCAATCAGGGACAGCCGAATCCTTATCCTAATCAGGGCTTTGCTCCGCAACAGCAGGCGCCGCAAGCACAGCCGCAGCAGCCGCAGCCCGCTGCTCCAAATACTCCGGCAAATCCCAATAATCCGCAGTAATAAGTTTATTTTACCAACTGTCGGGATTCGAAAAACCGGTTTATTGATTCTCTGAACCAAATCAAAAAAATTAGGAGTTGTGAAGAAATAAAATTCCATTTCTTCACAGCTCCTTTTAGCTTGCAGTTCAACTTTCCCCTAGTCGAAACACCACGTGTCTGCCGGGGCGGGCAATCTGCCTAAAAAAGACTGTTCCAGTTTTGCAGAACATGGGAAAATTGAGCTTATACCTGTTTATTTATACGGATTAGTACCAAACTTATCGGCGACAATCGCAATCTGTTCGTCTGTCAAAAGGTTGGGTTTGCCCATGCTTTTGGTAATGCAGACTAATTTCGCCACAAACTCTAAATGCTCGGCGATCGCAAACGCCCGTTCCAGACTTGGCCCGACCGTCAGCACTCCATGATTGCCCAGCAGGCAGGCGCCGTTGCCAGCCAATGCCTCCAGCGCGTACCGGGCCAGCTCCGGCGTACCATACGTTGCATATTTCGCACACTTTACTGCTTCTCCGGCAATCGCCAGCATATAATGCACCGGCTCAAGCTCCCAGCCCATGCAGGCAATCGCCGTACAGTAAATCGAATGAGTATGAACGATCGAATTCACATCCGGCCGGTTTTGGTACGCCAACAGGTGCATATTAATCTCGGTGGACGGCCGGCGCGTGCCGTCTTTGACATTGCCGTTTATATCCATGATCACTACATCTTCCGGTTTGATATCGGCATAGTCCATGCTGCTTGGCGTCAGCGCTACCAATCCCTGCTCCCGGTTAAAAATACTGATATTCCCGCCGCTGCCGGTGGTCAGCCCCCGCTCAATCATCCGTTTACCGTATTCAACAATGTCTTTTCTTTCTCTTTCCAATAACATAATTTTACTCCTTATCCATAGAAAATCATTTACTCTCTTATTGCTTCACTGTTCTCTTTTGTCTTTTCCGGCTAAAGACAATCAAAGCCAAAATCGTGGAAATATATGGCACCGACTGGGTCAGCTGCGACGGAATTTGGTTTTGCATAATCGAAGCAAAGGTATCGCAAAAGCCAAAAAACATACTGGCAATCACAATTAAAAGCGGATTATTCTGTCCCAAATTACAAGCCGCCATGCCGATAAAGCCGCGGCCGGCCGTCATATTCTCCGTAAACAGCGTTACCTGGCCCATGCTTAGCGCTACTCCGCCAAAACCGCATAAACAGCCGGAAATAATTACCGAAACGATCCGCAGCCGCAGCGCCGAAATACCCATGGATTCAGCCGCTTCCCGCTTAACGCCAACCGACAGCATATGATAACCGCTGACCGTTTTAAACAAATAAATAAACATTACCAGCGCAATCACATACGCCAAATAATCCAGCAGCGACAAATTGCCGAACAGCGTAGACAAGTACGGGATCTGGCTGATCACCGGCAGTTTCACCTTGGGGAGCGGCACCAACGCTGGATTTTTAAAGCTGCCCTTAACGCCAAAAATCACGAACAGCAAAATCGAAGTCAGCGCGCCGACCAACAGATTAACCGATGTACCGATAACCACGTCAGCCGCGTCAAAGCGTACCTGTAAGATCGCCACCAGCACCCCGACCAAACCGCCGGCGATGACCGCTGCCAGCACCGCCAGTACCGTGCTGTGTGTAAACCAGTTGACCGCTATCCCCACAAACGAGCCGATCAGCATTTGTCCTTCCAGCGCCACGTTAAATACTCCCGCCCGGGTACAGATGGCACTGGCCAAAGCCGCCATCATAATCGGCGTGGTGGAGCGCAGTGCGGAATTTACTACCGTTAAAATAAAGTTTAAGTCCATGAGCCGTCACCTGCCTTCTTGGAAGCGGCCAGTGCTTTGCGTTTGCGTTTTTTCCGAAAATCCGCAAATAAATGCACCGACACGAAAAGCATAATCGTCGATTGAATCAGGGTCGCTACCTGTACCGGAATTCCGGTGGAAAGCTGAATATTTTGGCCGCCTACCTGCATCCCCGCTAAAAAAATGGAAGTAAAGAATGCGCCCACCAGATGAAGGGCGGAAATCAGCCCCGCCATCAAGCCCGTCCAAGCATAGCTGGTTGAGGTGAACATACTTTCAGCAAACCGAAACTTAATGCCGAAAATCTCCAGCATGCCGGCCACCGCTGCAATTGCTCCGCTCAGCGCCATGGTTGAATACATTACCCGTCCCTTATTAACCCCGCCGTAACGGGCAAAAACCGGATTTAGGCCGGTCATTTTTGACTCATAGCCAAACTTGGTTTTAGAAATAACAAACATCATGACAATCACCAAACCGGTAACCAGAAAAAAGCCTAAATTAAAAGGTTTATCCGGCAAAATCCGAGGCAGATGCATAGCCAGCGGTATTTCCTTGGTTTGAATGGCATAGTTGTTGGCCGTATCGCGCAGCGGAAAATTGATAAAGTAGGAAGTAATATAAGTGGCAATATAGTTCATCATCAAAGTGGAAATGACAATTGACA
>CAUVDV010000188.1:0-4108 GCA_963550755.1 uncultured Lachnospiraceae bacterium
GCATCAATTTTTTGAACTTTCATTCCATCCTCCTGCTTACTCATCAACCCGGACGCCCTCCACAAAAACATTGATCTGCTTTACTTTCATGCCGGAAAATGTTTCCAGTTTGTATTTAACCGTACTGATCAAATTTTCCGTTACCGCCCGGATATTAACGCCGTACTCAATAATGATATGAAAATCAATCAGCAGCTCATTGTCCTGAACCGTCACATTAACGCCCTTGGTCAGCGCCGCCCGGCTCAGCATTTTCACGATTCCATCCTTGAGACTGACCATCGCCATGCCGACAATGCCATACAGCTCAACTGCCGACAAGCCCGCCATCTGGGCAATGACCTTGGTATCCACCACGACCGAGCCCAGCTCCGTTGTATATCTCATGCTCATAATTACCTCCTTATTCCATTATCTTATATACCGCTGAGCGAAGCGCTCTGCTTTTCCTAAAAAATCAACTTCTTTATTTATACTCAACTTGATACCGCTTTTCTTAAACACCCTTTCCACTGATAGGCATACCCAAAAGGCAGCCGGGCTTTTCTCCTGCGCCAAAAACAAAGTTTCAAACCGGCAGACAGCCCGCCGCTCAAAGGCGCATAACCCGTTGCCGGAGAAAGCTACGATATTATTTTACAGTATATCATAAATCAAAGACCAATGCCAGAAAAATATAGAAAGACTCCGTCTTTTCCCTAAGCGCCGGCAGAGCTTTAGGCTTTTATCCGTTTCCAAATCAAAGCCACTACTTCATCAATATTTTTATCAGAGGTGTCGATTTCAACCGCATCCGCGGCTTTCCGCAGCGGCGACTCCTGTCGGTTTTGATCCCGCTCATCCCTTTCTTTAATCTCGGCAATAATTGCGGATAACTCAGCCGCCTGCCCTTTTTCACGCAATTCCCGGCAGCGCCTTTCGCCCCGCACTTCAGCCGAAGCTGTTAAAAATATCTTATGCTCCGCTTCCGGCAGCACCACGGTACCAATATCCCGGCCGTCCATTACGACCGACTGGCAATCCGCAATCTGTTGCTGCAAGCGGACCATCGCTTGCCGAACTTCTTTAATCGTGCTAATCTTCGAGGCCCGTTCGCCGACTTCCTGCGTCCGCAGCTGCTCGCTGACGTCCTCATCCTGCAAATAGAGGCGCTGGATGCCGTTCTCATATTTCCAGATAATTGGCGCATTTTCCGCCAATTCCGCCAATTCCTGACGGTGAGCTTCCACATCACTGTCTTTTTCCAAAATAAATCCCCGGCGCAGCGATAAAAGCCCGATGGCCCGATACATCGCGCCGGTATCGACATAAACAATGCCCAGCTTCTTCGCCAGCTCTTTGGCGATCGTACTTTTGCCTGCCCCTGACGGCCCGTCAATTGCAATTTTCATGGTCTGTTTCCCCCAATCCGGCCGCAAATCTTTTGCTTCCTCTAAATATACATGATAAGGCTTGTGCTGCATCTCAGTCAATATCAGCACCCGCACGCAGCGGCGCAAGCTGCCCTCGACTTCCATTTCAGTATAACAAGCCAGCGCCGTGTCTGTCAATCCCAGATTTCTGGCCGCTCTGGCCGGATATGCCGCCGTTAAGTCCTTCGTTGCCGAAAAAAAGATGGCCACAATATTTTCTTCCGTCAATAAATTTCTGGTCATAATCTCTTTTAACAGCTTTTCTGTTTGCCCAAGAATTTCTGCTTCGATATTTTCCTTAACCGTAATTGCTCCGCGAATCGCTTTCATGTCTGCTCCTTATTCGGGCAAGGCTGAATCCCCGCCAAATATCCGGTGGAAAAGGCGATCTGCAAATTAAAGCCGCCGGTTAAGCCGTCCACGTCAATCATTTCCCCGGCCAAATACAGCCCTTTGGTCAACTTGCTTTCCATTGTTTGGGGATTGATTTCCCTGATCCGAACACCGCCCCGGGTAATGACCGCCTCAGCAAAGCTTCGTGTTCCTGTAATTTGAAACGCCAGTCTTTTTAACCCCGCCGCCACCGTTTGTCTTTCTTTTTTACTAATCTCAGCCGCCGCCTTATCTGCCGGCAGCCCGCAGCGGTTAAAGAAAAGCAGCAGCAGTTTATGCGGCAAAAGCGAGGCCCACGCCTCTGCCACAGGTTGGTTCGGCTTGGCTGCCAACTCCCTGAGCAATCTGTTTTCCAGTATTTCAGGACTAAGCGCCGGTTTTAAATCAATCAGCCCTTGCGCGTCTATGGGCAGACGTTTGGGTAAATAACTGGACGCCGACAACGCCAGCGCGCCGCCTAAGCCAAAAGGCGTAAACTGAATCTCGCCTTGTCCGGCAAAAAGCTGCTTTTTACCGGACAGCAGCTGAAATCCAATATTTTTTAAAAGCAGAGGCGAAGCGGCCACAAAATCCCGTTCGGCTGTTTCCAGCGGCACCAGTCCCGGCACGGTTCCTTCTACGCTGTGCCCCGCCTGCGCCGCCAGCCGGTAACCGTCGCCGGTTGAACCAGTCGCCGGATAAGCCAAACCGCCGGCGGCCAAAATCACCCGGCCGGCTAAAAGCGTTTCCCCGCTGGTTAAACAAACTCCGCTGACTCGTTTTTCCCCGGCATTTTCCGTGATGATCAATTCTCTGACCGTTTTGTTTTTACGAACGCTTACGCCGCAGATGGTCAGCCGCTTTTCTAAAGCTTTTATCACATCGCTTGATTTATCGGAGCAGGGAAAAACCCGGCCGCCCCGCTCTATTTTCAGCGGACAGCCGGCTTTCTCAAAAAAAGCCATCAGCTGATGGCTGGGCAAGGCATGGAGCGCCCCATAAAGAAATTTACCGTTGGTCGGTATATTGTCTAATATTTGATTGACATCGGCGGAATTGGTTACATTGCAGCGTCCTTTGCCGGTAATATACAGCTTTTTCCCGATCTTCTCATTTTTCTCCAGCAAAATCACACGCTGTCCTTGTTCGGCGGCAGCGATGGCCGCCATACAGCCGGCCGCTCCGGCTCCCACTATCAGCGTGTCCCAGGCTTGATGCCGGTCATCTCTTTTTGCCATCTCGGTTTCCTTTTAAATAGCCGGAAGTCAGATTATTCGATCCCAAATCCTCATACACCTGATATTCCTGCCAAATGTTTTCCAACTGCTCCAAGCTGTCAATAATCCTGTCCTTGCGCTTTAAAGACATCGCCACGATAATAGCGTTGACCACACTCATCGGCGCCACCAGCGAATCGACAATGGACGCCATTTCCGTACTGGCAAACAGCGCTACATCGGCAAATTCCAGTCCCGGCGACTGATCGCAGTCCGTCAGGATAATTACTTTTGCTTTCTTGGACTGGGCAAAAGACAGCGCCTGCAAGGTTCGCTTTGAGTAGCGGGGAAAAGTAATACCGATTAAAACGTCATTTTCGTTAATCCGTCTTAAATTTTCAAATATTTCGGTGCTGCTGTTGCTGTTGATGACCTTGACATTGTCAAACATCAGATTAAAATAAAAACCCAAAAAATTAGCCAAAGCCGCGCTGGCCCTTACCCCGACAATATAGCACCGTCTGGCGTCCAAAAGATACTGAATCGCTTGATTAAAATGATCCTCCCGCATTTCATCCAAAGTTTGCTTGATTCTTTCCCGGTCGATGGTCAAAACATGCTTCAGCACATTGCCGGCTTCAATCTGATCCTCAATCACTTCCACCCGCTGCATGGAAGTCATCTTGGTTCTGGCAATTTCCTCCAGCGCTCTTTGCAGCTTAGGATAGCCTTCATATCCCAGTTCATTGGCAAAGCGCACCACCGTTGATTCGCTGACGCCAACCACCTGGCCGAGCTTGGCCGCCGTCAAATAAACGGCTTTATCATAATGCTGAGAAATATACGCAGCCAATAGCTTCTGCCCTTTGCTCAGTCCCGGGAATTTCTCCTGAATTCTGGACAAAATATCATTTTCTCTTAACATACGGTTCCTTTCTGTTTGCTTTCCGTTCCTGCTTAAAACAAATAAAAGCGCAGCAGCAAAGCACTTTAAAGAAAGCTGGCGGACAAATTTACACTCTGCCGTCAGCAGCGGTTTTGCCATTGCCGCGCCGCTGAAATTCATTCCTTATAAAAAAGGCTGCCACATCTCAAATGGCTTTGTTA
>CAUVDV010000189.1:0-4051 GCA_963550755.1 uncultured Lachnospiraceae bacterium
GGAGAGCTTGCTCTCCAAAAGTATCTCATGCTTAAATTCCTATTTGCGTGAGCAACTACACGGATAATTCGCTGCATGCGAATTATCCGTGCTGCTTGGCTGAACTGTTAGAAATTGAGGCAAACAGGTATTGATGCCAGAGATACTGGCGGAGAGCTTGCTCTCCAAAAGTATCTCATGCTTAAATTCCTATTTGCGTGAGCAAATACACGGATAATTCGCTTCATGCGAATTATCCGTGCTGCTTGGCTGAACTGTTAGAAATTGAGACAAACAGGTATTTAAGCTTGAGATGCTGGCGGAGAACTTGCTCTCCAAAAGTATCTCAAGCTTAAATTCCTATTTGCGTGAGCAAATACACGGATAATTCGCTGCATGCGAATTATCCGTGCTGCTTGGCTAAACTGTTGAAATTTGAAAGTTTGCCCGCAAAACTCACAACCGATTTCCATACTTTTGACATTTATGTCATTAACTATGAAAATTCTTGCGCCCATAGCCAAGGGGCTGTTGCAAAATAGAGATTGTGCCCAAGATATAGCAGCATTTATAATAAATGCCATCATATAGCTTGTGTAAAACTCTTAAAATGCAACAGCCTCTTAATAAGTCAACTTTTCCAGTCCGTCCGAACAATTTTTAGGCAGATCGCCCGCCCGGCAGAAAGCAAAGCTTTCAATCAGAGCAGAAATGCATATCACTTCGGCCAGCACAAGAATTCCCACTTGACCTGAAAAACTGCCTTTTTCGGCGTCGGCATGAACGGAATACCATTTGCTTACTGATGGATTTTTAAAACTCTGACCTTGACCATTCCGTTCGGGGTGCTGAATTCCACGATATCATTTTCCTTGGCGCCGATCAACGCCTTGCCCATCGGCGATTCATTGGATATTTTATTGGCCAGCGGGTCAGCTTCAGTCGAACCGACAATGGCAAAGTCAATCTCCTCGTCAAACTCCATATCATAAACCAAAACCTTGACGCCAACGCTGACTACGCTGAGATCTACCTCGTCCTCATCAATCACTTCGGCGTTTTTCAGTATTTTCTCAATCTGCACAATCCGCGCTTCAATCTCACCCTGCTCATCCTTAGCTGCATCGTATTCCGCGTTTTCCGACAAATCGCCCTGTTCCCTGGCTTCCTTAATCTTAGCCGCAATCTCTTTCCGTCTGACTAACTTCAGGTTTTGCAGCTCATCTTCCAATGCTTTCAATCCGCTATACGTCAGTATCTTTTTCTCTAAAGTCCTCAAATGTGTACTCCTTCTACTTTTCCTCAACCATCAAAATCGAAAAGAGCCTGCCAAACAAGCTCTTGCTCTCTCTTTTATGTATCATTTTGGTATTATAGCCCATTGCCTGCCGCTTGTCAAGCGATAAAAAGCGATTTTTTTATTCCATTTCCGCAAACGCCGCTGTTAAATACTCCCTGACCGTCTGCGGATCTTTCATCTCCATCAGCTCCCGCCGCAGCGCCGCTGCCCCGGCCAGTCCCTTCGTGTACCAGAGCAAATGCTTTTTCATTTCCTGCATCGCGGCAACCTCACCTTTTTTGTCAAGCGCTAACTGCAAATGCTTAAAAATCATAGCCTTCCGCTCCGCCAAAGTCGGCGCTTGGTAAGGCCGCCCTGCCAAAGCGCTTATTATCTCGGCAAAAATCCAAGGATTCCCCTCGGCGCCGCGCGCCACCATCAGTCCGTCGCAACCGGTCCGCTCCAGCATTTGCACGGCCGCCTGACCGGAAAAAATATCGCCGTTACCAATCACCGGAATCGTAACCGCCGCTTTGACCTGCCGGATAATATCCCAATCCGCCTGACCGCTGTAATACTGCCGGGCTGTCCGGCCATGCACCGCAATCGCCGCCGCCCCGGCAGCTTCCGCAATTTTGGCAATCTCCACCGCATTGATATGGTCATTGTCAAAGCCCTTGCGAATCTTAATCGTTACCGGCTTTTTCAGGCGCTTAGTCATCGCCGCCACAATCGCACCAATCCGCTCCGGCTGACGCATCAAAGCGCTGCCCTCGCCGTTATTGACAATTTTGGGAACCGGACAGCCCATGTTGACATCAAAGAACGCAATCCGGGGATTATCAATCTTTTCCGCCATTTCCGCCAATAGCTCCGGCTCGGAACCAAAAAGCTGAACCGCCGCCAGACCCTCCTGCTCATCAATCATCAGCAGGTCTTTGGTTTTTTGATTATCAAACGACAGTGCCTTGGCACTGACCATCTCCGTATAAGCCAGTTCGCACCCCTGCTGGCGGCACAACAGACGAAACGCCAAATCCGTCGTTCCGGCCATCGGCGCCATAAAAAGTCCATGCGGAAAGCTTAAATTCCCTATCTTCATTCCTTTTGACTGTCCCTGTTCATTTTATTTTTCTCGTAAATATAGCAAAGTCCCTTAAACGTCAGTTCCGGGTCATACACTTCAATCTTATCGGTTTCCCCGGCAATGATCCGGCCTAAGCCACCAGTAGCAACCACCTTTAAATTGGTCAGGCCGCTTTCTGCCCGAACCTTATCAATAATGTATTCCACCTGGCCGATATAGCCGTAAACGAGTCCGGCCTGCATACTGGTAATGGTATTCTTGGCTAAAATACTTTTCGGCTTTTCAATTTGAATTTCTGGGAGCTTGGCCGCTTGTTTCCACAGCGCATCGGCACTGATGCGGATGCCCGGCGAAGTGATACCGGCTTCAAACACGCCTTTTTCCGAAATGAGGTCATAGGTCGTGGCCGTACCGAAGTCAATCACCAGCACCGGCCCGCCGTATTCATTATAAGCCGCCACCGCGTCCACGATCCGGTCGGCCCCGATTTCCCGCGGGTTATCGGTATGAATGGAAATACCGGTTTTTAAACCTGGTTCGACAATCATCGGATTGATGCCGAAATATTTATAAATGGCGTTAAGCAAAGAATACATCAGGTTGGGCACCACCGATGAAATAATGACGTCGTTGATTGCTTCCTTGGGCACGTCCCTTTCCTTTAACAGGTTTACCAAGACTACGCCGTACTCATCGCTGGTTCGTTCTGTCTTGGTACGCAGGCGAAAGCTGCCCTTGTTTTCCTTGTCCTCATAAACCGCCACTGTAATATTGGTATTGCCTACATCAATAACCAAAAGCATTTTTGTTCCCTCCTGTTGTCATACATTGAAATGCTTTTCCGCTTGTTAAAAAATCCTTTTTATTTACTCCGCCTTCTCCCGGAAAACATGCAAATAAAAGATTAGCTGAAAGCTATGTTGAAAAATCCTTTTTATTCGCTTAGTTTTTCTCCGCGCAAAAACACAGTCTTTTGGTAAATCCCATATACTGAATTCACCCGGCGGTGGCCACGCGAAAGGCGCGGTCTTTCGGCAGGCCGCAAACAGCGAAAAGCTCTGCCTCTTTGCCCGGCGGTCAGCCCTGTGAAAAGACACCACCTTTTAATGAATCACTGTTCAAGCAAACACGGGAAAATTAAGCTATTTATTGAAATCTTTTTTGCTTGGCGCGGCCTTTTTCGCTTGCTGATACTTTTTTACGCCCGCTGGTTGGGGCAAAGGCCGGCTGTCCTTTTTTTCCTTTTTGACAAAGCTTAACATCGCCGCGGCGTAATTTTTCTTTTCCGCCTGCCGGATTTCACTTTCTGCCGCCATCACCCGGCTAATCAGCTCCTGCATGCGAACAACGCTGTCCCGGTACCGGCCGGGATTTTCCTGCAGGAGGGGCGTCAGCTCCGCCGACAGCGAACTAAAAGCCTGATCCAGTTTTTTGATTTCCTCAATCCCTGCCTGCTTCCGCGCCAGAATCTCCGCTGCTGTCAGCTCCGGATCCGCCGCTCCCTCGGCCTGGCGCAAGGTATCCGCTTTAATTTGTTCCAGTATCGCCAGCTTCTTTTCTAGGCCAAACAGCAGCAGGTTTAATTTTGTTAAAATATTCCCCATCTTTCTCTCCTTGACTCCGCCGCTTTACCGCCGCCGGGCGCACCACATAATCGAGTAGGAGGGGAAATTAAATAATTTCCCCGACCTCTCACACCACCGTGC
>CAUVDV010000190.1:0-4045 GCA_963550755.1 uncultured Lachnospiraceae bacterium
GTAGCCGTGGGTTAAAGCTTTGAACTAATTTATTTGGATTTTGTTCTTGGGGCCTATTAGCCGGGAAATACCAATCGGGTAAATAAAAAAGCGGCCGGTGACCTGAGCTGATCTTGTTTGGATTTTTGCAGAGGACTTTTGCTGTTGAGGGCGGAAGTCCTCTTTTTTAGGAATAAATATAAAATTGCCAAATCACCAAACAAGTGGTAAAATAAGGGCGCAGAGGTATGTTTTATGAAAGAGTACAGGAAAAGAATTGCCGACAGCCGGTTCCAAACCCATTTGCCCTTAAAGCCGAAATATTCCCTTAAATTCCTTTGAAATTTAAGGGAATATTTTTGCGTTTTCATTCTTGCAAAAGCAGAAATTAAAATCAGAAGAGGATTGCCGGACGTTGCTTGATTTCCTGTCAGGATTTCGGATAGGGGATGACTGTCCGCGGATAACAGAAAGAGATAAGGATTAGGAAAAACGGGAATTTGGTTAAAAGGATAACAAAATAATAGGCTAATAGAACTAAAGGATAGGGAAAATGTTCCGATAATATATAGGATTTAAAAAATATATAGGAAAAAACAAGGAAGGAAAAGGTTGAATCATAGCTAACCCTTTTTAAAAGATAGGTGTTTTACCGCATTTTCAATGAGAATGAGCAGGAACACAGCGGCTATGTTTCAGCGACAGCAAGGAGAAGGCGAAAATGAAAAAATTATTGACATGGATTATCATATTAACTCTTGTTTTAAACCAGGCGCTGCCTGGCTTTTTACAGAATAATGTTGTTTACGCCGGGGAAGTGGCCAGCGGGGGCGGAGGATTGCCGGAGCGCTATGACGCCAGAGAATTAGGGCTGATTTCACCGGTCAAAGACCAAAGAAACTCCAATGCCTGCTGGGCTCACGCTGCTATGTCGAGTGTGGAAACGGCGTTTAAAAAGGCCGGTTTGGGAACGGATTTTTATGATTTTTCGGAAGGACATTTGGCGACCAATTCCTCGCCCCTGACCGACTTGCAAAGCGGCAGCACCGGTTATGATGCGATTAACTACTTTTCGCGTCTAGATGGACCGGTTCAAGACGGCAGATTTAAAGAGGACAGCCCGTTTTATGAATTTAGTATTTTTAGAGCGGGGAAAAATACTACTTTTAGCGGAATTCCTTTGCTTCGAGATGTGAATAAAAAACAGCACATGAAATTTGTCGGCGATATGATTGTAATTAAAAATAAGCCAGAGGAGATCAAGCGCTATATCATGGAATACGGCTCGGTCATGAGTTCTTATTATCAGGAAACAGACCGCTTGTTTGGGCCGGTTATGACGGAAACCGTGGGACATAAAAGCAAAGTGGAAAATGCGTATCATGCCGTTAAGAAAAGCAGAGCAAACCATGCCGTCATTTTAGTGGGCTGGGATGATAATATTGAGATCAAAGAGCAGCTGTTTTCCAAAAAGACTGTCAAAGGCGCTTATTTGGTAAAAAACAGCTGGGGCACGCAACTGAGGGGAATGGACGGCTATTATTGGATGAGTTATTCGTCCTTTGCTTCCGATAAAAATTATGTTTTTACCAATGTGGCGGACCGCAAAGAAAATGCCAATGTTTACATGTATGATACGTATGGCACCAGTTCGCTGTCGGGCGTGGCGGTCGATAATCCGCAAAATATTTTCCTTAATATATTTGCCAGAAAAACGCAAAATCTGGAAAAAGTAACGGATATTCCGGTGTCCCTTTATCAGGTAGGCGAGCAGGAAGTGGATTATAAGGTTTATCTCGGTCAAAGCAATGATGAAAATAGAGAGTGGATTAATGACGAGAGTAATTTTACTCTTGTTTCCACCGATAAAAGCATCAACCGCAATGGTTTTTATACCATTGCCTTGCGGGATGAATATATTTTAAATCAAAAATACTTTGCCGTAAAATTGGTGATTAACCGCAATGGTGAGGAGACCCCGACGATTGGCAATGGAAAAGAGGTAAATGATTATCAGCATCGCTCGTCGTATATTTATAGCAGCACCAGTGGGAAATTTGTGTTAAAAGACAGCTATAATTTATCCTTGCGGGCGATTACCGAGGAGATAGTGCCAACCGTAGAAAAGGTGGAAATCACGCCGGCTGCGGCAAAGATCCAAAAAGGCGAAGCCCTTCAATTTACCGTGGCGGTTATCGGGCAAAATAATCCGTCGCCGGAAGTGCTGTGGGCGGTGAAAAATAACACCGACGCAAAAACGGTGATCAGTCCGCAGGGCGTGCTGACCCTGGGCGCGGATGAAACCGCGGAAAAGCTGACTATTGTTGCCAAATCGGCTGTCGATGAAAGCAAAACGGCGGAAGCTTCGGTCGATGTCATCCACTATTATGCGATTACGATTAAGGTTCAAGGCCAAGGAAGCGCCGCCGCCAATAAACAGCTGGCGGCCAGCGGCGAAGCGATCAGCCTTAGCTATGAGCCGGCGGAGGGGTATTATTTTAAGGGATGGCAGGCGGCAGATTTGGAAATAGCCAATGATTCTTTTGCGATGCCAAACAAAGACGTTGAAATTACGGCTGTATTTGGCAAGATGACGGCGCTGATTGAATTAAAACCGGCAGCGCCGATTGACTCGTCAGCAGAAGAAAAAGCAAAACAAGAGCAATTGCAAAAGGAACAGGAAGAAAAGGCGAAACAAGAACAGCTGAAAAAAGCACAGGAAGAAAAAACTAAGCAAGAACAATTGAAAAAAGAGCAGGAAGAAAAGGCCAAACAAGAGCAGCTGCAAAGGGAGCAAGAGGAAAAAGCGGAGCAGGAGCAATCACAAAAGGAACAAGAAGAAAAAGTAAAACAAGAACAACAGAAACAAGAGCTAGAAGAAAAAGCCGAGCAGGAAGAGCCGCAAAAACAGCCAGAAGAAGCTGAGCGGGAACAACTGGCGCCGGCTTTGCAGCCCTATGTTTTCCCTGATTTACCGGAAGCCGAGGATACGGCGCAAGCAGCGGAAATCAAAGCAGACAGCAGTGTGGCGGCGCAGGCGGAAACGGAAATGGCGGTTGGCAAGGAGAATTCACCCGAAATGGCGGAAGCTGCTAAACAACAGATCCTGGCTAGCTATGCGGATATCGCTGAGGATTCGCCCTATATAGACGCCATTCAATTCGTGCTGTCCCACCATCTGATGCAGGGAACCGGTGAGCGAACCTTTTCACCGGCGGCAAAGGCCAGCCGAGCGGCGGTGGTTCAGGTTTTGTATCATTTGATGAACGCTCCGCAGGTGCAGGTGGAAAATAGCTTTGCTGATGTAAAATCCGGCAGCTGGTATGAAAAACCTGTAGTATGGGCAATGCAAAATGGAATTGCGGCTGGTGTGGAAAAAAATAAGTTCGCGCCGCAGCAAAACATTACCATCGAGCAGTTAGTGATGATTTTACATAATTTTACCAAGCTCCGGTCAGGAAAGCCAAGCCCGGAAGGGTCAGCCCCGCAACATGCCGATGCTTTTGAATTGCAGTCCTATGTCGATGAAAAAAGCCTTTCTCCGTGGGCGGTAAACGCAATCAAATGGGCAGTTCAAAATCAGATTTTACTGACAGAAAACGGCTTACTTGACCCCAAAGCGGAAATCAGCCGCGAAGAGCTGGCGATGATTTTGCAAAAGTATGAGATGCTGGGGAAGTAATTACTTCCCTGGCTGAAGTGCTGAAAGCATCCTTTTAAAAGCGCTGCCCAGAGAAAAACGATAGGAAGCTGCCCATCGAAAATGGCTGAAAATCTTGAATTAACGGGATTGAATTTAGATAAAACAGCGTTGCAGTGATGTTTTGGAATGTATTTTAAACGAACAGAAGCGGCTCAGGCAGAAACACTTTTTATATTCGGGCAGATAGCGAATAATTTTCGTCCAAAACATGGTATAATTGGACGAAAAGAATGGAGACTGGACGAAAAAAAGGAGAACTGTTTCCGCTATTTTCAGATCGGGCTTGACAAAGCTTTCTGTCCGGTATAATACCTGACTTCCGTCGTTTCTCTAAAAAACCTAGTACTCTAATCAGTCAGCATA
>CAUVDV010000191.1:0-4005 GCA_963550755.1 uncultured Lachnospiraceae bacterium
ATGAATCGTCCCATCATCCTCCCCTTTTGGCATTTATCATTACCCCGCGCCGGCCGAAACAGGCGCAGGAATAACTTCATCATTATTCTTTACTCAACTTTGGCAGAAGCCGCGGCACTGCCCGCCTTCGCTTCCAACTCCAGCCGCATTTTCTTATTTTTGTGAACCTGCAGCCCAAAGGTAACCACCGTAATCACCAACAGAATAAACTGCGGAATCAAAGTTTCATACAGCGGATAAATCCCTAAGATATCCAGCACTTCGGTAACCTGAAACCAGTTTTGATAAGCCGCTTCAATCACGCCGCCCTCAATAAGCTCTTTGATGCCGGCACCCAAAAAGCAAATCGCCATCACCGCCATCAAAATACTGGTTGCCAGGAAAAAGGGCTTGAGCGGCAGACGAATACTGAGAAAGCGAATCAGCAAAAAGACCACCACCAAAATCGCACAACCCGAAAGAAAACCAAGCCACACCATATTAGCATTGCTTTCCTGCATCAGCGGCTGATAAAACAAAATAACTTCCGCTCCCTCGCGAAAAACTGCCAGCCATGCCGTAAAGCCAAGAGCAATCGCACTTCCCCGCTCCAGCGAACCGGCCACCTTGCTTTCAATATACTGCGACCACAGCGCCGATTCGGATTTTGACACCATCCAGTTGCTGACATAAAACAAAACCGCCACCGCCAAGAGCGCCGCCGCTCCTTCAATAATCTCCTGCGACATAGCGTTTTCCGGATTGATCTTTTTCAGATAATCAATAAAATAAGCCATAATAAAACTGCACACCACCGCAAAAGCCGCTCCGAAGTAAACCGGAGCAACACTGCGCTTGTTGCCGGATTTAATCAAATAAGCAATAATTGCTCCGACAATCAAAATGGCTTCTAAGCCTTCCCGCAAAATAATCGCCAAACTCCCGATAAAAGCCGCTACCGCTCCACCGGCCGGATTTTTCGGCGTTTGACTTTGATTGTCAGAAGACGGCGCTTCTGTATTTTCCACATTTTCGGCTGCCTTTTGATCGCCCGGCCGGCCGTCCGGCTGCAAAACATCGGCGTCTTCATGCAGCATATCGCTTAACTTTTGACCTTCCGCTTTAACCGCTTCCAGACTGCCGCCGTCTTTTTTAACCGCTTTGCGGAAAGCCACAAACTGCAGTTCAACCGCACTGACCCGGCTGCCGGAAATATAAGTCATAACATTACGCTCAAAGCCGGTCGTTTCATAATAGCCCCAGTAGGTTGCTTTTGCATATTCATAGGCCTCTTTTTGATTGCCCGCTTCGTATAATTCCTCTACCCGGCCGATCAAAACATCAATCGCATCGGCGACTTCATGCCAGTTGCGGGCTTCCAGGCCATTGGCGGTCGAATACTCTTCCCAGGTTTTGTAATATTTTGCTTCTTCGGCCAACACCGCCCCCGGCAGCATGAACAAAAGACTTAGCACTAATACCGCACGGAATAAATTTCGTAATTTTTGTAACTTCTGCTTTTTCTTCATCTTGCTCCCTCTTAATGACATCTCTGCTCCGCTGCCGGAGCATAGTCCTGTTCTGCAATTTTATATTGCCCGGCAAACTCGTCCGCTGCAAATGCTTCATTTAATATATGATCCGAAAAACCGGTCGCTCCTTTTAAAAAATAGGAATAGCATTCCTGCTGTGCATCCCAGGTTGCGTCCAAATGATAATACTTTCCGTCTAATTCCACGATATTCCAGGCATGCAGTTGTTCCGCATTTTTGCCAGTCACCGAGCCGGTTACAATCCTGACGTTTATTCCCGCCTGCCGCAGCAGTCGGTACAGGGCAACGCAGTAGCCCTGGCAAGTCGCATTTTCCTGCACCAGCGCCGCATAAGCGGTGGAACGCATGAAATAATAGGGGTTCTTGCGATGCACCCGGTCATATTTGACATGCCGGCAAACATAATCATAAGCGGCTTTGACCTTGTCATAATCCGACATCCCCTCGTCCCGGGCCAGCTCCGCCCAAATCTCTGCCAGTTTTCCGGTCACTTCCTCTTCCTGAAATAAATACAAATAATATTTCGGAATAATCTCAACCGTGTAAAAATACCTGCCGTCAGAAGTGTGCTGCCTGCATTTCTGCTCATAGCCGCCATACTGATAGCGAATATAATCACCCTCATCCGGCCGCTTGGTTTCTTGCAGCGCCGCTTCTACCCAAGCATCAACCACAGCCGTCATCTCTGCCAAAACATCCCGTTCCTGCTCAAAAGAAATCACAATTCGCTGTGAATGCAGTCGCAATGCCCGGCGAATTTCAGCAATAACTTCGCTTTCATTGGCAATCACCGCCGGCGGTCCTTCTCCGCCCGAACCTTTGCTTTTCCCCGGCAACGCCAATGCTGCACTTAAAATCAGAAAAGCCACAATCCCGCCGGCTATCAAAAGCCTTTTCTGCCCTATCACCCTGCGCACCTTTCTTTCCGGCCACTGCTGCCTGTGTCCGTCATTTTTTCAGTTAGTCCGGGCTAACTCCGACCCCAAAAAAGAATGCCGAAACACCTATTGTTTTCTGTTTGAAAATTTCAGCATCGCCTCGTCTTTTTCCTTCGCTGCTGTTTTTTTAATATCGCTAATGATAATCATTCTTATCAAAGCTTACTGAAAGCATAAACATTATGCCATAGGAAAATCAGCTTGTCAATATATAAATTTTATTTTTTTATGCCGGAAATGGCTTTCCCGGCGGCTTTCCATGATTTTCATCAAATTTCCGAAGCCGTTTTGATAAAAATTGAATTAACTTTTCATAAAGTATAAAAATATCCAGACATGATTAAATTTACTTGCCGGATGTTTGTTTTTTGTTTTCGCTCAATTTTTCATAAAGCCCCAAAATATCCCAACGTTATTAAATTTACTTGGCCGGACGCTTGTTTTTTGTTTTCGCTTTTGTTATACTAAACTTAGTTTCCTTCATTAAATGGAAGCAGACACTATAAACCCAACTTTCCCCTAGTCGAAGTGCTGCGCACTTCTGTCCGGGCGGGCAGTCTGCCTAAAAAAGACTGTTCTAGTTTTGCAGAACATGGGAAAGTTGAGTCGTACAGATAACAATTTTTTAAGGAGGAGAGAAGGATGAAAAAAAAGTTTTATTTGCCCCTGCTTTGCCTGCTGCTGATATTGGCGGCTGCTCTGCCGGCTGAGGCGGCAGTAAATGCAGTACCTTCGAGCGTTAAGGTAAAGGTTGGCCAAAAAAAGGTAGCCGTTCGCGCCTATAATATTGACGGCGCCAATTATTTTAAGCTGCGGGATGTGGCGATGGCTTTAAAAAACAGCCCCAAGTCATTTAATGTCAGTTGGAACAACACCACCAAAAGCATTGCCTTGACCAAAGGCCAAAAATACCGGCCGGTTGGCGGCGAGTTGTCTGCGGATTTACCGGCCATTACTTCCATCGCGCCCAGCGAAGCCGGTTTAATCTTGGACGAAGTCCCGGCCAAGCTAACCGCTTATACGATTAACGGCAATAATTATTTTAAGCTCCGCGACCTGTGCGCCTTACTGGAAATCGGCGTAACTTATTCCGCCGAGCAAAACCAAATTCAGCTGCGGACTGATATGGACTACGTCCGTTCGGCTTTCCTGGAATTAGCCGATAAAGAGCCTAATGAATACCAATTTGTTAAAGTCCATAATTCCAAATATTTGTACAGCGTTGAGTTACCCGCCATTTTGGCTGGTCTGCCTCTGAGTCACGCCGGTGACGGCCTGACTGTGTATGATGACAGCGATAAAGACCACACCTCTTACAGCAACTTAAGTGTTTTTGCCGGCTATAATGTGCTTGACCAAACATTGGAGGAAGCGGCACAAGGACTGCTCAGCTACATTCCGAATATCGATAAGGAGCTGCTTTCCATAACTCCGATTTCAGTTAAAGGTGCGCAAGCCGCTTACAAATTGAACTATGTCGGTGAATATTATATTCAAGCCGTCATCGCCAAAAAAAATGATGCCTTTTACTATCT
>CAUVDV010000192.1:0-3964 GCA_963550755.1 uncultured Lachnospiraceae bacterium
CAGCCGCAATAAGCCAAAGTTAAGGCTGTCCTTACTCAAAACGGCGTGCCGGCTTGGGAAAGGGCAGCTTTTTATTAAGCGAGAGGAATATAGAGGAATATAAATGAAAGAAAAGGAATTTGGCGTTTATGTGCATATTCCGTTTTGCGTGCAAAAATGCAGTTACTGTGATTTTTTATCGGCTGCGGCTCCGGCTTCGGTCCGGCAGCGCTATGTGCAGGCGTTGACGGAGGAAATTCGCCTGACGGAGGAAAAAGCGGCCGGGACGGTCAAAAGCATTTTTTTCGGCGGCGGGACGCCGTCCATGCTGGCGGCGGAGCAAATGCAAATGCTGCTGCAAACGCTGCGGACCGAGTTTTCTATTCAGCCGCAAGCCGAGATTTCCATGGAGGTCAATCCCGGAGCGCTGTGGCCGGAGACGCTGGTGGCTTACCGTCAGGCGGGGGTTAACCGGCTGAGTATTGGTTTGCAGTCGGCGCACAACGAAGAGCTTCGCGCTTTGGGCCGGATTCATACCTATGAGCAGTTTGCGGAAAATTACCGCTTGGCCCGGCAGGCTGGTTTTACTAATATTAATATTGATTTAATGCTGGCCATTCCCGGTCAGACCAGGGAGAGCCTGCGCCAAAGCCTGGAGCGGGTCATTGCCCTGCGGCCGGAGCATCTTTCCGTTTACAGCTTAATTGTCGAGGAGGGCACGCCTTTTTACGAGCGGCAGGATACGCTGGATTTGCCGGATGAGGAAACGGAGCGGGCAATGTATTGGCTGGCGGATGAGTATTTAGCGGCCAATGGCTATCCGGCTTATGAGATTTCTAATTATGCTTTGCCCGGCAAAGAGTGTCGCCATAATCTGATTTACTGGTCGGATCAGGATTATCTGGGCCTGGGCATTGGCGCGGCTTCCTACTGGGACGGCGCGCGCTATCAAAATACCGAAGATATTGGGGCGTATTTAAAGGGCAGCCGGCCGCAGCTGATTCGGCGGCTGATCCGGCCGCGGGATGACCAGAAGCATTTGGAGGAATATTTATTTTTGGGCCTGCGCAAGCGGGCGGGGATTGAGCTGGCGGAACTAAACTGCCGCTTTGACCGGCCGCTGGAGCGGCTGTATGCCAAGGAAGTGGAAAATTTGACTGCGCAAGGCCTGCTTCGGCAGCAAGACGGCTTTCTGCGGCTGACCAAGCGGGGGATTGACGTCAGCAATCGGGTATTGGCGGAATTTATCCGAGTGGAATGAAAAGCGAAAATAACAGCCAGTCGGAGCCGGCGGACGCGGTTTTAAGCAGTATCGAAAGAGAAGAAAGACGGCGCCGGCAAAAGAAAGGCGTTCAACAGATAAAAGGGAGGACATAATGAAACGGATACTTATTTTGCTTTTGTTGGTGTTTACTATTTTGGGCTCGATCAGCAGCAATGCGGCGGTGCCTTTGTTTATTGATGTGCCGGAAAATCATTGGGCATACCGTTCGATTGATGGCGCCTATCGGGACGGTGTGATCAGCGGGATGTTTGCCGATCCGATATCCGGCATCAGATATTTTTCGCCGGATCGGCCATTGACGCAGACGCAGTTTGTAACGATTTTGGGACGGGCTTTTTTTAAAGATGAAATGGCCGGCTGGGCGCAAACGGCTGTCCGCTGGCAGGAACCGGCGGAGCGCCTGATTGCAAAATATCAATTGCTGTCCGGGCTGGGGTCGGGGCAGGCGGCTGATCAAGCCCTTGATCGGTACAGTATGGCGATGATTCTCGGCAATCTGCTGAAGCGCTTGCCGGTTAAATGGCCGGCAGCGGAAATGCTGGCTGGGCAGCGGCTTAAAATTGCCGATTATGATCAGATACCGGCCGGTTTTAAAGAAAATGTGGAAGCTTTGTTCAGCTTCAAAGTTTTAACCGGCATGGATAATAAGGGAACCTTTGCCGGTGAAAGACGCGCGACCCGGGCAGAAGCAACGATTATTTATCATAAGCTGAAAAAGCTGCTGCAGTTGGGATCCGGTGAAGAAATGCCGGAAATATGGGATGATTTGATTCCGCAGGGAGCTTTTGTTGACCCGACTGCCTCTTTTAGGGAAGAAATCGTGCGCTTGGTTAATGCTGAGCGAGCCAAATACGGGCTGGCGCCGGTCACTGCTGACAGCGGGTTGATGGAGGCGGCGCAGCTTAGAAGCCGGGAAGTGGTTCAACAGTTTTCGCATATCCGGCCCAATGGCCAAAGATCGTTCACCGCTGCCAAAGAAGTCGGTGTTACTTATTTTTGGATCGGGGAGAATATTGCCGCCAGATATGCTACGCCGCAGGCGGTGGTCGAAGCTTGGATGAATTCAGCCGGACATCGGAAAAACATTTTAGCGCCGGAGGCCAACCGGATCGGGATTGGTTACACCAAGGTGGAAGATGGTGACGGGTACTATTGGTCGCAGCTTTTGGCCGGTATTCGGTAAGCAAAGCTTGTCTGCTTAAAATAGTCGCCGAAAACATAAACAAATTATAAAACTTCAAAAAAGGGCTTGACAAAGCTCTTTTTTTTATATATTATATGACTATGTTAGCACTCTGGCTGAACGAGTGCTAACAAAATCCAGGAAGGAGGAATCGAAAATGAAGCTGGATGAGCGCAAGCAGGAAATACTAAAAGCCATTATTAATAACTACTTTGAAACTGCTTTGCCTGTCGGCTCGAGGACGATTTCAAAACAGTACAATTTAGGCGTTTCACCGGCGACGATCCGCAATGAAATGAGTGATTTGGAGGAGCTGGGCTTTATTATTCAGCCGCATGCTTCGGCCGGGCGGATTCCTTCGGATAAGGGTTACCGGCTGTATGTCGATATGGTCATGCAGCTGCAAAAATCCGAGTACCGGAAATTAGCTTATCTGGAAGAACTGAAAGCCAGCGCCGGCCGGATTGAGGATTTGCTCAAATCCATCGCCAAAAGGCTGGCTGAGGAAACCAATTACGCTACGCTGATCAGTACGCCGCAGTATAAAAAAACGCGGATCCGCAATATTCAGCTGGTTGAGGTCAGCAGTCAGGATTTGCTGGTGATCGTGGTGGCGGAAAGAAATCAGGTCAAGGATCATTTGATTCATTTGGAGCAGCCGATTAATCAGGAGCTGCTGACCCGCCTTTCGGTTTGTATCAATCAGGAGCTTCGGGGAATGAGTCTGGAAGATATTGATTTGAACTGTATTCACCGGATCAAAGGGAGTGACCAGCAGGAGCAAAAAATCATGGCGGAGGTGCTGGATGTTATTTTCAGAGCCATTCGGCAGATGGATGAGGCCGATATTTTTACTTACGGGGCGTCGAACATGATGAAGCTGCCGGAGTTTCAGGATGTCGGCAAGGCGTCGTCGATTATGCGGGCGCTGGAGCAGGAAGAAATCTTAGAGGACATTATCAATACGACTTTTGAAAGCGACGACGGCAATGTTAAGATTGTGATCGGCGAGGAAAACAGCATTCAGGATTTAAAAGATTTGAGTTTGATTACTACCAGCTATCACATCAACGGAGAAAAAGCCGGAGCACTGGCGATTATCGGGCCGAAGCGGATGGATTATGAAAATACGATTTCTAATCTGCGCATACTGATAAAGGATATTGACGAAATGCTGACCCAGCTTTCCCGTCGGTAGCGGGATATTTGGCAGACAGCGAAAGCTTGGATTTATTTATCTAAACTATAACAAAATATAGGCGGCAGCAAGAAAGGAAAGCGAGAGCGGGTAAGAATGGAAAAGCAAGAATTTAATGAAGAAATAAAAGCGGCGGAAACAGAGGACAAGGCAGCCGAGACAGTCGAGCCGGTGGCGGAAGACAGTGCGGAGCCGGCAGCGGAACCAACCGAACCGACAGCCGAGGACATGGCCAAAGCGGAAATTGCCAGATTAATGCAGGAAAACAGCGAAAAGGAAGACGCCTATCGCCGAATGCTGGCGGAGTTTGATAATTACC
>CAUVDV010000193.1:0-3927 GCA_963550755.1 uncultured Lachnospiraceae bacterium
GCGGTATTTCGGTACTCCGTACATACAGACCTCCTTTGCTCCGTCCATAAAACCATTTTATGGATCTGCTGCCGCCATGCCCATCTTTATTCAAACCACTCTGTTCTTTCTCCCTCTCTTTTTTCTCTAAATACGGCACGACATCCCTGAATCTCCTTGATTTTTCCTGAGCATAAGCCTAAGCCGGCTCATTTCTGCTGCCCGAAAAAATCAAGTAATCATTTTGTAACACATCGGTATTATAATATCATATTTTAACGCAAAAGTAAAGTTTATGTTTTATTTTGGAAAATGAAAGCCAATTTTCGTCATTTTGCATAAAAATATTTCAGGCCTTGGCCATCCCCGGAAAAGCCTTTAAAATCAAAAACTTTGCGCTCCCGAAATATTCAGTCCGCGCAAAGTTTTTTTCTTTTCTTTGTTTTTCTTAATATTAAAATTTGAAAAATTTGTCTTTTTTTTAATTTTTTAACTCGACTTCTCCCTTTCCGCCCAAAGTGCTTTGGCGGCGGCCCTTCCGGGCAAAAGCACAAAGTTTTCGGTATTTACAGTTCGGCCTGCCTTCTTGATGGCAGATCCCGGGCAAATGATTTAGCGCGTCCCCATTGGCTCAGCGGCGGCGCATCCGATAATCTAAGCCCACCACGCCCAAAATAGCTAACAGCAGCAAGATCAAGGTAATCCCAATGCCGCCGTACGTTCCGAAAATCAAATTACCGACGTTAAATTCGCCTTTGCCTGTACCGCTGATCTCGCCCTTAGCGCCCGAGGGCTTGTCCGCTTCTTTGCTTTTCTCGCTTGACTCGGTTTTTTCTTGGCCGTCAGCCATGTCCTCCCGCGGTTCCACCCAAACCAAAATCGTATTTTCTCCGGCTTCTACCACAAAATCAGCCCATGTCGCTTTCTTCGGCAAAACATAATCCGGCGATAAAATTCGGTAAATATAAGCTCCCTGCTTCAAGTTTAAATTAATATGTCCGGCGCCGGTCGTTTCGGCTTCACTGACAAAGCTGCCAACTTTTTCGCCGACGCTGCCGTCGGCGTTTTGCTGCCAAAGCTCTAACTCAATTCCCGAAACCGTAGTTTCCTCGACCGTTTCGCCAACTATCAGCAGTACTTTTTCTTTTTCTCCCTCCGCCGCCAGGCTCCAAGATGAGCTTATGAACAACCAAGTCATTATCGTTAGCATCAACGTTCTACGAGCTTTTTTCATAGGCTCTCCTTTCCTCTTATCTTCTTATCGTTTTTTCTCATCTGACAGTTCTTTGTTTTTTATCGTCCCTGTAATCACATATCTTATCGGCAAAAGCAATATTTTTTTAACCTTGGCAAAAAGGGAAGCCTTTGGCGCTCCCCTTCTTGCTGTTTTATTACTGTACTAAAACGCCTTTTTCAATTTCCGCCGCCGGCAGATCTTTAACCACATTAAGACCATTAAACTCCAGAACTTCTTTCACTTTTAATGCATAGGTCCGGTTCGCATTATAATTTTGGACGTTCAAAATGATCCGGCGGCCGTCAATATAGCGCACTCCCAAAATATACAGCTCCTGATTCGTTCCCTGATCGTATACTTGGTAATTATCCACATCCAAGTTCGGCACCGCTTTGGCCACCGGTTCGCTAAAGTAAATCTGAATGGCGTTATCTCCGATATAAATGACCTTTTCAAAGGCCACCTTTTCTTCTGCCATGTTCGTTACGTCAAAGCCAATCTTGGCAGGATCCTTGCGCCATTCTCCGTTAGCCCCTTTGATATCCGTTTTGGCGTACAGGTAATAAACGGCTGTATTATTTTCCCGCAGCGGCTCAGCCAAATACATCAGCATCCGGCCATTTTCATAATCATTATAAATAGCAGCCGGCACAATCGTTTTACTGCTTAGTTCCCGGCGGATATAATAATTTTGCGGCTGCGCGGCGGTCCGCTGATCCATGGCGGTATCAAAGTTAAACTGAATCGTATACGGGTCAAGCTGTCTGGCCTCGCTGAAATCATAACTGCTGGTTCCGACCACACCCGCAGTAAAGCGGTAATCCTTTTCAATGATCGATTCTGTCCGGCCTTCAGTATAAAGCTGATTAATTTTTAAAGTATAGGTCCTATTTTCAATCAGCGTTCGAGACGTTTTAAGCAGAATACTTTGCTCGCTGCTGTCGCTGCCGGCCAGTACAGTTGCTTTATCAATCGCAATCGGCGAAGCGTTGTTATCGGTCAAATAATAGGAAAAGACCTGCTCGGCCGTAGCGGTGCTGACCGTCTTATTAGCCGTCAGCCGAATGGTATTGCGATCCAGCATTTCAATCGAAGTAATATCAAACTTTGCTTCCTCCGCCTGCTTGCCTAAGAATAAAAGCATATCCTCCTTGCCGGAATTAATCCTGACGCCGAGCTTTGATTGGGCGCTGCCCGATACCGTTAAGGCATAAACGGCATTTTCTACAAAGCTGTAATTTTGCATTTGAATCCGCACTTTGTTCTCGCCTGCCAGGCTTACTTTTAAAGCGGCGCTATCGGCCACAACGCTTTGATCGCGCTTAATTGTATAAAAACTTTGATTGGTCATAATATCGCCGATCGGATGCGTAAACTCGACTTCAATCGTCCGCCGGTCAAGCACGTCGATCCGGTTGAGCCGGAAAAGATCCGTTTCAATCCCCTGGCGGCGGAGCGACACAAATTCCTTTTTATATTCCTGAAAATACGTGTTATCGCGGTCAATCACGTCTTTGATCAAAATCTGGTACTTGACGTTCTCCGACGGCTGATCGGTATCGACCACAAACGAATTCAAAAGATCAGTCGCCCGAATCGATTTTACCTTTAAATTGCGGCCGCCTTCCTCCACCAGAATCATATTCTCCGCCGAAAAGACCTTAGGCGGATTGCTGAAGCGGACGCTGTAGCGGCCGGCCGCCATTTCTTTTACTTCTTCCACCCGATTGCTGCCGGTCCGGCGGAGCAGCCCCACTTCCGCGAGGGTGCTCTCGGTCACGCCTTCATTTTTTAACAAATTATAAAACATTTCTCTTTCGGTCTGCACATTTTTCATGGCCAGCACCCGATCGATGAGCTTAATCACATCGCCCCGGGTAAACGGATTGGCCGCCGCCAGGCTGACCTCGCCGGCGGTTACGATTTTCAGGTCCTCGGCTTTTTTCAAGGTGTTTTGCCAGGTAAAATCCTTCTCGTATTGATAGCCCAGCGCCACCAATAAAAGTTTGGCAAAAGCCTGCATTTCCAGTTTGGCTTTCGGCCGAAAAGTCCGGTCGGCATAGCCGTTGATAATTCCCTTTTGCAGGCAGTAACCAATATACGGCGCCGCCCAGTCGGTTTTGGCATTAATATCGGTAAACGTGCCGATCGGATAGCTGGACGCATTGGTCATCACTTCCTTCTCCGCCCCCAACAGCCGGACAATAAAAGTCGCCGCTTCCTGCCGGGTCAAAGTGCCGGTCAAATTATAGGATTTGCCGTCGCCTTTTAAAATACCAAGTTTATTCAGCCTTGACGCTTTTTCTTCCAAGGTGCTTTCTGCCGCCTGTACGGAAATGCCGGACAGCAGAATTATCATTCCCAGTAACAGCGCTAATATTCTTTTCATGCTTTCCTCTACTTTCTTGATGGATCGGGAACCTCCCGTTTCCAGTTTTTGGGTTGCCGCTTAAACCAGCCGATCAGATCAAGCCCGCCGCTGTCTTAACACCCCGGCCAAGTTTATTTTGGACGTGATTTTCTCCTTTGGGTGAATGACAAATAGCTTACTTGAACAGCCACGGTTTTTCTTTAGATTATACATGATTTTTAAATATTTTAACAGACTTTCTTCTATTTTTAAACAGATTTTAATATAAGTCTTTTTTTTCCTTTTTTTATAAATGGTAAAATAAAGTGTCCGCTTTTGGGAGAGGAAGAATCGTTAGATA
>CAUVDV010000194.1:0-3915 GCA_963550755.1 uncultured Lachnospiraceae bacterium
TTGATGAAGGCAGGATTGTGCAAATCGGCAGTCATGCCAAGCTTTACCAAGGCGGCGGCAAGTACCGGCAGCTTTGGGATGCCCAGGCCCGGTATTATCAGGAGTAAAAAAGGGCAGGTGGTGAAAATTATAGTTTTCGTTCCTTTGCCCTTAAAGGTCAAATATTCCCTTAAATTTGATTAAAATTTAAGGGAATGTTTGGTATGGTTATTTTAAAAGCTAAAATTGAAATAAGAAGATGATTTCCGCCGGTTATTTCAATTTAGCCGGTTAATAGATTGGCGCTATTTTAACCGGAGATAGCAGGTTGATTTTCCGATACCTTCGCGTTTTAATTCTCCTGCGCTCACCAGTTTTCGCAATGCTCCTTCTATTGAGCTAAGGCTTAGGGCAGGGCATAATTCACGAATATCCTGCTTGGTAAAATGTCCTATTTTATTGTGAACTGCCTTACGAACCATTTCGATGGCGGGGAGTTTTTCTTCTACGATTAAAAATCGTTCGGTAAAATCTTTATAGGCGGCAAGAATAATACTAAGAATGTATTTTACAAAGGGGAGAAAATCTTCCTTGCCCTCATGCCAACCGTATTGTGAGCGTCTTAGGGCATCATAGTATAAATCCTTGTTTTTGGCAATTTTTGCTTCTAAGGAGATATATTTGCCCACATAAAATCCGTTGTGATAGAGCAGTAAAGTTGTGAGGAGCCGACTCATTCTGCCATTGCCATCATTAAATGGATGAATGCAAAGGAAGTCATGAATAAAAATTGGAATGGCGATAAGTGGCTCAAGTTCAAAATTGCCAATTACTTTATTATATTCCTCACATATTCTGTCCAAGGCTTCCGGGGTTTCATATGGCGCCAGAGGCGTAAACAGTATTTTCGTATGCCCATCAGGGTATTTTGCACTGATATAATTTTGCACATTTTTTGTTTTACCAGCCATAGGGTTATTGAAATGGCGATACATTATCTTATGAAGCTGCAAGATATAATTTCGAGAAATTGCAATAGCATCAAAACTTTCATGGATGATCCCCAGGACATCACGGTAACCGGCAATTTCTTGTTCATTTCGGTTCTTTGGAGTGGTTTTTTCCTCTACCAATTGTTTGAGGCGAGTGTTAGTGGTAACAATGCCTTCAATTTCATTGGAAGCTTCCGTACTTTGAACTTTTGCTATGTTCACCAGTTTTTCCAGTTCCTCCGGACGCTGCTTGAGATAGAGCTCTTGTTTACCGGATTCTTGATAAATAGCAGCAATATATCCAAGGATATCCGAGTCCCATGCTCTATTTTTTATGGCTGAATAATTAAATGTACGCATTCCCCTAAGCTCCTCCTTTTCCCTTAAATAATAATAAAAAATAAGGGAAAAGTCAAGGGAGATGTTTTTTTGAGTTTCCTCGTTTTTTTAATTTTGATAAAAAAGTATTGATATTTGTGAACCGAAAAATCGTAAAGCTCCGCGATGAGCAGGAGAAAATCAAGGCTAAAATATCTGAATTGCAGGCGCACAGCTGCGAGATTGACGGTTAGGTGACGGGGATTGAGAACACCGATATCATCGGCCTTGTACGCGACAGCGCCTGAATCATGGCATCTAAGTTAGGGTAATTACTTTTGCTATAAAACACATCGCCAAAAGAGAATACTCCACCGGGCTTAACAACTCGCAGGGCTTCCCGAATCAGCGTCATTTTGTCCGGTTGTGTTTTTACCTCGTGGAACACAAAATTGCTGATTGCCGCATCGAAGGTGCTGTCCGAAAAATCAAGGTGGGCGGCATCACCCTTTTTGAAGGTGATTTGTCCTGTCACGCCTTCTATTTCAGCGTTTCTCTCGCATTGGCTCTGCGCGTAATCCCACCCGACACCCCAATAATCTATGTCGGTTATCTCAGCCTGTGGATACTTTTTTGCCGCTTTTATTGTCATTGCGCCGCTGCCGCACCCAATATCCAAAAGTTGTCCCTGACCATCCCAATCAAGGTGGCGCAGCACGTTATCGAGAATTTCCCCCGGCACGCCGCCATGATCATAAGATAGCAGACTTCGAGCATAGAGCATATAGCAAAACAGCCCCATGACAGCAAGCGCTCCCAAGGCAAAGATAAGAAGAATAATCCACACTGTTGTTTCTTACGGTATAAAGCTAAACACAAACAGCACAATTAATAATCCGCTCACGCAACCCATGGCAATCAGTATTTTCTTTGAAACCCAATTAGAATAATCCGGTTTTCTATCCACAGCACAACACTTCCTTTTTGGCAACAAAGTTGCTAATCACTTCCGTTCAACGCTAATCCCATTGCCGACAAACAGCTCCAGCACCGGGTCATCACAAAGCTCTTGTATTACGGGAACAAGGTCAGCCCTCGTCCCAAAGCGCACTTTCGTGATTGCTTGCACTCCGTTGGGATGAACAAAATTTTCGGGCTTCGGATCAATGTTGAAATAGGTCATTAAAAACGGAAGCTCCAAATCGTTAGGATAACCTGTCTTAAAACGCAGACTACGTCCTTTTGTATCATCGCGACGATTGTTCATTTGCATACAACTGAAGCCGTGTTTTTTCAGAATTTCAACCTCTTTTTCCAGAGTAGATGCATAGGTTTCAAGAGCTAATCCACAATACTCACCAGCAGGGGATTTGTCCCAAAAATCAACCCGGTCTATTGTGCTGCCCTTGCCGATTAAGCGCCCTATCTTCTTTACAATACCCGGCATATGAGAGGAGGCCAGTAGCTCAATATATGGCCCCTCCGAAAAGAAAATCAGCGCATTTATAGGGTTTTCGGATTTACCGTATTCCACCTCAAAGCCTTTTGCGCGGTACTCCGCAACGGCCTTGTCCAGATTTTCCACTTTCATAATCATATGGCTTACTTTCATTTTCCTGCCCTCCTTACAAAACAAACAACAACGACGCGCCAAAGTAAATCACAAATCCTTCCTGATGCTCAGTGTTCCCCAGTAGCCCGAAGTAAGTAAACTGAGCATGATAAGCGCCGCCGATAATGATGACCAGGCAGCAAGTCAGCGCTGCGGCAATAGCGATAATCCTGCACTCATCTACAGCGACCAGTGCAATGTGGAAATACCCGATGCAATAGAAGAATGCAGCAATGGGGGCAAGCAGTCCACCCAGCTTCAGCCGCCGGTCGGATAGCTTTTTCATAATGCCAATGTAAGGCGTGTAGGTTCCGTCCATTTTGAAGTCATCGGTTGTAAAATAAAGCAGCATATCACCGCAGAACATCAGCAGCGCGGCAAACATCCCAATTGCAGCAGTCAATATCAGGTACATACTGCACTCCCAATCTGTGAAAGTCAATCAAGTTAGTATTGGGTAACTTGATTGTACCATATGGAGAGGGTTGCATCAACAAAAACATACAATGATCTCTCGGAATCCTGAGCAATGATGCCAGTGAAACTCTGGCGAGGAGGTAGAAAAGGAAAAATTAGCTAAAAAACGAAAAAAAAAGCAAACGGAATAGGAACCGAATAGGAAGCGGAACAAAAAAATTTGGGGGTAAAGTGAAAAAGTTATTTCCACATGGAAGGGGGAGAAGTGGATTTTAGTCTTTCTCATATTTCCACTTGCCCAAAGGTGGAAATAAGTTGTACACTTACTATACAGACAGCCGCCAGAAAGGGAGGCAATTATGAGTACAACCAACGCTTTTTCTCATTTAACCTTAGAAGAACGACGGATCATTCTTACCGGCATTACCAACGGTTCTACCAAAACCGCAATCGCCCAGACCATCGGAAAGGAAAAATCAAGAAGCAAAAGTCATGGCCGATATTGTCGGCCCTCTCCTAAAACAAGGGCAATCTCCCTATCAGATTTTAGCGAATCATCCCGAACTTGGCATTTGTGAAAAGACTCTCTACAATTAC
>CAUVDV010000195.1:0-3872 GCA_963550755.1 uncultured Lachnospiraceae bacterium
TCGGAATGTAGCTGAGCAGTCCTTGTGCCGCTTCCTCCAATGTTTGGTCAAGCACGTTATAGCTGGCAAAAACACTTAAGTTACTGTAAGAGGTGTGGTCTTTATCGCTGTCATCATACACGGTCAGGCCGTCACCAGCGTGATTTAAAGGCAGACCGGCCAAAATGGCAGGCAGCTCAACACTGTACAAATATTTGGAATTATGGACTTGGACGAATTGGTATTCATTAGGCTCTTTATCGGCTAATTCAAGAAAAGCCGAACGGACGTAGTCCGTATCAGTCCGCAGCTGAATTTGGTTTTGCTCGGCGGAATAAGTTACACCGATTTCCAGTAAGGCGCACAGGTCGCGGAGCTTAAAATAGTTATTGCCGTTAATTGTATAGGCGGTTAGCTCGACCGGGACTTCATCCAAGATTAAACCGGCTTCGCTGGGTGCGATAGAAGTAATGGCTGGCAAATCCGGGGACAACTCGCCGCCGACCGGCCGGTATTTTTGGCCTTTGGTCAGGGTGATGCTTTTGGTGGTGTTGTTCCAACTGACATTAAATGACTTGGTACTGTTTTTTAAGGCCATTGCCACATCCCGCAGCTTAAAATAATTGGCACCGTCGATATTATAAGCCCGAACAGCGACAGCCTTTTGGTCAACGCGCACTTTAACGCCGGAAGGTACCGCATTTGTCGCGGCCTCAGCCGGCAAAGCAACCGTCAGCATCAGCAGACAACAGATAAGTACCAGATAAAACTTTTTTTGCATAATTCTCTCCTCCTTAAAAAACATATAATCTCTCGGAATCTTTAGCCCAATAAAATCAAGGGCTTTCGATTCCGTTTTTATAAAATCCCCGGCTTTTTATCCAAAAAACACTTGACAAATCGCTCAAAATTTGCAGCGAAGCTTTTGGGCGAACCTAAGCAAGTCCTGCTTTTTATCGGCGCTTCGGCCTGTTTCATTGAAAGCAAAAAAGACGAATTTTATATGGATAACTTGGAAAGCTAAGTTTAGTATAACAAAAGGTAAAACAAAAAACAAGCGTTCCGGCGAGTAAATTTGACAGCTTTCCGTCACGGCTTCCCTTTCTGATCAAGATTTATGGAAAGTTGATTAAATTTTTATTGAGATAATTCGAAAAATTTGACGCTTTTTTCGCAAATCCGCTGAAAAAGCAATTTTCAGCCATAGACCAGGCCAAACTTTTTTCTATTGACAAGCCTATTTTCCTATGGCATAATATTTATGTTTTAGAGGATCTTGATAAGAATGATTATCATTAACAGGCATTGTGAAATGAAAGTTTGTCAAAACAAGCAGGCGATGCTGAAATTTTAAGACCAGACAAAGCTCAGCGTTTCAGCATTCTTTTTTGGGGCCGGGGTTAGTCCCGGCTAACTGAAAAAGGCAGTGGCAATGGTTTAAAAGAAGGGCAGGCGGAGTGAGAGGACAAAAAAGGCTTTTCATAATTGGCGCAATAGGGGCTTTCCTGATTTTGGGCGCAATATTAACTCGGCCGGGGCAAAACCAAAATGCAGGCGGGGTAAGGCCAGCGGTGATTGCCAATGAAAGCGAGGTCATTGCGCAAATACGTCAGGCTTTGCGGGCGCATTCGCGCCGGATCGTGATTTCTTTTGAGCAGAAACGGGATATGCTGGCGGAAATGACGGCCATCGTCGGCGGGTGGATGGAAGCAGCACTGCAGGAAACCGAGCGGCCGGATGAGGGCGACTACATCCGCTATCAATATGGCGGTTATGAACAAAAGAGCCGCTGCCGCCGGGCGGATGAGCGATATTTTTACACCGTTGAGATCGTTCCGAAATATTATCTCTACTTATTTCAAGAAGAGGAAGTGGCCGGAAAGCTGGCGGAAATTTTTGATGGGCTTGATTTTAAGCTGCAGATGTCAGATTATGCCAAGATTAAAGCAATATATGATTATGTTTGCCGGCAGGTTAAATATGATAAGGTTCACCGTAAGAATCCTTATTATGTTATGCGTTCAACCGCTTATGCGGCGTTGATTCAGGAAAACGCAACGTGCCAGGGCTATGCGGTGGCTCTCTACCGGATGCTGCGGCAGGCGGGAATTAATGTCCGGATCGTGACCGGCTCCGTTACCGGCCGGAACGCGGAAAAGCTTCATGCCTGGAATGTTGTCGAGCTGAACGGCAGCTACTATCATTTGGACGCTACTTGGGACGCTCAGCAAGAAAACTATTCTTATTTTTTAAAAGGAGAGGCCGGCTTGGCAGATCATATATTAAATGAAGCATTTTTGACGGGTGAGTTTGCCTGGCAATATAAAATCGCAGAACAGGATTATGTCCTGCCGCCGGAGACGGAACAGGAATACCAATAAAAGAGGGAGCAATATGAAAAAAAAGCAAAATTCACGGAAACTGGTGGGCGCTGTATTAGCGCTGGTGCTTTTGTTCATGCTGCCAAGAGCGGTGTGGGCGGAAGAAGAAAAATATTACAAAACTTGGGAAGAATATTCGACGGCGAATGGTTTGGAAGCCCGCAACTGGCACGAGGTAGCCGATGCGATTGATGTGCTGATCGGCCGGGTAGAAGAATTATATGAAGCGGGGGATAAAAAAGACGCTTACGAATACGCCAAGGCGACATATTGGGGCTATTACGAAACCACCGGCTTTGAGCGGAATGTTATGACTTATATTTCCGGCAGCCGGGTCAGCGCGGTTGAATTGCAGTTTGTGGCTTTCCGCAAAGCGGTTAAAAAAGAAGACGGCAGCCTGGAAAGTGTAAAGGCCGAAGGCCAGAAGCTAAGCGATATGCTGCATGAGGACGCTGATATCCTGCAGCCGGACGGCAGGCCGGACGAGCCAAAGACGGACACGGAAAATCCGCAAGTCACGGAAAATCAGCCGTCCGGTGAGCCGAGCCAAACAACGGGTCAAACCGGCGGTGGGGTAGCGGTCTTTATCGGCAGCTTGGCCATTATTTTGCGGGAAGGCTTAGAAGCGATTTTAATTGTCGGCGCAATCATTGCTTATTTGATTAAGACCGGCAATAAGCGGAGCGTGACGGCTGTTTATGCCGGAGCGGCTTTCGCGGTGGTGTGCAGCTTTATCATGGCGTATTTCATTGATTATTTGAAAAAAATCAATCCGGAAAACGCCATGTCGCAGGAAATTATTGAAGGCGCGGCGGCGCTCTTAGCGGTAGCGGTGCTGTTTTACGTCAGCAACTGGATGGTTTCCAAATCTGAATCGGCGGTCTGGTCGCAGTACATTGAAAGCAAGGTAGCCGGCTCGCTGGAGCGGGGGAGCGCGATCGCTCTTGGCTTTACTGCGTGGCTGGCGGTATTTCGCGAGGGCGCAGAGGTTATTTTGTTTTACCAGCCGCTGATGCAGGAAAGCAATGCCAATATGGTTTGGCTGGGTTTTCTGGCGGGCTGCGCGATTTTAGTGGTGGTCTTTTTGCTGATCCGATTCCTGAGTGTGCGCTTGCCGCTTAAGCCATTTTTCTTGGCAACTAGTATTTTGATGGCGGCGATGGCCATTTGCTTTTTGGGAGCCGGCATCAAAGAGTTTATTGAGGGCGGCGTGATTGAGGCTTCCTATCAGAACTGGTTCCCGGTCACGGAAGTGCTGGATATTTTAGGGATTTATCCGCTGTATGAAACCTTGATTCCACAGGCGATTCTGCTGGTGATCACGGTTGTTACCTTTGTGCTTCAGGTGCGCAGCAATAAGAAAAAGCGGTTGGAGCTGGAGGCTAAGGCCAAGGCCAGCGGCGCTTCGGCACCGGCCAAAGAATAATATTATGAAGTTATTCCGGCGCCAGCTTTCGGGCCGGCGCGGGGTAATGATAAATGCCAAAAGGGGAGGATGATGGGACGATTCAT
>CAUVDV010000196.1:0-3853 GCA_963550755.1 uncultured Lachnospiraceae bacterium
TTTTTGACTTATTTCTATAATTTAACAACATCAGCCGCTTGCGGTCCCTTAGAACCTTCCACGATATTAAATTCTACCTGGTCGCCTTCTTCCAAAGACTTAAAGCCGTCGCCGCCAATAGCGGTGAAATGTACAAAGACATCGTCTCCACCATCAACTGAAATAAATCCAAAACCTTTTTTTGCGTCAAACCACTTCACTGTGCCTTGTTTCATTGTTTTTCCTCCTGTAAATTAAAAATCACTGCGCGTAGGTTGAGCATTTAACTTCAATTAAGATGGAATCTGCAACCAACTCTACTTCTCTTAGAATATCACTTATTTTATGCAATGTCAAACGTTTTTTAAAAGATTGGTTAATTTGGTTAATTTTTGTTAATTTTTATCATTTTTTGATGAAATTGCCGGTAAACCATGAAAACACCGCCTGTCTGCTGCCGCGCAGCAACATATTCCGCGCGGATGTTTAAGCGGATTAATATTGCCGTCTAAATCTCCAGCGCTTTTTCCCGCTGATGGATCTTAGCCAAATAATATCCGACCAGCAAAAAGGCGGCGGCAAATAAAAGCTGCATGCCCATATTGACTGGCCAATCCCCCAAGCCGCCGGCAATGGCCGCATTGGCGTTGACAAAATAATACGTCGGCAAAAAATGCGCCAGTTTTAAGGCAAAACTTCCCAAAAATTCCTGCGGGATAAAGGCGCCGGAAAGAAAGGCGCTGCCCAGCGCAAAAATATTGGCAATGGCGCTTAACGCATGTTTATTTTGAATCACTGTATTTAAGCAGAATACCAAACACAGCGTCGTGATCATCAAAACTGCTAAATTAAGCGCATAAAGGCCAACATGGATCTGACTGAAATTCGCTTTGAGCAAAAACGCCGGCACCGCCAGCAGCAGCGCCCATAAGAAAACGCCGAATATCAGCTGGCCGACAAACATCTGGACTTGAAAGTCGCGCAGTGATTTGCCGGAGCAGCGGTTGCGAAAAGCAATTTTTTTACTATTAAAGTCAGCCATGACCATGCCGATTACAAAAATCACCACCGCCGTGACCGGATAAAGCGCCGCGTCCATATAGCGCTTGTACCATTCCGTTTGGCTGGTTTGCTGACGGGCAGCGCCGACTAAGCGAACTTCCGCTTTTTCCTGCAAAGCGCCGCTTAAACGTTCATAATTAATCTCTCCTCTTTCATCTCGGCTTAGGTTAAGCAAGTACATATAGCCGCTCAGGTCTTGGGCTGCCTTATAGGCTTCGGTTGAAAAAGCATTTTGATGCACTGCAATCTGCTGCTGAGATCCCGCTTCAGCAAAGCCATGGGGAATGATCGCCACCATGTCAAGCAGCCCCATGTAAACCTGCTCATCAATATCCCGCTTTTCCGGTGCCGGCAGCAGCGTATTGCCGGCGGCCAGATATTCGGCCAAATGCTTGGCCGCCGGTCCGCCGTCCTCATCAATTACCGCTACCTTGGCTTTGACCGCCGTATACTGCTGTCCGCCCCTATCCTGCTGCGCCGCCAAAACGGCAATCCCCATAAAAATTATCACATATAGCGACGCCGCTAAATGATAGCGCCATAGTATTTTTAAAAAATATTTAAAAACTGTCATAGCTTCTCCTCCGTAAGGCCCGAATCGACAGCAGGGCAAACGCTGCGCCAAGGCCCAGCAAAATGAAAATTCCTCGGCCGTAATAATTGTGATTGCCCAGCAGATTAACCCGATAAAGTCCGCTGGTAATAATAGAAACCGGATTGATTTGGTCTAACCACGGCAGATACCGCATGACCATAGTTTTAATATTTACGCTCATCATGCCGGCAAGGGAGGATAAAAAGAGGGGAATCCCAATTCCCAGACCAGTTTTCAGCTGCGGACTGATGCGGCTGTTCGAGCCAATCCACACGCCCATGGTGATTCCGACTAAGTTCCCCGCTAAAATCAGGCCAATACTGGCCGGGTAATCGGTGAACAAAGAAATCTTTAAAATCCAGTTAAGATAAGCCAGCAGCAGCAGATTGGCCAAAACGTTCAGCATGACTACCACCGCCAAACCGCTGACAATATAGGATCCTTTTTTAACCGGCGACACCGTCATCCGTTTGCCCAACTCCGACATATCGGCCTGAAAGATGTCCACGATCTGAACACCACCGAAAAATCCATAAAAGCAAAACATACCAAATAAAGTATAAAACAATACCGCATAAGGCGAGACATTTTGCCTTTCTATTTTGACATAGGTCCGGTCAAAATCCAGCCATTTGGGATCGGCGCCATGGGCAAACAAATAAAAAAACTGCTTGAGATTGGTTATAATATTTTGCACCGTCGTTTGGCCGACACCTGATTTGGCCACTAAAACCTCCAGATCATCGGTCACATAAGCCGCGATTTCTCCGGCTTTCAGTGCTTCTTCGGCTTTTTCCGCCGGATATTCCTTTAACTGCAGCACATCAATATTTTGCAGGATCCCCGTGACCTGACTGTTCGGCGCGATCCCAACCGAAAACCGAATTGGCTCTCCCTGCAAAAGCGAACCAAAGGCCAAATAAAAAAAGCTGCATAAAATAATCGGATATAAAATTGTCCAAAAAACAAAGGACTTCTCCCGAAACATTGATTTGATTGTATATTTTAAGCTTCTCATCACTCATTCCCTCAATTCTTTGCCGGTCAGCTCCAAAAATACCTCGTTCAGGGTTGAGCGCCGGATATAAAGGCTATTGTAAATCAATCCCCGCTCCTCGATAAAGGTCAGCAAAGTATTTAAATTACCGCGCCGGGATAAAAACTGAAGCAGATAGCCATCGGCGTAATCATCCACCCGGGCGATGCCCGGCAGCTTTTTCAATTCCGCCGCCAGCTCCGCCGGTTCCTCTTTAAACGAAATCTCAATCTTTTCTCCGCCGCAGATTCTTTCCTTTAATTCTTCCGGGCTTCCTTCGGCAATGTTTTTGCCCTTATCCATGATGATGATTTTCTTGCATAAGCTTTCCGCTTCCTCCAGATAATGCGTAGTATAAATAATTGTTGCCCCGGCTTTATTTAAATTGCGAATTCCTTCTAAAATAAAATTGCGGCTTTGGGCGTCAACCGCTACGGTTGGTTCATCTAAAAAAATCAGTTCCGGTTTATGGGCAATCCCGCAGGCAATATTTAACCGCCTTTTTAAACCGCCGCTTAATTTTTTCGGCAAAAACTGGCGGTATTTGGTCAGTTCGGTAAACTCGAGCGCTTCTTCCACCCGCTCCTTGCGCAGCTTAGCATCGTCAATGTACAGCCCGCAGAAATAATCAATATTTTCCCAGACGTTCAGTGTGTCAAAAACCGATACTTCCTGCGGCACGATTCCGATCCGCCGTTTCAGGTCATAGGAGCTTGGCTCCATTCGGCGGTCAAACAGCTTGATTTCTCCCTTATCATACGTCAGCAGCGCCAGCGCGCAGTGGATAAAGGTGGTTTTGCCGGAACCGTTCGGTCCCAACAGGCCGATGATATCGCCTTTTTCCGCCGCAAAACCAAAATGATCCAGCGCCGTGACCTCCTTATACCTTTTTACTACATTACTTGCCTCAATAATCATCTCGTTTTCTCCTTCATCAAATACCGGTTCTAAAAAAAATAATACTGCCTATTATATTTTGGGTAAACCCGCCGATAATATAATTAAATACTAATTATACTATATCAACCGCCTTGTTGCTTTTATTATATTGGTTTTAACCACGGCATACAAGTGCGGCTTGTCATGTCTAAAGATGACATTTGTCATTTTTGATTACAGATAAGGCAAAATGTCCTTATTTATTGTTTTTTATTTTGATAAATTACAAACACCTTGCCCAT
>CAUVDV010000197.1:0-3852 GCA_963550755.1 uncultured Lachnospiraceae bacterium
GATGTTAAAGGCGGACGGCATTGCGGCCAGAGTTATCAGTATGCCCAGCTTTGAATTATTTGAGAAACAGCCGCAGGAATATAAAGATCAAGTTATGCCGCCGAAGGTGACGGTGCGGTTAGCGATGGAAGCAGGCAGCAGCTTTGGCTGGCATAAGTATCTGGGCTTTTCCGGCCGAATGATTGCGATGGAGGGCTTTGGCGCTTCCGGCCCGGCTGAGATTGCTTTTCGGGAATTTGGTTTTACGCCGGAAAATGCAGCTAAGCAGGTAAAAGAGATGTTACAATAGAAAGAGGAACCGAATGTTAGATATTTGTTTGCTGGGAACCGGCGGAATGATGCCATTGCCTTATCGGTGGCTGACTTCGCTGATTGCCAGACATAACGGCAGCAATCTATTAATTGACTGCGGGGAAGGAACACAAATCACACTCAAGGAGCAGGGCTGGGGCTATAAGCAGATTGATACGATTTGTATCACGCACTTTCATGCTGATCATATCAGCGGCTTGCCGGGTCTGCTCCTGGCGATGGCCAATTCGGAACGGACCGAGCCGCTGCTGATGATTGGGCCCAAGGGCCTGGAAAAAGTGGTAAATGCGCTGCGGATCATTGTGCCGCAGCTGCCCTTTGCTATCCAGTTTCACGAAATCCGGGAGGAACGGGAGGAAATCAGCCGAAAAGGGTATCGGATTCGAGCCTTTCATGTCAACCACCGGGTTAATTGTTATGGCTACGCCCTGCATATTGACCGGCAGGGAAGATTTGACGCGGACAGCGCCAAGGCGCTTAATATTCCGCTGCGCTTCTGGTCAAAGCTGCAAAAGGGCGATACGATTGAATGGGAAGGGCAGATCTTTACGCCGGATATGGTTTTGGGCGAGGAGCGAAAAGGGCTGCATGTTACCTATTGCACGGATACCCGGCCGACTTTGTCGATTGAGGAAGAAGCGAGGGGCTCTGATTTATTTATTTGCGAGGGTATGTACGCCGATAAGCTGGAGAATACGAATGCCGTTGCCTATAAACATATGACTTTTGAGGAAGCGGCAACTTTGGCCAGAAAAGCCGGAGTAAAAAAGCTTTGGCTGACACACTTCAGCCCGTCGCTGATTTATCCCAAAGAGCAGCTGCCGGCCGCAAAAGTGATTTTTAAAAATACCATTATTCCCAGGGATCGGGAAACAATAACTTTGACCTTTGAATAAACTGAAATTTCTTGCATTGACGGACAAAATAGGTTATAGTTCAGCAAGCCATAAACAAATGGGTAGTTATGCTTGGTATGCCTCTGGCAGCGAGCTCTCTTGGCATATCAATAACTATCTGTTTGTCTGAACTGGGGACAAGCTTTAGAAAAAGCGGAAACAGAGGATGTTTCCGTCCCCAAAAAGCAGAGGGTTTAGATAGGAATGAGAATTGATGATTGAGGTGATTTCGTCATGAAGAAATGGATAGTTGTGATTTTGTTGATAGCGGTACTGGGAGGGGCTTTGTATGGAATATATGCTTTTCAGGAAAAAAAGCAGGAGTCAAAACCGGTCGCAGAAACAAATGCCTTGAATGAGGCCAAGGTCATCGAGCTATTGGATGATAAAAACGCGGCGGAAAGGCAAAGAATTTTACAGTTGGCGGCCAAATCGCCGGATCAGGTAATTGCACTTAATTCGTTGATTTTAAAGATAACATACAGCAGAGATCTGAAAAAAGAAGAAATGGATGAGCTGATTAAGCTGCAGCGCAGCCAATTTTCCCCGGAGCTGTTAGAGAAAAATGAAGAAGAGAGCCAGCAGTTAAAAGTGTGGGCGGAAGTGGAACGGCAAAGAAATCAAAAGGTAAAAATTGTTGATTTTAAGGCGCTGGCGCCTTACAATATGGAAAAAGTAAAATATAATGGGGTCGCCCGGCAAACAGTCAAAGTGAGTGTCGTATTTTATTCGAATGTGAAAGGAAATAATTATTATATTGACTATCTCTTGTACGCCAATGATCAAAATCAATGGAAGATTGTCGGCTGGGCCAAGGGTGAAGAGTTTTTGGTGACGGAATAAAAAGAAAATTGCAGAAAGGCTGTTATGGAACAAGAAAAAATAAGGATTTTGGCGATTGAAACCTCCTGCGACGAAACCTCGGCGGCAGTGGTGGCAAACGGTCGGGAAATCCTTTCTAATATTATTTCTTCTCAAATTGCTTCCCATCAGCGGTTTGGCGGGGTGGTGCCGGAATTAGCCTCCCGGATGCACATTGAGAAGATTGATCAGGTAATTAAAGAAGCGATGATACAGGCCGGCTGCCGGTTTGAGGATCTGTCGGCAATTGCCGTTACCTACGGGCCGGGTTTAGTCGGAGCGCTGCTCGTTGGCGTGGCCGAAGCCAAAGCCTTGGCCTATGCGCTGGGTCTGCCGCTGGTGCCGGTTCATCATATCAGCGGACATATTGCCGCCAATTATATTGAAGAACCAAGGCTGGAACCGCCGTTTTTGTGCTTGATTGTTTCGGGCGGACATACGCATTTGGTTAAAACCGAAGATTACGGTAAGTACACGATTTTAGGCAGAACCAGAGACGATGCCATCGGCGAGGCCTTTGATAAAATTGCCCGGCAAGTGGGACTGGGCTATCCGGGCGGGCCGAAAATTGATCAGGCGGCCAAACAGGGGAATGAAGATGCTATCGTTTTTCCTAAGGCGCATATCGAAGGCAGTTATGACTTCAGCTTCAGCGGCGTTAAATCGGCGGTGATTAATTATCTGCACCGGGCGGAGCAGCGTGGCGAAACGGTTTGTCGGGAGGATTTGGTGGCTTCCTTTCAAAAGGCGGTTACGGACGTAGTCATTGAGAAGACCATGCAGGCGGCGGAGTGTTACGGCTTAAAGAAAATTGCTTTGGCCGGCGGAGTAGCGGCCAATTCTAGGTTGCGTGCGGGAATGGAAAAAGCGTGTCGGGAGCGGGGGTATTTTTTTCATGTGCCGTCCCCCATATATTGCACCGATAATGCGGCCATGATTGGAGTGGCGGCTTATCATGAATATTTAAAAGGAAACTTTGCCCGGCTGGATTTGAATGCCGTGCCGGGGCTGAAGCTGGGATGACGGATGTGGATTTTGATATTAACCGTTCGGATAAAGGTTTTTAGCGGATGCAATTTAAAGATAAACGCGTTTATGGGAAAAGCAGCGGGAAATTAAGAGGCGGAAAGGAAGGATGGATTGAATCTGATTGTTTCTAAATTAAAAGAGGTACTGTCATCGGTTTTACCGATTATTGTGCTGGTCTTGATTCTTAATTTTACCCTGACTCCCCTGGGCGGGACTTTGCTGGTTCGCTTTTTAATCGGCTGTGTCTTGATTACTTTGGGCTTGGCGCTGTTTCTGATTGGTGTTGAGATTGGAATTACGCCTCTGGGCAGTTTAACCGGTCTGGCGCTGGCAAAGACGAATAAGCTATGGATTGTTTTGATTGCCGGACTGATTTTGGGCTTTTTTATTTCGATTGCCGAGCCGGGACTAATGGTGCTGGCCAATCAGGTAAATCTGGTTACCGGCGGTCAGATTTCGAGCTGGAGCCTGCTGGTGGTGGTATCGGTGGGGCTGGCGGTACTGCTGGCATTTGGCTTTTTGCGGATTTTTTATAATATTCCCTTGTATCAGGTTTTGTTAGTCATATATCTTATTATTTTTGGCTTATCTTTTTTTGTATCCAAAGAGTTTTTAGCAATTGCTTTTGATTCTTCCGGTTCAACCACCGGTATTTTGGCGGTTCCTTTTATTTTATCGCTGTCGGTTGGTATTTCCAAATTAAAAAAGGATAGTAAGGCTTCGGAAAAAGACAGTTTTGGCTTGGTGGCGATTG
>CAUVDV010000198.1:0-3850 GCA_963550755.1 uncultured Lachnospiraceae bacterium
AAATGGGCGATATTGAAAATCCAAAATTAACGGAATATTTAGAAAAATTAGTCAATGAGGCAAAACGGAAGAAAAATGTGCTGGAATACCGTCAGATTGAGGATTCTTTGAAAGATATCGAACTTGACTCGGAAGATATCGAGCATATGTACGACTATCTCGATAAAATGGGAATCGACGTTCTGGGCATGGCCGTTGACGAGGAAGACGAGGAAGACGAGGACGAGGAGATCGAACTTGATCTGACGCTGCCCGACGGGATTAATATTGACGATCCGGTTAGAATGTATTTAAAGGAAATCGGCAAAGTCCCGCTGCTGTCGGCGGACGAGGAAGTCGAGTTGGCCCGAAAAATGGGAGAAGGCGATGTTAAGGCGCGCCAGCAGCTGACCGAGGCGAATTTACGCTTGGTCGTCAGTATTGCCAAGCGCTATGTCGGGCGGGGTATGCTGTTTTTGGACTTGATCCAGGAGGGAAACCTGGGATTGATGAAAGCGGTCGAAAAGTTTGACTACACCAAGGGCTATAAGTTTAGTACCTACGCCACTTGGTGGATTCGGCAGGCGATTACCAGAGCGATTGCCGATCAGGCCAGAACGATTCGGATTCCGGTGCATATGGTGGAAACCATTAATAAGCTGATTCGGGTATCGCGCCAGCTCTTACAGGAACTGGGCCGGGATCCGCTGCCGGAGGAAATTGCCGAGGAACTGGATATGCCGGTGGATAAGGTCAGGGAGATTTTAAAAATCTCGCAGGAGCCGGTGTCATTGGAAACCCCGATTGGCGAAGAAGAGGACAGTCATTTGGGCGATTTTATCCAAGACGATAACGTACCGGTGCCGGCCGATGCGGCGGCTTTTACTTTGCTGAAAGAGCAGCTGGTTGATGTGCTGAAAACTTTAACCGACCGGGAGCAAAAGGTGCTCAATCTCCGCTTTGGTCTGACCGATGGCCGGGCCAGAACCCTGGAGGAAGTAGGCAAGGAGTTTAACGTCACCAGAGAGCGGATCCGCCAGATCGAGGCCAAGGCGCTGCGCAAGCTTCGCCACCCCAGCCGCAGCCGAAAATTAAAGGATTATTTGGAATAGGCTTACCGTTCGGGTAAGCGGGTATTTATGCGGGATAGATTAAAGGAGAGCGTGCTCGCTAAGGGCATAGCAAGCATAAATATCCATTTGCGTGGGGCTTGCCTGAACCGCAACGGAATAGGACAACTATGTTATGAAATTAACCAAAAGATTGCAGCTGATTGCCGGCTTGGTCAGAAATTCATCGGGCATATTGGCTGATGTCGGAACCGACCATGGCCTGATTCCGATTTATTTGGCTAGGCGTTTTCCCGGACGGGAGATTTATGCCATGGATGTGCGGGAGCGGCCGCTTTTGCGGGCAGCGGCTAATGCGGCCAGTTATGGCGTGCAGGAGCAAATCCGATTTTTGCATTCGGACGGCCTGACCGCCTGCCGGGGCCGAAAGCTGACGACTTTGATTATTACTGGGATGGGCGGCATCATCATGGATGCGATTTTGCAAAACGGCGCGGACTGCCTGACGGAAAAAACCGAATTAATTTTATCACCGCATGCCGACCGGCATTTGGTGCGGCGCCGGCTCCACCGGCTGGGCTATCGGATTAGCGAGGAGCATTATTTGAAAGAAGCCGGCAAGTATTACGCGGTGATTTATGCCGTTTGGGGGCAGGATACGCCATACAGCGAGAGCGAATATTATTTTGGCCAAGCGCAAAAAACCAAAGATCAGGAGATCCTTCGGGAATTAAGGCAGTTGGAATTGCAGGAAATGCAAATGATTTTGCAGGGCTTAGCGGACGCGCCGCCGGAAAATTCGGCGGCCATGCAAAAAAAAGCCGACACCGAAAGACAAATAAAAGGGCTGAAAGCCTTGCTGGAAAAGGAAGAATAACTGTCAGCAAAAAAGGAGAAAAAAATGATTCATTTGCTGCAAAACGGGAAAAAATTGGAAATAACGGAAAAGAATCTTTGCCTGAAAGATCTGGCTGAAAAAGAGCAACAAGATTTTGCTGGCCGGATTGTTTTAGCGGAAGTTAACGGCAGCTTAAAGGAATTGACAAAAAAAGTAAAAGAAAATGATCAAATTCGCTGGCTGGACGCAACGACGCCGGACGGTTACCGGACAGTGCAAAGAGGGCTGTCCTTTTTGCTGGTTTGGGCGGTGCGGCAAATATTGGCGGAACAGGGGAAAAAAGGTTACGAAACGGAAATTGAGTTTTCCATTAATCAGGGCTTTTACTGCGAGATTAGAGGGCTGAAGGAAAGCGGTGGCTGTCTGCCGGCGGACGCGGCTTTTTTGGAGCAGGTGGCCAAACGGATGAAAAAGTGTATCAAAGAAGATATGCCGCTGCGCAAGCATCAATTAAAAACCAAGGAAACAGCCAAGCTTTTTCAAAAGCAGCATATGCCGGCCAAAGCTAAGCTGATGAAGTATCGGCGGGCGTCAGAAAGCAATGTTTATGAAATAGAGGGCTATTTGGATTATTTTTACGGCTATATGGTGCCCAGCGCCGGTTATTTGCCGGACTTTTCCCTGCATCCTTATGAAAACGGTTTTATCTTGCAGATGCCGGAGCGGCAGGCGCCGGAGATGGCGGCTGTTTTTGCACCGGACCGGAAGTTGTTTGAGGTCTTAAAGACAACCATGGACTGGGGACGTCTGATTCAGGTGGAAAATGCGGCCCAGTTAAACGGCATGATTGAAAACGGCCGGATGAAGGACTTGATTTTGGTGACGGAAGCGTTGATGGAAAAGACAATTTCCGAGATCAGCGCCCAGATTGCTGCCAATATTGATAAGAAAAAGTTTGTTTTTATCGCCGGGCCGTCGTCCTCCGGGAAAACGACTTTTGCCCACCGGCTGGCGATCCAGCTTTTGGCCAACGGCATTCGGGCCAAGATTATTTCGGTCGATGATTATTTTGTGGATCGGGAAAAAACGCCGCGCGATGAAAATGGCAATTATGATTTTGAAACGATTGATGCGATTGACGTGGCCGGTTTTAACCGGGATATGGCGGATCTTTTGGCGGGCAAAGCGGTTCGTTTGCCGAAGTTTGATTTTGTGGTCGGTGTCAGGGAATACGCCGATAATCCCACTGTGCTGTTAGAACATGAAATTTTGATTGTGGAGGGAATTCATTGCTTAAACGATGCTTTATCTTATGCTTTGCCGGCGGAAAATAAATATAAAATTTATATCAGCGCGCTGACGCAGCTGAACTTAGACGAGCATAACCGGATTCCGACTACCGACGGCCGCTGCATTCGCCGAATGGTACGGGATTTTCAGTACCGCGGGGCATCGGCTGAAAAAACCTTAATGATGTGGAACTCGGTGCGGCGGGGCGAGGAAAAATATATTTTCCCCTACCAGGAATCGGCGGATTTTATGTTTAATTCGGCGCATATTTATGAATTGGCGATTTTAAAGCAATATGCCGATCCGCTGCTGTTCCATATTCCGGAAAGTTCGCCGGTTTATAATGAAGCCAGGCGGCTGCTGAAGTTTTTGGATTACTTTTTGGGATATGGCAGCGAGAGCGTGCCGGGCAATTCCATTTTGCGGGAATTTATCGGCGGCAGCGTATTCCGCAGCTAAAAATTTAAGCTTATTGTTTTATTGCTCGCGGAAAGTCTGCGTTTTTCGCTTATGCAATTCGCTTTCCGTTTGACAAATTAGAATTTGAAGCGCGCAAGCATAAATGAATGCGACCGCGAAGCGGGCATATTCATTTTGCGGCGCTTCACCGCCAGAGGGAAAGCACGAAGTGCGGCAAATGCGAAGCATTTGGTCTGGCGGTGAAAACTGAATG
>CAUVDV010000199.1:0-3767 GCA_963550755.1 uncultured Lachnospiraceae bacterium
CTGTTTTGTTATATTGCCTGCTCGGTTCGATCAATGATATCGTCCTGTGTCTGCCGAGAAAGCGCATTGAAAAAAGCACTGTAACCAGCCACCCGAACAATCAAATCCCGATGTTTTTCTGGACAAGCCTGCGCATCCAATAAGGTTTGCCTGGATACGACATTATATTGCACATGATAGCCATGCAGGCGGTTAAAAAAGGTACGCAGCATCAAAATCAACTTTTGCTTGTCTTCTTCCTTTTCCAATACCTGGGGCGTAACTTTTTGATTAAGCAATACACCGCCGGTGATTTTATCGGTCGGCAACTTGGAAATGCTTTTAAATACTGCCGTTGGTCCATTTTTATCCATCATATGAGCCGGAGAACATCCCTCTGCCAGCGGCGTTTTGGCATTTCGCCCGTCCGGCGTAGCCATCGTGCCTTGCCCCTGTCCTACATTGGCTGAAATACTGGATGTTCCGGCATAACGAATCCCGCCGATTGGCCCGCGCTGCCATCGGGTATTGGGATATTTTTTGATTTCATCAATATATTGATTATATGCGTCAACAACCAATTGGTCAACATAATCTTCATCATTCCCATACTTGGGCGCTTCGTTAATCAGCATCCGCTGAATTTCTTTTCCGCGTTCGCTTTGAAAATCTTCTGTCAGCGCATCCCAGAGTTCAGCAGTCGTTATTTTCTTTTCTTCAAAAACCAACTTTTTAATGGCCGCCAAAGAATCCGCCATATTGGCGATACCCACCTGAAGCCCGGAAATAAAATCATATTCCGCTCCGCCTGCTTTTAATGTTTTACCGCGGCCAATGCAGTCGCTTACCAGCGCAGAACAAAGAATATCCGGCACTTCCCTTTCCAAAGCCATATCAATTGTATTTTCCACAATAACGCTCATTCTGGTCAGTTCCCGAATCGTTTTATCCCATGCCTGCTCGAGTTCGGCATACGACTTCATATCTTTAAAATGTCCACATCCTTTGGTAAAGCGTTTGCCGGACGTTACATCCACTCCATCATTCATCGTAGCCAGCAAAATTCGAGGGAAATTCAAATAACTCATACCGGTACAGCGATAGCCCCACTTACCCGGCACAGCCGTTTCCACGCAGCCGATCGCGCTGTAATCATAAGCATCTTCTTCTTTTACGCCCCACTGAATAAACGAGGGGATAATGATTTCGTCATTGTTAAGCGCCGGCATTCCAAAGCCCAGCTTCATAACTTCAACACATTCGCTCATAAACCGATTGTCCAAACCGGCATGATAGCGCACTGTCAGGTTGGGCTGCGGAAGTTTTGTCTGGGCAACGCTGCGCAGCACTAAGTATGACAACTCGTTAACCGCATCTTTTTTATCCCTTGTCTGACCGCCAATCGTAACGTTTTGATACATCGGACTGCCGGCGCTGCTAGCGGTATGCGCCTGACTTCGCACCTTGTTAACCGTCAGCGTTTTTATCCATAAATTCGTCAGCAGTTCAACTGCTTTTTCCTCGGTAATCCGCCCAGCCTCCAAATCAGCTTTTAAATAAGGATACATATATTGATCAAAACGACCGTAGGACAAAGAATGACCGTTCGACTCAATTTGCAGAATCAGCTGAATGAACCAGACCGACTGAACGGCTTCGGCAAAGCTTTCCGCCGGCTGGTAAGGTACTTTGGCACAAATCCGGCTGATTTCCAGAAGTTCCTCCCGGCGCCCCGGTTCGGCCAAAGCCGCTTTTTCTTTTGCCAGCGCAGAAAAGCGTTCAGCGTAAATCTTGACGGCCTCAATCACAATCAGCACTGCCTTATAAAACTGATATTTATCAATATTTTCCGGAACGGTCAAATCCAAAGCCGCTTTGGCCTGCCGCGTCCTTTGTTCATATCCCGCTAACCCATCGCTCAGCACTCGTTTATATTCAACCGCCAAATGCGCATCGCCTGCGTTCAACTTGCCCTCCATGCCAAAAAATCCGGTTTCCATGAAAACTTCCGTTTCTTCCGGCAGCAAAGCCCCACCCTTAGCTCTTAAATTGTTGTTTTCCCAAAAACCGGCAATGGATCGCAAATCTTCCTTGGTTTTCTCGGTGATATAAAAAACATCACCATCCCGTTTTTCAAACAAATCCAGCTCTTTTAAAACAAACTCTAATGTATATTCCGGAAAAATCGGTGCAGCCATATTAGAAGATGCCTGATTTCCGACAAGCATCGTTTCTTCTTCGATATAAATTGACATCTTTTCCAAAATATTTTTCAGCATCAGCGCCCGCTTCATAACACTCGGCTGATTTTTATGTTTTTGACAACTCTCTGTCGCCAGCAAAGCCCGTTCAGCGCATATCATCGGTTTGGTATCCAAAACCTTTTCCCGAAAAGTTTTCATTCGTTCCGTTAATGTTCCAAAATAATCTGCTTTCATATTCTTTTCTCCTTTCATAATTTTCCATCCAGATATCTGCTTATACTATATCACTCTGCTTTCGTAATGTCAATGTTTTTATTTCTTATGAAGCTAAAATATTTTGTTTTGCAATCTATTTACTTTCGATAAGGAATGTGTTATATTGGAATTGGTTAAAAATAGGGAGGCATGATTATGAAAGCAATGGTTTATAATATTCAAAAGTTTAGTATTCACGACGGACCAGGGATTCGGACAGTAGTTTTTTTTAAGGGCTGTCCTTTGCGCTGTCTTTGGTGTTCCAATCCGGAATCACAGACGGCACATCCGCAGCTTTTTTGGAATCAAGAAAAGTGCAGCCACTGCCGAAAATGCGAAATAAACTTCCCGGACGCAGGAATTCACTTTGTCGATGATCGGCTTCGTTTTCAGTATCAAAAAGGAATCGACTATCAAAAATGTGTTCAGCAATGCCCCACCGGCGCACTGCAGTCCACTGGACAACTGATGACGCTTTCTGAAATAATGGATGCCGTGAAAAAAGATATGGACTTTTATGAAGAATCCGGCGGCGGTGTTACCCTCTCCGGCGGCGAAGTTCTAGTCTGGAGCGAATTCGCCGGTAAGCTCCTGCAAAAGCTGCGTGCCGAGAAAATCCATTCCGCCATAGAAACTACCGGCTACGCCGCAGAGCCTGTTTTTCAAAGCATTGCCGCTAATGCCGATTTGCTGCTCTTTGACCTAAAACACCACAACAATGAAAAACACCGGATTTATACCGGCGTACCCAATACTCCAATCCTGCAAAATATGAAATGGGCAATTAAACAAAACATTCCTCTGCTTGTCCGAATCCCGGTCATCCCAACCGTGAATGACCACCTGACCGATGCTGCGGCCTTTTGCACCCTGCTCAAAGAAATCGGAGCAAAACAAGTGGAACTGCTGCCTTTTCATCAATTCGGCCAAAAAAAATATGAACTGCTTCAATTAGAATACGCTATGAAAGACATCCAAACACTGCACCCGGAAGATTTGACGGATTATAAGGAAGTCTTTGAGCAGTCCGGTTTTGAGGTAAAGCTTTGATCCACCAGCGTAACCGCCACGCCGCGCTCTTTTAAAACCGCCAGCGCCTCGGCCGGTATTCCGGTATCCGTTATCACGCCGGCTACTCGTTCAATGCGAAGCTGCATTACCACTCCGATTTGACAAAATTTACTGGAGTCTGTTAATAAAATCACATTACGAGCCGAGTCCGCCAATGCTTTCATCGCCTCTGTACGCATCATATCACTTCCGGTAAACCCAAGCTTAGAATCAAATCCGTCTGTACCAATAAACAGCTTATCGACATGAAACTCCCGC
>CAUVDV010000200.1:0-3766 GCA_963550755.1 uncultured Lachnospiraceae bacterium
ATAAGAGAACCTTGAAAATGAGGATATGTGGATAAATCTGCGGAAACTCAAGAAAAACAAGGGATTGACTTGGGGGCTAAAATAATATATTATAGGAAGAGAAAAGTTGAGGTTTTTATGAATATATATCCCCGATATTATTATCCGAGTATCTATCATATCCCGTACCGCGAGCTTTATGCTCAAGGTTTTCGCGGGATTGTTTTTGACATTGACAACACTCTGGTGGCTTATGACCGGAAAATGCCGACTGCGGAAGTGGCGGAATTGGTTTCCTTGCTGCGGCGTAAAGGTTTTTCCATTGTTTTGGTTTCCAATAATACGAAGCGCCGAGTTCGGCCGTTTGCTAAGGGAATTGGTCTGCGCAGTGTTTTTTCGGCGATCAAGCCCTTGCCCTTTGGTTTGAAAAAAGGCTTGGCGCTCCTGGGTACAAAGCCGGAAAAAACGATTATTATTGGCGATCAGCTTTTTACCGATGTGATTGCCGGTAACTACTTGGGGCTGTGTACCATACTGGTGCAGCCGATTCAGGAGAAAGAGGCGTTTTATACGAAGATAAAAAGAAGACTGGAAAAGAAACTGCTGGAATATGCTCAAATAACGAAAGATAAATGGAGAGAAGATGAATAATATAGTATTGATCGGTTTTTCGCGATGCGGAAAAACAACGGTCGGAAAGCTGCTGGCGGAAAAAACACAGCAGTCCTTTCTGGAATTGGAAGCAGAGCTGAAAAATGAATATCATAAGGGAATTGCTGAATTAAAAGCGGAAATGACGGCCGAGGAGTTTAGGACGCTTGGAAAAAACACTTTGGAAAAGCTGATTAGCCGGAAAAACAAAATTATTGCCGTTGGCAGCGAGCTGATTGCGGATGAGACAGTTGCGGCTATTCTGCCGAAAATTGGAACGGTGGTTTTCCTGCAGGCTGATCGGGAAGAAATTGAGCGCCGCTTGCGGGAAGAGCAGGAAGCCGTTCCGGCAGGAGAGACTAAACCGGACAACGCGGTTTTGGCCGAGCAAAATGCCAGACAGGAGTCTTTGTTTTTTCAAACGGCGGGGATTATCATTCAAACGGCCGGCAAAACACCAGAGGCGATTGTGGAGGAAATTTTACTGTTGCTGTAAAAGCAGGAAGGACGGCGTTTGACGAATTTTAGCCAAGATTGCTGTGACTGCGACAAGGTCCAAAAAGGGAAAAGACGGCTAAGAAAGCGCTGGCCGGATGGGAGGAAGAAATGAATTTAAGAATTCAAAAATTAACGGAAAAAATGAAAGATTTGGGAGTGGAGGCGGTTTTGCTGTCAAGTCCATATAATCGCCGCTATATATCGGGTTTTACCGGCTCCAATGCCTATTTGTATATCAGTCCTAACCAGCAGATTTTGCTGACGGACTTTCGCTATTTGGAGCAGGCGGCAGCGCAGTGTCCGGATTTTCAAATCGTAGAATACCGCAACGTCGGATTAACCGAAACGCTGGAAAAGTATTTACAGGCGGATAATGTTAAGATTTGCGGGTTTGAAGGCAATCAAATGACCTTTGCTGAGTACCGGCTGCTGGCGGATAAATTGCCGGCGGTGGAGTGGAAAAGCATCGGCGATGTGGTTGAAGAGCTGCGGATGTTGAAAACGCCGGAAGAATTGGTTTTGCTGCGCAAAGCTTCGCAAATCGGCGACCAGGCCTTTAGCCATATGCTGGATTTTATTAAGCCGGGTTTGACCGAAAAAGAAATTGGGATAGAGTTGGAAGTTACCATGAGAAAACTGGGCGCGGAAGGATTGAGTTTTGATTCGATCATCGCTTCCGGCGCTAATGGTGCTTTGCCGCACGCTAAGCCATCGGATAAGCCGATCCAGCGGGGCGAGCTGTTGACAATGGACTTTGGCTGTCTTTATCAGGGCTACTGCTCGGATATGACGCGGACAGTGGCGATTGGGGAAATCAGCGGCCAGTTAAAAGAAATTTATGAGATTACTTTGAAAGCGCATTTGGAATCTTTGGCGGCTTTGAAACCGGGTTTAACCGGCGCGGCGGTTGATACCGTGGCCAGGGATATCATCACCGAAGCCGGCTATGGCCAGTATTTTGGTCATAGTTTGGGGCACAGTGTCGGTTTGGAGGTGCATGAAGCCCCATATTTAGGGCAGCGGGAAACCAGAACGCTCAAGGCCAATATGCTGGAAACGATTGAGCCGGGGATTTATCTGCCCGGCATCGGCGGCGTCAGAATTGAGGATTTGGCGGTGCTGACCGAAACCGGAGCGGAAAGTCTGGTTACGTCAGAAAAGAAATTGATTATACTGTAACTCAGCTTTTCCATGTTTAGCGGAACAGGCTTTTTTGCTATCGTTTAGGCCTCGCCAAAAGACGGCGTCTTTTCGCTGGGGGCTCGCGCGTGGGAAGACGGAGCTTTTGATATTTTTGATTTTATGGGTGCGGAAGATTGCATTCTGGCGGAAGCTTAGCTAGGCGGGCTGCCTATTTGGGCAGAAGCAGGAAGTGATTTGACAGGTTAAAAGGGATAAAAGTTTTTGCTCCCAACATCAGTATGAATAAGTAAAAAATTAGGAGGAACAAGCAACATGGCAGTAGTAGTACAAGCAGGCAACTTAAAAAACGGAATTTCCATTGAATTTGAGGGCAATATTTATCAGGTTCTGGAATTCCAGCATGTCAAACCAGGCAAAGGACCGGCATTTGTCAGAACCAAGCTGAAAAATATGAAGTCCGGCAGTATTATTGATAAGACCTTTCGGCCGCAGGATCGCTTTGAGCAGGCGGTGATTGAGAGAAAGGACATGCAGTATCTGTATTCGGACGGGGAATTATTTCACTTTATGGATCAGGAATCCTTTGAGCAGATTGCCTTAAACGCGCAGGATTTGGGCGACGCCTTAAAGTTTGTCAAGGAAAATGATGTAGTTATGATGTTGTCGCATAATGGCGTTATCTTTGGCGTGGAGCCGCCGATCAGCGTAGAGCTGACGGTTACCCATACCGAACCGGGAATTAAAGGCGATACGGCTACCGGCGCAACCAAACCGGCGGAGCTGGAAACCGGAGCGATAGTGATGGTACCCTTGTTTATCAATAACGGCGATAAATTAAAGATTGATACCCGCACCGGTGAATATGTTTCCCGTGTATAGGCCGGCCGGTCAATGTTTCCGGCGCCGATGCCGGCTGACCGGTCACGGCGGGAGAAGAACCAAGGAGGACAAAATGGAACGAAGAATATTAAAAATCGATGATCAGCAAGTAGGCGGTACGATCAATATCGCCGATGAGGTGATTGCTGTGATTGCCGGTATGGCGGCGTCTGAAGTAGAGGGCGTGGCCGGTATGGTCGGCAAGCTCCGGGGTGAATTGGTTGAGCTGCTCGGTATGAAAAACTTAGGCAAAGGCATCAAGGTGCGGGTCAATGAACAGGAAGAAATCACTTTGGATTTGGCGGTTATCATTGAATTTGACGTCAGCGTGCAGGACGTGACAGCCAAGATTCAAAACAAAGTAAAGTCAACGGTGGAAAATATGACCGGCCTGACGGTGGCGGCGGTCAATGTCAAGGTCAGCGGCGTCGAACCGAAAGCCAAAGAGAAAAAAGTAAGGAAAACAAGTTCCGGCGCGTAGCGCGCCGCACATAAATCAGGGTACATTTAGGCAGGCTGGCCTCTTAAAGGGAATCTTCGCTGGCCTGGACAATGCCAAATTAGGCGCGGCAAGCGATTGCAGCGCTTACTTTTTTCTGGCAGAATGGAGATCAGA
>CAUVDV010000201.1:0-3718 GCA_963550755.1 uncultured Lachnospiraceae bacterium
TGGCACTTCGGAACAGTATATTCTTTTTGAAATTACATTTTGCGGAAACTCAAGTTGAGTTAGCAAGGAAAGCGCCTAGAAGGATAGAAAAAAAGGGGATTTTCTTTTTGTTATTCAGGAGAATCAGTTTTATAAAGATGCTTATTTAACGATTTATAATGAAATAACGGGTAAGCAGGATATTTATGTATGGGAGGATATGTTTTTTCTTAATTTTGCCATTTCAGATAATGAATTGTATGTAGTGGGTCTTGATAGCAAAGTAGGCTATTCGTATATTTATCGGTATGAGATTTCAGAGGATAATCAGATTACTTTTAAAAATAAAAAACTACTTCCAGACATTGTTACTGGAATGTATGTTTATGAAAAAGAAGAGGCGGAAAAATAGGAGCTTACTGTTTAACCTCAAACTAAGGAGCGGAGCATGAAGCATAAACTTTGTTATTTGGCATGTGTTTTGCTTGTCTTACCGGCTGTCCGGTGAGAAAGTGGTGGCCCTGCCGGAAGATATCATTGAATTAAGCGTGGGCGAGCGGGGAATTTTTGCGCTGAATAACAAAAACACCGATGAAGTCTTACAAATTACGACTTTTAGCATAAATGATTTGCTTTCCGGGGATGAGCTGCTGGAAACGATGGGTACGATCAGTCAGCCCGAGAGCAATCAGATCTGTGCTGGCAAAATTATACCGACTAGCCGCCGATGCTGTATAGCCTGGAAAAGGACAGTTTCTTAGTCTTTGACGATTTGCCGAAAGGAATTTTTGAGTTTGAACTACGGGGCAGCGGGGGGCTACTGATTTGTTACGCGAAAGAAGGGGCGACGTATTATCGCTTTGACCGGAAATGAGGGCTTTCCTTATTTGTCAGGTTAAAGACTTGGCGCGGGCGGAAGGCTGGCCGCGTTCCGCTTGTCCTGCTTGCGAAAAAAAATATAATTTACTCAGCTTTTTCATATCGAAAGGCTTCACCTTTTTGCCCCAAGCACGAGAAACGTTTCACGTGTCCCCATTGCCATAAATCTTTGGACCCAAGAATTAACATCAATAAAAATAGGTATTGTCCGCGCTGCGGCCAGAGAATATAAAAACTGCAGAACCTAAAAAATTGATAAGCGAATAAACGGCAGCTGCCAAAGGGGTGGCTGTTGTTTTTGTATGCAAAAAGAGATTTTTGTAACCTTGCCGCCCCAAATGGTGCTTATTAAAATGAAAGTTTTTAAATAGTCTTTTTGGGTTTTATTCCGATCAGAGAGCGAGTACTCTGTCAAACACAGGCGGGCGACCTACCAAGCGAAATGTCGCAGGCCTTCGGCGATTCTCTAAATAAAAAGATAGTACTAGTTTTACAGAACGCGGAGAAGTTGAATGTATAAAAAGAAAAAAGCGACAAAGACTTACCGAGTATTTTGGCGAAATAATAAAAAATAATTCTTTCTTATGACATAACCATATCATAATCAAAATATAATTAAAATATAATGAACATTTTCAAGTATGACATTTATAATTAAATAGTAAAGTGATAATATAAAAATGAAAAGTAATATTTTTAATAAAAACACAGAAGGAAAAAGAGCTTTTATTATATTATAGGAGGGCAGTTATGAAAAGCTTTATAAAAAACCACCGAACTTTAACCAGAGGCTTAGGGATCGCTGCTTTATTCCTAGCCGCTTATTGGGGGGCATTTCATTATGTTCCCCCAATGCAGCCGGGCGAAAAAAAGATAGGCGTCGTTATTTCGGATCTTGATTCGTATAAAAGCAGCCTGATAATTTACAATCAAGACTTAAAAAGAAAAAGACAAAAATCCTTAAAGTCATTTAAACATGCCGGCTTAGGTTTAGGTTGTTACCGGCAGCCAATCAGTGACCGGCATTTTTTCTTGGAAGCCAATGGAATTTTTGGGATGGCCTCGATTGAGGACTTTATCTCTATTGATATGGAAAAGGAAACGGTAGCGGCATACCCGGTTTCCACCAAAATGGGCCTTTTAGGGGTAGCGGCCAATCAAGACTATGCCTATAGTCTTACCAATCTAAACTTTGAGTCGATTATTGCACAGCATAGCCGCTCTGATAGGCAAGAAACGTTCAAGGTGAACTTTAAGGTTTATATCGAATTATTAGCGGCTTCGGAGCGCTATGTTTTCGCGGGAGCGACGGACTCGTTTCGGGGGGAGGAGAAATATTGCCGCATCTATGTGCTTGACGCGAAATCGCTGCAGCTCCTCAGGATCATTGACCTGACCGAATATGGCTTGATTTATGGCAATAACTATCTGCTGACAGCAGACAGTCTTTATATTCCGCTGGTCGCTAGGCAGAGAGAAGATGAGAAAATGCCGTTTGATAATAATAAAGTTGTTAAAATCTCCTTGGAAGATTTTTCTTACTCGGTGATTGAACTGGCCTGCCGAACACCGGGGCAAATGGAAAAAAGAAAAGACTCGCTGTTTGTGCTGCATGAATACGAAGAAGAAGGCTCAGGTCCGAATCATCTGACGGTGTATAATGAAACGACCGGCAAGCAGACGATTTATATACTGGGTGATGTTTATTGGATAGATTTTGCCATTTCCGGCGATGAGCTTTATCTGCTGGGGATTGATGAAGCGGCGGATGGATATTGCTGCCTTTTCCGGTACGCTATAACAGACGACGCGAAGCTGACCTTGAAAAAGAAGCAGATTGTGCCAATTTATGGCTATGTCGCCGGAATGTATGTTTATGAAAAAGAAGAGGCGGAAAAATAGGAGTTTACTGTTTAACCCCAAACTAAGGAGCGGAGCATGAAGCATAAACGATACTATTCTTAGACGGCGATGTTTATTTGCTAGATGAAATGCCTTTTGCCGGAGCAATTGAAGCCGCCGAGCAAGGTGTTCGTTGGCGCTAAGGATATCGCCGCTGGACAGAGATTTGGCCCGTTTTTAAAGGCAGATGGCAGTCTATGGGCAGGGGCGATAATGGTCATGGCCAATTAGCCACCGGTACCAAGAATGACGATTATGAGCGGGTTAGTATAGAAGGCGAAGAGTTTGATATCGTCGCTCAGCCGATTAAGATTATGGAGGACGCTATCGCGGCGTCGGCCGGCGATCATACTAGTATGGCGATTAAAGTTGACGGCGGCTTATGGGGATGGGGCGATAATGAATATGGCCAGCTGGGCAACGGCCGTTATGGCGATGGTTTGGCCGAAAGCAACGACCAGCTGGAATTAAAGCTGGTTAAAATCATGGAGGACGTTATTTTCGTGACCCAAACGTCCGGCGCCGGTACCTCGGCGCATACGCTAGCGTTTCAAAAAGACGGGAGCCTATGGGCATGAGGTGATAATGGTCATGATCAAATCGGTGATGGGCCGGTATTTAGGATAACACATCAAAAACTCCTTATGCGAATAGAGGAGTTTTTTTGCGGTTATGACGCGTGCGGTTTCGTTAAAAAAAGAGCAAAATGCAATACCGGTGGGCTGGCCTTTGTCAAGAGCAAGGGTATAAAAAGTTTTGCCAAAAAAAGAGAGATTTTTCATCAAATTTTGGAGATAGTTGAACGGAATTTAACTTGACTTATACAATATATAGTGTTAATATTATATTCACCATCAACATATTGTGTGTTGACGGAGAGCAAAAAAGGAAAACAGAAGAGTAAGTTTATCTGCCGGGCAGATAGGGGACGGTGCATTATGGAGTTAAAAGAAGTAAA
>CAUVDV010000202.1:0-3715 GCA_963550755.1 uncultured Lachnospiraceae bacterium
CTGCGCGAAAATATTACAATGGGCGGCTCTTTTTCTGATGAGGAGATTCATCAGGCGCTGCGGCTTTCGGCGGCAGAGGACATTTTAGCTCGGATGCCGGAGGGGCTGGATACCAAGATTGGCAGCGAAGGCACCTATGTTTCGGGCGGAGAAGCGCAAAGGCTGGCGCTGGCCCGGGCTTTTTTGCGGCAGGCCCCCATTTTGCTGCTGGATGAGGCAACGGCTTTTGCCGATCCGGAAAATGAGCATAAAATTCAGGCGGCACTGCAAAAACTAAAGGCGGGCAAGACCACGATTATGGTGGCGCACCGTTTAAATACCGTGCAGGAGGCTGATCAGATATTGGTTATGCAGGCCGGCAGTCTGATCGCCTGCGGCAGTCATGACGAGCTGATGAAAAACTGTTCTTATTATCAGAATTTATATCAGGAATACCAAAGAAGCATAGAATGGAGGGTAAGCAATGACTAAATATCTGCAAAAAAGATTTTTGCTTTCCGAAGAAGGCGCGGAAAATATGAAAAAGGGAATCTTATTCAGCGTGCTGATGAATATTTCCTTCCTTTTGCCGATGACGTTGGTTTATTTTTTCGTCAAAGAAACCATCAGCATATATATAAGTAAAACTCAAAATGCGTATACGATTTGGCTGTATTTGCTGCTGGCGCCGCTGATTCTGGCAGCGATTTATTGGGCGAGCCTTATGCAGTATGACAGCGTGTATACTAGTACCTATACCGAAACGGCGAAGAAGCGGATTGCTCTGGCTGAGCATATCAGGAGGCTGCCGCTGTCCTTTTTTGGCAAGCGTGATTTGGCTGATTTGACGGCCACGATTATGACCGATATTGAAAAACTGGAACATGCCTATTCTCATTCGGTGCCGCAGTTTTACGGGACAATTTTATCCAGCAGTTTGATTGCGCTGGCGCTGGCGGCGGTTAACTGGAAAATGGCATTGGCTTTGTTTCTGCCTTTTCCGCTGGCACTGTTGATGATTCATTTAGCGCGGAAAAAGAAAGTGCAGCAGGAAACCAGCCACAATGAAAAGAAATTAAAGGTAACGGAAGCAATTCAGGAAATTTTGGAAAATGTGCCGGATATTAAAGCCTTTGGTCGGAAGGAAAGGACTTTGACACAATTGGGCGAACGGCTGAATGCCGAGGAAAAGCAGCATATTCGGACGGAAATGTACAATCCCTTATTGATTGCGCCAATCAGTTCTTTTTTGCGGCTGGGCGTGCTGGCTTCGATCTTAGTGGGATTTTATGAACATATTTCTGGCCGGTTGCCGCTGGCTGATTATTTGACCATGGTTTTGGCGGCAGCGATTTTTTATACGCCGATGGACGCTTGTTTGAGCTTTATTGTGGAATTTATGTATGTGCAGGTACCGGCTGACAGAATGAATGAAATTTTTTGCACGTCGCTTCTGTCAGGAGCAGAAGCGGAAATCAGCCGGGCGGATATTGAACTTGAAAATGTCAGCTTTGCGTATGAGGATCAAGCGGTGATTCATGACGTCAGCTTTCGGGTGGCGCAGGGAGAAACAACAGCGCTGGTCGGGCCGTCCGGCTGCGGGAAAAGCACTTTAGCCCGGTTGATGCTGCGCTTTTGGGATGTTTCCTCGGGTAAAATTACTTTGGGTGGGAAAGATATCAGGGAAATTGAGCCGGAAAGTTTGTTAAAAAATTATTCTGTAGTTTTTCAGGACGTGGTTTTGTTCCATAACAGTATTTTGGAAAATATTCGGATTGGCCGGAAAAATGCCAGTGATGAGGAAGTCATTGCCGCTGCCAAAATTGCGCAGGTGGACGAGTTTGCTGCCAAGCTCCCGCAGGGCTATAATACTATGATTGGGGAAAACGGCGTGCTGCTTTCCGGTGGGGAACGGCAGCGGATTTCCATTGCCAGAGCTATTTTAAAGGATGCACCGGTCATCGTTTTAGACGAATCAACCGCCAGTATGGACGCCGATAATGAAACCCGGCTGCAAAAAGCCTTGTCTGAATTGATTAAGAATAAAACGGTTTTAATTATTGCCCATCGTTTGCGGACGGTTGAAAAAGCCGACAAGATCATCGTGCTGGATAAAGGCCAAGTTATGGAAAGCGGCCGGGCGGATGAACTGCTGGCCAGGCGCGGCGCTTTTTACCGGCTCTGGCAGCTTCAGCAAGGCGGAGACAAATAAATCCGCAGGATTTTCTCGCATTTACGCTAAGTTTGTGTTATAGTAATATTGAACTGGCGGTAGAAAGAATTTAAACAAGGAAGACCGTCAAATAAACTGAGAGCAAAGGAGAAAAAAGCATGAGAAAAGATTTTGGACAGAAAACTTGGTTGTACCCGATGCCGGTACTGATTGTAGCGGCCTATGATGAAGAAGGCAAAGCGAATGCGATGAATGCTGCTTGGGGCGGGATTTATGATACTAATCAGGTGATTCTTTGCCTGAGTGACGGGCATAAGACAACGAAAAATATCAGGGCGAAAAAAGCCTTTACGGTCAATATTGCGGATGCCGCGCATGTTGTGGCGGCGGATTATGTCGGCCTTGTTTCCGGCAACACGGTTCCCGATAAGCTGGAAAAAGCCGGTTTTCATGTGCTGCGCAGCGAATATGTTAATGCGCCGGTAATCAGCGATTTGCCGATGGCGCTGGAGTGTAATCTGGTCAGATTTACCGAGGAGGGAAATATCATCGGTGAGATCGTCAATGTCAGCGTTGCGGAAGCGGCTTTAAATAAAGATGGACAGCCGGATCCAGCCAAGTTTCGGGCGATTACCTATGACCCAGTCAGCCATCAATATCTGATGCTGGGTGAGTCGGTGGGAACGGCCTTTAAGGATGGCGAAGCGCTGAAATAGAGGCTTGATGAAAAAACAAGCAAAGCGGCAGGGATCTTTGCCGCTTTTGCCCGGAGCGATGGAAAGGAGGGGGAAATTTGTAATGGAAAATACATTACTTGCCGGCGAATCTGTTCATGTGGAATATAAGGCAGAGGTTGCGTCAAGTGAAACTTATATGAAAACAGTTGTTGCCTTTGCCAATACGGATGGAGGGCGTATTGTTTTTGGCATTGCTGATAAAAATCTGAAAGTTATCGGTATAAATCCAGATACGATTTTTAAGACAATGGATACCATTACCAATGCTATATCAGACAGCTGTGAGCCTAAAATTTACCCCAATATTACATTACAGACAATAAAGGATAAGACTGTAATCGTGGTAGAAATTTTTCCAGGGCCGATGCGGCCGTACTACTTGAAATCAAAGGGGTTGGTTAAAGGAACATATATTCGGGTAGCGGGCACATCCAGGCCTGCAGAAGATTATATGTTAAAGGAGTTGATTTTAGAAGGACAAAATCGATACTTTGACAGTGAGCCTTGTCAGGGTCTGAAAGTAACGGCAAAAGATAGCAAAAAGTTATGTCGTGAAATGAAAGAAATGGCTTTAAAAAATACTTGGAATGACAGAGACAGGTCTATTCTAAACTGCGTAATCCTGCGATTGCCAATGCTTTTGCTTATATGAAAATTATTGAAAAATGGGGTACTGGTATTCCCAGAGTTTTTCAAGAATGTAAAGAATATGCCTTGTCAGCACCTCAGATACTTGATTTTGACGGAGATTTCCGGGTAAATATGTATCGAAAATCGGCACATGATATGGTTCAAGCTACTACCCAAGCTACTACCCAAGCTACTA
>CAUVDV010000203.1:0-3673 GCA_963550755.1 uncultured Lachnospiraceae bacterium
TTATTGCATTTTTCTGGCAAAATTTTCAACCTTTCCTACTATATCACATTATAAACCAATCGTAAAGCCATTGCCTTAACTTTTCCCATCCATTATTTTCTTAGCCTGACGTAATATCGGCAGTTCTCTGTTTGCCACAAGCGTTCCGAGCTTTGTATTTGCTCTTGCTTCGTACTCCTGAAGCGCTTCCGCATAAGACAGCTTTAATGTTGATAAATGAAACTCGTCAACTTCCTCCTGCGTCAGCTTTTTCTCGCCAAACGCTTTAATTTTACACAAAAAATAATGATTGATATTATGCCGATGAATCAGATTATAAAAATCACTGACTATTCCAATTTTGCAAATGACATCCACCTGTACGCCCAGTTCTTCTTTAAGCTCTCTTTGAATAGCCGCAATCAAATCTTCCCCCGGCTCTACTCCGCCGCCGGCTGTTTCAATCAGCGTTGCCCGGCCAAAATCATCATCCCGTTCCACTCTAACAAAATAAAATTGCCCGGCCTCATCATAAACAATTGCTCTGGCGATATTTCTGTCATGATCAATGTAATCATAGCTCCACTGCGTATCCTTTAATTCTAATTTAAGTTCCGTATTCACGCTCTACCGCCTTTCCAGCTTTTTTAAATAAGCCGCTTCCTGCTTGGATAAGCTCCGGTACTTGCCGGGTCTTAAATCGCCCAAGCGAATCTCGCCGACAGCCGTTCTTTTCAGGCGCTTCACTTTAAGTCCGGCGTACTCAAACATATTTCTGACCTGATGATTTTTGCCCTCGTGAATGGTTACCAAATAGCGGTAGCCGTCGCTGTCTTTGCGAATCATCCGAATCCGGCTGCCGCTGATGGCATACGGCCCGATGTCGCAGCCCCTCTCCAGTTCGTTTTTCTTGTCATAGCTTAGCGCGCCGTCGGTTAAAACTTCATAAATTTTATCAATCTCATGCTTAGGATGGGTCAGCCGATAGGTCAAATCTCCGTCATTGGTAACCAAAATCAAGCCCTCAGTATTAATATCCAGTCGCCCCACTGGAAAGAGCCGATGCTCCCCCGGAAAATAATCAGGAATCACCTTACGCCCCCGGTCGTCCGAAGCCGCCGACAATACGCCCAGCGGTTTATTAAAAACATAGACCACCTGCCGCCTGTCCGGCAAAACCAGTTTCCCCTGGTATTTCACCTTATCCCTGTCCGGGTCAACCTTAGTCCCCAGCTCCGTCACCGGCTCGCCGTTGACGGTTACCTTACCGGCAGCAATCAGCTCCTCGGCCTTGCGTCTGGAAGCAATTCCGGCATCCGCCAAATATTTTTGCAAACGTATCATGTTATCTCCATTCTGCTGCCTTAATGCAACCATTTTTAAAGTATGGCCTTGCCATTTCCCATACCGCATCAAGCCGCGTCCGCCTTCCTGCCGGCGATACCGCCTTTATTACAGCCGGGCGCACCTGCTGCATTCCGCAAGCTTTCCGTAAAAATATTTAAATTTTATTCCGTTTCTAATTCCTCTAACTTGATTTGCAGTTCATTTTCGGTTTCCCGCCGGATTTGATTCATGACGGTATCTTCCAGCACCGGCAGTTCATCCGGGCTGCTTAGCCCAAAATAACGCAAAAAAGCCTCGGTCGTACCGAACACGATCGGCTTGCCCGGCCCGTCCAGCCGCCCCTTTTCCTCAGCCAGACCGTACTCTATCAGTTTATTGACGGCATGATCAGACTTAACGCCGCGGATGGCTTCAATATGCGTTTTGGTAATCGGCTGCTTATAGGCGATAATGGACAAAGTTTCAATCAAAACATCGGTCAGCTCATAGCTTTTCGGCTTATTGGCCGCTTTGCGGATATATTCATAATATTCCGGTTTGGTACAAAGCTGATACGCTCCGTCCAGCGCAATCAAATGAATCCCGCTGCCCGGCGCGGCGTATTTCTGTTCCAGCCGTGCTATAATCTTCTGCGTGGTCGCCTTATCCACTTCAATCACTTCCGCTAGCTTTTCCAAAGTAACCGCTTCCCCCATTGAAAAAAGCAGTGCTTCAACGGCCGCGCCTATTTGTTCCATTTGCATTTCATTCTCCACTAAGTTCATATTTTTTCCTTATTGATTTCGCTTTTCCCGATCAAAAGTTTGGCTTTTTATAGATGCGCGGCTAAAAAAACGGCGTCTAAACACCCTTAAGCTCTTCCTCAAACCACCCTGCCAAAAGCTTCGCTTACTGCGCAGACCGCAGCTTACACAGCAAAAAGACATCAATTTTGGCAAGCATTAGTTAAAAAACGATCCTATCAGCCATCAAAAAATCGAGTTATTCCTGTTCCGGGCAAAAAAGGATAATAATATCCTCAAACAGTCGCCCCTGCTCAACCCGAATCTCTCCGGCCTTCATCAACTCCAAAATCGCCAAAAAAGAAACAATCATTGTCGGCCGGCTCGGCTCCTGCGCCAGCAACTTAAAAAAGCTGACCGAACCTTGCCCGCGCAGGCTTCGAATGGCCTGCATTTTATCCTCTAAGGATACCGCTTCCCGCGAAATTTCGGAAAAACCGGCCCGAATCGGGTCAATCTTATCCTCCCGCCGCTTCATCACGATTTGAAAAGCCTGATACAGCCGCTCAAAGTCCAAATTAGCCAAAATCGCCTCCGGGTCAACCGGCGGTGTATAATTTAAAAGCTCCTCCGGAATCGTCGGCGGCTTAAACACATTTTTGGCGGCGCTTTGCGAATACTCGCGCAGCTTTTCCGAAATCGCCTTGTATTTTTTATATTCCAAAAGCTGCTCCATTAACTCCTGCCGGGGATCAATTTCCTCGGCTTCAGCCTGCTTCGGCCTGGGCAGCAGCATTTTCGCCTTAATCGCCAAGAGCGTCGCCGCCATTTCCACAAACTCGCTCATAACTTCCATTTTTTCGGATGACATGGCGTCAATATAAGTGATATATTGATCGGTGATTTGGGCGATTGGAATATCGGTAATCGACACCTTGTTTTTCTCAATCAAATGCAGCAGCAGCGCCAGCGGCCCTTCGTATTTTTCTAATTTCAGTTCCAGTTCCATCGCATTACCAAATCAATTCATAAACCGCCCGAAAAAACGGCAGACTTATCATGCGCAAACCGCCAAAGGCGATAAACAAAACAAAAAACGACTGCAGCAGCCGGCCGTTTTGCAAAATTTTAAAATAAGCGTTCGGCGAAACCGCATAAACAATTTTAGTCATATCCAGCGGCGGTACCGGCAGCAAATTAACCACAAAAATAATCACATTATAAAAGGCCCAGGTAATCACAAAATAAGATAAATACGGATAGCCCTCAACCGAGCGGAGCGCAATCAGCCAGTATTTGTCGGCAATTAAAAGCATAATTGCCCCCAGTAAGCTGGTCAGCATACCCAGCACCGATATGGCAATCAATCCGTTTTTCTTATTGACGAGCTTGGCCGCGTCGATCTTTAAAGGCATTTGCCAGCCGACCCGCATAAATACCAATAAAATCAGGCCGATCGGGTCAACCGACTTAGCCCAGATATCCTTAATCCGCGCTTCCTGTCGAAAAGCCGGCCGGGTTAAATACAAGGTCAAATAATATTTGGGAATCTCATGCAGCCACATGGCCAGCACCGCCGCTATGATACTGACAGCCGTTTTAATTACTGCATCCACTACGCTTTC
>CAUVDV010000204.1:0-3628 GCA_963550755.1 uncultured Lachnospiraceae bacterium
GGTTAAAGCGCATAAGCTCCTCATAGGAAATGCGCATTTTAACGTTTTGAGTTTCTCCGGCCTTAAGATATACTTTAGCAAATGCCTTTAACTCCCTGACTGGCTTTTCTATGGAGCTGTCCGGACCGCTGACATAGCACTGAATAACTTCAGCACCGTCGTATTTTCCTGTATTTCTTAGGTCGACCGTAATTTCTAATCCATTGCCACCTTTTTCTACATGAAATGATGAATATTCAAAGCTGGCATAGGATAATCCATAGCCAAACGGATATCTGACCGGAATATTATTGGTCTCATAATAGCGATATCCTACATATTGGCCTTCCTTATATATTTCATTAATATGTTTGCCAAATTCCGCACCAAAAGGCACGTCCTCATACTGTTTTACCCAGGTTTCCGCCAGCCGTCCGCTGGGCGAGCTTTCGCCAAATAATAGCGCTGCCGTTGCTTCTCCGCCTGCCTGTCCCGGTAAAAACATATTAATAATCGCGTCCACTTGATCAGCAAAGGGAAGTTCCATAACTGATCCGCCGTACAAAACAATAACTTTTTCTTTATCCGTTTTGGCAAGTTCTTCTATCAATGCCAGCTGATTACGCGGTAACGCCAGCGTATCCCGGTCCGCGCCTTCGCTCTCGGCAAAATCCGTCAAGCCGCAAAAGATAAGGATTTTCCCATTGACGTTCATATTTTGGGCAGCTTGAACAGCGTCTTTTAACAGCGTATCATCCGGCCTGTCCTCTTCAAGATAGCCCGGTAAATACCGGTATTTCACCTTTCTTTGGTTAAACGCGTCTTTTGCTGTTGTCAGTCTGGCTGGATAAATCATTGAGCTGCCAGCACCCTGATAGCGCATTTTTTCAAAAAACTCGCCTACCACCAATAATTCCTCTTCTCCCGAATGGTCAAGCGGCAATATGTCATGTTCATTCTTTAAAAGTACCGCGCAGTCTGCAGCAATCCGCGCCGCCAGCCGGTGGTGGTTGTCTCTCATTTCATCGGTCAATTCTCCTGCTTTAACCGTTCTTTTCGACCTTTTCTTTTGGCAGCCGTCAATAAATAAAAGCATTCTTTTGACGCACTTATCCAGCTCTGATATGGCAAGCCTGCCCTCTTTGACGGCACTAATTATCATTTGCTTGGAAATATTGGTATCTCCTGGCATCTCCAGTTCCATTCCGGCTCTAATACCAGCATCACGATCTTTACTGGCTCCCCAGTCAGACATTACAATGCCATCAAACCCCCATTCCTCGCGTAAGACCTCGGTTAAAAGCCATTTATTTTCAGAGCAGTATCGACCGTTGATTTGATTGTATGCGCACATGATGGTCTTGGGTTTCGCCTCTTTTACAATCATCTCAAACGGTTTAAGATATATTTGCCTGGCCGCTTCTTCTGTGGCTACGGAATTTCCCATAAATCTGTAATTCTCAGAATTGTTAAGGGCAAAATGTTTAACCGACACATCGATGTTTTGGCTCATAACGCCTTTGACCTGCGCTATTGCCATGTGGCCCGCCAAATAAGGATCTTCTGAAAAATACTCAAAGTTCCTGCCACATAAGGGATTCCTTTTGATATTAACCGCCGGTCCCAACAAAACATCAACTTCATAATTTCCGCATTCCTTACCAATGGCCTCCCCCATTTTATATATATTATCGGTGTTCCAGCCAGACGCCGTAGTAACCGCTGTAGGAAAGGCCGTAGCCGGTTCGCTGGTTGACACGCCGTTATCCTTAGCCGCTACCGATTGTTTTCGCAGTCCATGCGGTCCGTCAGACGTACAGACAGCCGGAATACCCAACCTTTTTATCTCATTAGTATACATAAAATTAGTTCCTGACAGCAGATATGCCTTTTCTTCCAACGTCATCTTTCCCAAAATTTTATCTATATTATCCATCTATTTTTCTCCTTATCATCATTGTCGGGACGCTCTTAATTCTCGCCAAACCATTTTTCTTTGCTTGGCTCCTACTATTTTTTCTCTTTCCCACCGTTTCAACTCTTTTTCAGACAGCCGAGCCAGCGCGTTTTCATATTCTTCCGCTTGCTCTCTTGTTTCTTCCTGTCCTTTAAACAATCTGATTTCATGCTGCTTGATCGTTACCGTTTTCTCAACGTCAAGGAACCACAAAAGAACCGCCAACACCAGACCTGTTATTACCTCAAACCCAACAAACGCAAAAATGATCGCCTCCTTTACTGGCTGCGATTGAATAACTGCTATGGTTTCTCCAATCGCACTTATATTAGGAGCGATATACCCGCTTCCAGCCAGCAGGAGATTAAATAACCCAGTAAATATCCCCAGACCGGCTACCGCGATAATATTATATATCGACATTGTTATTCCATCACAACGTATGCCGCTTTTCCATTCCAAATTATCCAGGTTATCCGCAAACAGCGCCATAAATACATAGGCGCAGGGCAGACCGCCAATATTCTTAATAAACTGCCCGGTCAGAACAAGAACCATCCTGATCGGAAACAAGCAGCAGATAAAGCTTCCCAGCGCATAAAGAATAAATCCGACCATTGTTATATTTCTTTTGCCAAACTTTTTAGCCAATGGCCAGACTGCAAATATACCAATCCCCATCGGAATGCCACCTATGACTGAAAGCATGGTCTGTGTAACTCCATCATTATAGGAGCCTAAAACATAATTGCTATAATAGACCAGTCCCAAATTCTTAAAGGTGGTTCCGGCTGTATAAATCAGAAAATATATAAAAATAATCCAGGTGTATTTATCCGTAAAGACTACTTTTAATTGAACCTTTAACGAAATCTTATTTTCTTCACCGCCTTGCTCCTCCGTCACCCTTTCCTTGGTAAAATAGTATTCCAAAATGGTAAGTGGCATAGCCATGACTGACAAAATCGTCATTGTCATCAGCCATTTGGATTTGTCTACGCCTATTATGGGCATGATGACCATCGGGAAAAGTAGAGCCACCAAAATGCCTGACATCATGATAGTCGATATTTGATTAAACACGGAAAGTTCGCCCCGTTGCTTAACATTCCTCGTCGACAGTGGAACCATCAGATTATGGCTCATGTTAAAGATCGTATAAGCAAAGGAATAATAAAGATTATAGGACAGTAAGATCCATACTATCTTGACTGTTTCACTGCCCTCCGGCACAGAAAATAAAAGGATTCCCGACAGACACAGCACCGGTGCCGACAGCAGCAGCCATGGCCTTGCTTTCCCCTGGGCAGTCCTGGTATGGTCAATCACATATCCCATTATTACATTGGTCAGTGAGTCTATAATCTTTGAAATAATGGGAAAAACCGTCAGAAATAGTCCTCCCCAGATACTGGTCAGTTTTAATACATCCGTGTAATAAATATTAAGATAGGTAGCAAGTACGGCATTAAGTAGCAGTGCGCCGCTTGGGCCAATCAGATATCCCAACCACTTTTCCGATGCGCTGACATGATTCGTTTTAATCCGACTGTTCAAAAATTTTGACGAGAGTAACGCCGCATTCATAAAAACTCCTTTCCCGGAATCAGCCCGCAAATTAATAATCTTTTGCGCCTATTTTTAACATTATTATCTTTCTGTTAGGATATAATTCCGTTCGCCTATATTTAT
>CAUVDV010000205.1:0-3571 GCA_963550755.1 uncultured Lachnospiraceae bacterium
TTGTCTTTCGTCCACTCAATCAGGGTCATACCGTCAAACTCATCTACCCTGCTATTATTCATCTCGGCTTTAAAATACCATTCCACTACGGTTTGATTTTCGCTGTGAAAATATTGCCTGATATCCCACTCTACTACCTTCCCACGGGTATTCCATTCAGTAAACCAATGCTTTACCGTCCGCCGATCTTCATATTTCGGACCCCAGCTTTCCGTATAAATGGTATCTTCAGCAAAAATATCGTCCATTCCCAAATCTTTTTGTTGCAGCCACATATCAAACCACAAATTAATGATTTTTTCCCGTTCTTTCATTTGGCATCCTCCTTTTGTGTTTTATCATTATACCATAAACTCAGCGTGAGTGCGAGAAAATCCTTACGGATTTTCTCTCCGCATCAGCGCTCATATAAGCTACTCGAAAAATGTGCCTGTGCATGCAAGCATGCCCTGCCCATTTTCCTCCCACCTTGCACTCACGCTTTTAGTGCGCAACATTATAACATAAACTTTGCGTGAGTGCGAGAAAAAAACAAGCCTGCCGTTAAATTGCCGGCAGACCCGCTTTCTCTCTTTTATTCCCCTAATTGGCTGGCGCCCAGAAAAAAGCCGTAAAGCAAAGAACTTGCTTTGATTGGAAAATCTCTTATGCTTTGGCCTGATTATATCAAATCAATCTGCAAAAGTCGTCCGCTAATTGTGGAATTTGATTATATTTTTATTATAAAATAATTAGAATATGATTAGAGAGGGTTAAGCTGAACCGTTCAGGCAAGACACGAATAATTCGCTAAAAGCAAATTATTCGTGTGGGCGTTAAGCAAATAGATAATTATGTCGGATATGACAATGGAGAGCACGCTCTCCGCCATATCCGACATAATTATCTGCTTATCTGAACTATAAACAAATAGATAATTACAATGAAAAGAGGAAACCTAAAAGTAGATTTCCTCTTTCTATCCTAAACTAAGTCGAAGCGACGGGATTCGAACCCACGACCTCTGCGTCCCGAACGCAGCGCTCTACCAAGCTGAGCCACGCTTCGATTGCTGGTTGACCACCAGCGACAAGTAGTATTATATAAATGTTTTACTGATTTGTCAACCCATTTTTTCATTTTCTTTAAAAAATTTGGATTACCAGCTCATACTGTTCCGGATAAAGCTCAAAACCGCCGCTTTTCTTTTCCCCAGGCATCATGCTTTGTCCTTCCTGCCAAACCACCTTGGCAAAATACTGCGGATTGATAACCGCTTTTTCCGTCAAACGGTACTTTCCCGCCGCCAGCCGGATTTCTCCGCTGAAAGCATCGGCCAGCAAATCCTGTTCAAAGACAATGCCCTCTGCATTTTGCAGTGTCAGCTTACCGCTGTCTATCAATCCTGCCAGCTGCCCGCCCTTGCGAAATGTTAGATAAACCCGCTCATTTTCATGAACTGCAAACTCCTCTTCGTTTTCCACGAGAATGGGCGCTTCGGCTTTCTCTTTTTCCTTTTGCCTAAGAACTTCCCCATAAAAATCCTGCTCAATTTTAACCGTCCGCAGATTGGGCTTTTGGAAATGAAGCACCAGCCACCAAATACTAAGACCAAGCAGCAGCATACTGACCGATAAAAAAAGATATCTGACTACATTCCGATTCATCAGTTTTTCACCTCCAGTTTTTGACTCAAAAAATAAATGGCCGTATAAAGCAGGGCTGAGGCCGCGTAAACTCCGGCTAAATAATGATACAAAAAACAACCGGTCAGTACTAAAATATTAATATTAGCCACAAAAGTCACCAGGAATAAAGCAAGCGCCAGTAATATCGCCCCGACCGTAATCTGCCAGCCGTATCGCCCACCGAGCACACAGAAAAAAGCAATCAGCAGCATCAGCAGCAAACTGCAGCCCATCCCCAACAGCAGCATCGCCGCCAGCACGCCGGGCTTAGCCATCCAATTAATGATCAGCCACGGAAGAAGGTTGAGCGCCCCTCTGCTATCCGCGTTTAAACTAATCCCCACCAGCACCAGCAAGCCACTCACCAGCCCCCCGATCAGCAAATTAAGCCATATCGCCTTGGACCACAGCTTAAAGATTTTCTTGCGTTCCCAGCCGAAGGAAGTCATCATATAAAACGCAGATAAAATCCCCGAGCCAAAAGCTGTGCCCAAAAATATGAATATAAAAAGTATCATCTGTACTAAAGTTTGAAATATCGCAGCTTTTAATCCTTTTCTTCCCAGCAGGCTAAATATCGGGCCATAAATTATGGTATAAATCGCCGTCACGCTTAAAAACACTTTTAATTTCATAATCTTGAATAAAATCTTAAATTGTGCTGCTAAACTCATATTCTCTCCTTCCGCGTCAGCATTTTAATCATCAAAGTCTGCAAATCCATACTTTGCAGCTCACCGCCGCCGGCTAAAATTTGTTCCCGCTGCCGCTCATTCAACCTGCCATAAACATAATAAGTGCTGCGCCGCCCCAGGCTCTCCCGATCCAGTATCTTACAGCTTTCCTCCACTACTCCGGCCAGCACTGCATCGGCAGAAATAATAAAGCTCTGCTCTTTCAAAGTTTCTACTTCCTCATTTAAAAGCAGCCGGCCTTTATCAAGAATAACCGCCCGTTCAAAATAGCCTTCAATCTCTTTAATCATATGGCTGGAAATAACCACCGTTTTTTCACCGTCAAAATAATGATGACGCAAAAAGTCATACAGCACTTCTCGGTTAATCGGGTCAAGCCCGATATATGGCTCATCCAGCAGCAAAAGCTGCGGATCAGCTGCCAGCGCCAGCACTAAGCTGGTCATCGTCTGCATCCCGGCCGAGGCGCTGTGATAATATTTTTTAGTATTCAACTCAAAACGCTCAATTAATTCCCCGGCGTATTCCTCATTCCAATTTGGAGAAGAAAAAGCTGCAATTTTCAAAATATCTTTTATTTTATAGGAAAAATATCTAATACTGTACGCCCGGCCAAAAGAAATTTCCGTCCTTTCCTTGATCCAATCGCTGTTGACGGCAATTTCTCCTTCGGTCGGAAAAAGCAATTGACCAATCAACTTCAGCAGAGTGGTTTTACCGGCGCCGTTCCGACCAATCAGACCGTATACCTTGCCTCTTTCCAGCTTCAGATTAATATGATCCAGCGCCATTGTTTCTTCAAACCGCTTCGTCAGTTCTTTGATTTCTAAAATACAGGACTGATCCATGTTATCACTTCCTTCCTTCTCCGCTTTTTTCAATCAGCGCAATAACTTCCGCTTTAGTAAATCCCAGTTTTTGCGCTTCTTCCAATAATTTAATAATAAAATCCCGCATAAACGCCTCCCGGCGGCTTAGAATAATCCGGTCAACCGCGCCCTGGCTGATAAACATGCCAATTCCTCTTTTTTTATACAAAATATTTTCATTGGTCAGCAGCTCCAGCCCTTTTCTGGCCGTCGCCGGGTTAATCTTGTAATGATCGGCCAGCTGATTCATTGACGGCGCTTGACTTTCTTCCTTTAATTCTCCGTTTAGTATCATATCTTCGATTTCATTGGCGATCTGCTGATAAATCGGGATCGTCAA
>CAUVDV010000206.1:0-3569 GCA_963550755.1 uncultured Lachnospiraceae bacterium
TCATGAAACCCAGACCGCCGACTTGAATCAGACTGATGATTACGATTTTGCCAAATACTGACCATTGCTTTGCCGTATTAACCACCGCTAAACCTGTCACACAAACCGCGCTGGTTGCCGTAAACAGGGCATTAATCAGCCCCGCGCTTTGCCCGCTCCGGCTGGCCGCCGGCAAAGCCAAAAGCAGTGTTCCCAGCCCGATCAGCAAGGCAAAGCCGAGCATTAAAATCTGCGTCGGCTTTAATTTACTCAATAGTTCTTTCATTTTTTAATACTATCCCTTATTCTTATTGCGTGATACCAGCGGTATTTCACTGATATCCCAGCTTCCCGTGTTCGTTAAAACCGACGCTTCCAACCGGTGAATCGCTGCAAGCCTGCGGCTTTTCGCTTAGTTTTTTCGCCAAAAAACTTCACCTTTTGGCTTAGCTGTCCGCCCGGGCGGAAACACAAAGTGTTTCGACATACGCAGTTCGCCAAAAAGCCGCGTCTTTTCGCTTAGTTTTCTCGCCAAAAGGCTTCGCCTTTTGGCTTGGCAGACTGCACTTCCGGGCAGCGGCGTACGGCATTTGAACGCGGGAAAATCAACTTATCTGCCTACATTTTGACATCAAAATTATGCGACTTCAAGCTTTCGATAATTTTATCGAGCTGGTCGCTTTCCACGCTTAAAAAAATCTCCTTTAAGCCCAAAACGCCGGTATCCATCAAAGCCAAGTTCTTGATATCGCCGCCGTAACGGTTAATGATATCGACAATTTTACCCATTTTCCCCTTGTAATCATAGGAATAAATGAAAAAGCGGGGGTACTCGCTTTTAAAAATCTGCTCGTACCGCTCCATTACCGCTTTACGGGTAATAATTCCCACAAAGTCCTCATTTTCATCAACTACCGGAATAAAAGGATAGGGCGAACGAATAAAAAAGCCAATTGCGTCCTCAACAATATCGGTATCGCCCAGAGTCGGGATCTTGGTCCGCATAAAGTCGCTGACCGGCCGCTGCAAAAAGACTTCCTTCGGCTCGTCCATCTCAAAAAAGGTTTGGTATACATAGCGCTTGGACAGCATACCGATAAACTTTTTGCCGGAAACCACCGGCAGTGACAGCAAATCCTTTTCATCAATAATTTTAAGCGCACTGCCAACGGTATCGCTGAAGCGGATCAGTTCCAATTCCGCCGCCGGTTTAATCACTGTTTTGATATACATTGCCTGCTCCTTTCATTTTTTCACGCTTGGTTGTTATCTCTATTTTGCTTTGCTGCCAACTGAAAATCACACCGGTGCACCACTTGCCCGGACTTCCGCCCGCAGCTGCTCCGCCGATTCCGCTTTTGCCGTCGCCGGAAGTCCGCAAGTCTACGGCCTATATGGACTTTAACTATCGCCCATCCATTCCATTTTTCCGCCGCAAGACACTGCTTTCCTGATTGCGCCCCATTTTGCAGTTCTCATAAATAGCCTGCCGCGCCAGCCGATTAGCGCACACGGAAAAGAACTTAATTTAGCCTTTTAGCGCTCGCGATCCGGTACGTCATTCATCGCCCGGCTCATTTCATTTAAGACCGTAGCCAGCACAAACCAAAGCGCCGCCAGCACCGCCGCCATAAACCAGCCCGCTTCCAGTCCCGCCTGGTAGGTCAAAGTCAGCTCCTGCCCCGCTCCCTCCGGCAAAAGCGAACGCGTGCCGTCCAGCAAAAGCAGCCCCTTGGCCACAATCCGGCTGGAAACCCCGCCGGCGCTTAATACCCGTTTGGCATTTAAGACCAGCAAATTGATATAAGGAAGCTTCATCGCTACGGTATTGAGCAGTATGAAAATGACAGCCAAAATGGAAGAAGTCCGAATCAATTCCGACCAATGGCCGTTTTTATCAAAAAACAGCACTGCCGCACAAGCCGCTATCAAAAGATACAGCAGCAGCAAGCCCTTGACATAATAAATCTGCAAATGGCTGAGCAGCCCCTGGATCTCAGTATTAGCCTCATATTCCCGAACATAAGTCAAAAGCTGATTGGGCGTAAAAGCCGCCACTTGATCCGTCCGGTCAGTCAGAGCCTCCTGCGAGTAAAGGCGCACACTGTCCGTTAAATACCGGCCAGTCTTAGCCGTATAAAAATAGCCGCGAAAGGCCGCTGTGCCGCTGATCGAGTACCATTTTAAAAACAGGCTCAGAAAAAAGAGGAGCAAAACTCCCAGCGCCGCCCACGACACATACCGATACTGCCGGTGCTGCTGTTCTCTTTTTTTCACTTCCTTTTTTTTACGCTCTAACTTCTGCTGAAATTCTTTTTCTGCCTCGGCCTCTTCGTCCGGTATCAGGCTTTGAATCGCCTCGTCAAATTCCCGATCCTGATCATCCAGGCTTTGCCGCCTGACTTCCTCCGGGATTTCCTGACCGCAGGCAAAGCAGACCAAAGCTTCGTTGTCAAGCACCGTGTTGCAATTCGGACATTTCATAAATCTCTCCTAAATTATCTTTACAGCCGGCGAATTACTTGCTTTCCAGCATACCGCTGACCCGAATTTGAAAATCATTTAAGCTTTTCTTCATTTTCAGTGCTTCGGTAATATCAAAGTCGCAGTATTTTCCGTCCCGATAAGCCACCACCCGATTGGATTTGCCGGCCAGCAAAAGGTCAACGGCATAAGCGCCCATCATTGCCGCGTGGAAGCGGTCGGTCGCCGTCGGCACACCGCCTCTTTGCAGATGTCCCAAAATCGATGCCCTGGTTTCAATCCCGGTGATCGCTTCAATTCTCTTAGCCAGTTCGGCCGAGCCGCCAACGCCCTCAGCCACAATGATTAAATTGTGTTTCTTGCCTTTTTCCCGGTTATTTAAAATGCCACGGATCATTTCTTCCTCGGTTACATTTTCCATTTCCGGCAGCAAAATCTGCTCCGCCCCGTTAATAATCCCGCACCACAGCGCGATATATCCGGCATGCCGGCCCATCACCTCAACAATCGAGCAGCGCTCATGCGAGGTCGACGTATCGCGGATCTTGTCAATTGCGTCCATTGCGGTATTGACCGCCGTATCAAAGCCAATCGTATAGTCGGTGCAGGCAATATCCAGGTCAATCGTGCCCGGGATGCCAATCGTGTTAATGCCCAGCTCCGACAGTCTTTCCGCGCCTTTAAACGAGCCGTCGCCGCCGATGACCACCAGACCGTCAATCCCGAACACCCGGCACATATCCGCCGCCTTGCGCGGGCCGGCATCGGTGTAAAATTCCTTGCAGCGGGCAGTATACAGCACGGTGCCACCACTGTGAATAATATTCGATACACTGCGCGCGTCCATTTCAAAAATATCACCGGAAATCAGGCCATTATAGCCCTTTCTAACGCCAAATACTCTTTTACCGTTACTCAACGCTGTTCTGACTACCGACCGAATCGCCGCGTTCATGCCGGGCGCGTCGCCGCCGCTGGTCAGAACGCCTATTGTTTCCACCTTTTTCGACATAATGTCCTCCATTACTAATCTTTGCTTCCTGCTTATTTTCCCGGTTTCCCTTAACCGCCGCTTAAAAGTTCTAAGCTTTCTGATTATAAGCTAT
>CAUVDV010000207.1:0-3559 GCA_963550755.1 uncultured Lachnospiraceae bacterium
GCTTCTTTTTTGAAATAATCGCCGAAAGAAAAGTTGCCCAGCATTTCAAAGAAAGTGCCGTGCCGACTGGTTTTGCCGACATTATCAATATCGCCCGTGCGGATGCACTTTTGACAGGTTGTCATTCTTTTCCGGGGTGGAATTTCCTGACCGGTAAAATAAGCCTTCAGCGGCGCCATCCCGCTGTTAATCAGAAGCAGCGATTTATCATTGCGCGGCACCAGCGAAAAACTGCCCGCCCGCAAATGGCCCTTGCTTTCAAAAAACTCTAAAAACATTCTCCGTAAATCATTTACACCATATTTTTTCATTTGATATCACCTTTCGGAAAGCAAATCATTGCTTTCCCCTCCTCATCTATTCTCTATTGCCGGATGCAAGCTCCAGCATATTTACATCAATCACTTCTCTGACCGGCTGAATCAGAGCCTGTTCATACTGTAATTTCCACCGTACTTCGCTGTCGGGCTTGCCATTCTTAAGCCCTGTCATCGTATTTCCGTCTTCTATCGGATTATCGTGCTCATAGATATAATAAAGCACATCATAAGCATGATTCACCACCGCGTTTGGTTCCATTCCGTGAAAATGATATTGCACATCCGGCAAAAACAATGTGCTCATTCCCACGGAATCAACCAGCATATCCTCTGTTCCTTGGATCCGAAAGAAGCGGATATTTACCGCATAATGGATAAAACGCTCATTTTCAGGCAAAGTACAGCTTAAAATAGCCTCCCGCGGGAACATCTTTTTAGAACTTTCAAAAACTATGGCTTTGCAGGCCGGATAAAGTTCCGCCAAGGCTTCAATATAAGCCGTGAGCATCCGGGCTCTATCTTTATAATTCAGACCGGAAGCCAGCAGATCCACAGCCAGGACCTGAAACTTACAGGATTCTAAAATTTCATCGGCATTGGGACAATCCCATAGCTGCGTTGCGGCGATCTCATCCATAATCGGTTTTTGAATTTCGCTGCAGGAAGTAATCATTAGCTGCGGATGGGCGGTAATGCCCTCTTTTTCAAAATGAACGCGATATTCATTGGCCGTAAAACAGGCGGAGTTTGGGTCATAGCTAAAACACTCAATCTCTCCCAAGTGTTTTTTCAAAACATTCTCAAACTCCGTTTTATCAGGCATCTGTATATTTTCTTCCATCAGTAAATGAATCGCAAACACCGATCCCGGACGGTTTTCCGCTTGTGTTAAGTCTTGTTGTAAAACTTTGTCTTTCATAAAATAGTCATGCTCCTGTGTGGCTTTATTATACAGGGCTTTGCCTTTTGCCGGCGCACCGCGGCGAAACGGAAAAGGCAAGCCCCTTGGCAGGTAAGAACGGGTCGCTTTATTTTTCTTCGGCGGTCATATGCTGATGATAAATATACTTGCTCTTATCTTCGGCAGTTAAGCGGGCAATGAAATCCTGAGCGGAAACACTGCCTTCTTCGCCCTTTTCCCGGCTGCGGACGGAAACCGTTCCAGCTTTTGCTTCCTCCTCGCCGACAATCAGCATATACGGTACCCGCTCGCTGCGAGCCGAACGGATTTTATAGCCGATGCTTTCGCTCCGGCTGTCAATGCTGACGCGCAGCCCGGCTGCTTCCATTTGCTCCTTGACAGTGCCGGCGTAATCGGCGTATTTATCCGAAATCGGCAGGATCATCGCCTGCACCGGTGCCAGCCACAGCGGCATTGCTCCGGCGTATTCTTCGATCAGCATGGCCATGGTTCTTTCATAGCAGCCGATGGATGAGCGGTGCACAATATAAGGATATTTTTTGCTGTTATCGGCATCAATATAGGTCATATCAAAGCGTTTTGCCAGGGCAAAATCAATTTGAATGGTCAGCAAAGTGTCCTGCTTGCCATGTACGTTTTTAAATTGCAGATCCAGCTTCGGGCCGTAAAAAGCGGCTTCGTCATCCGCTTCGGTATAGTTTAAGCCGATATGATTTAAAATATTCCGCATCAGATTTTGCGTATTTTCCCATGCCTCCGGCTCGTCAATGTATTTTTCCCGGTTCTTCGGATCCCATTTGCTGAACCGGTACCAGATTTTATCGGCAATGCCCAGGTCGGTCATAATCGTTTGCAGCAGGCGCAGGGTTGATCGGAACTCTTCCTCTAACTGCTCCGGCGTACAAATGATATGAGCGTCGGCTAAGGTAAACTGCCGTACCCGAATCAGACCGTGCATTTCGCCGGAGGATTCATTGCGGAACAGAGTTGAGGTTTCCGACAGGCGCACCGGCAAATCGCGGTAGCTGTGCTGGGTTGCTTTGTAAATCAGGTATTGGAACGGACAGGTCATCGGCCGCAGTGCCAAAACTTCGTCATCCTTACCCTCTTCGCCCAGAACAAACATGCCGTCCTTATAGTGCGACCAGTGTCCGGAAATCTTATATAAATCATTTTTGGCCATGTACGGAGTTTTAGTGAACTCATAGCCGTTTTTCAGCTCCAGGTCTTCGGTATAGCGCTGCAAAATCTGGAACAGCTTCGCGCCCTTGGGCATCAGCAGCGGCAGCCCCTGGCCAACTACTTCCGAGGTCATAAAATAGCCAAGTTCCCGGCCCAATTTATTATGATCCCGTTTTTTGGCTTCGGCTAACTGGGTTAAATATTCTTGTAATAGGGTCTTATCATCAAAGGCGGTCGCGTAAATCCGGGAAAGCATTTTGTTCTTTTCGCTTCCCCGCCAGTAAGCGCCGGCAGTTGAAATCAGCTTAAAGGCTTTAATTCCCTTGGTATTCATAATATGCGGCCCGGCACACAGGTCGACAAACTCGCCCTGCTGGTAAAAAGAAATCACCGCGTCCGCCGGCAGGTCGTTAATCAGTTCAACCTTATACGGTTCGTTTTTTTCCTGCATCAGCTTCAAAGCCTCGGCTCGGGGCAGTTCAAAATAAGTAATGTCCAGCTTTTCTTTAATGATTTTTTTCATTTCTTTTTCGATTTCCGGCAAATCCTCGTCTTTAAACGCCGGTTCCCGGTCAAAATCATAGTAAAAGCCGTTTTCGGTGGACGGGCCAATTGCTAGCTTGGTGTCCGGGTAAAGCCGCTTAATCGCCTGCGCCAAAACATGGGCGGTCGAATGGCGCAGCGCTGCCAGTCCTTTTTCATCTTTAGCGGTTAAGACCGTTAACTCGCAGTCTTTGTCTAACTTCCGGCGCAGATCTTTGGCTTCGCCGTCGACTAAGGCCAAGGTAGCCGCTGCCGCTAAGTTTTCACTGATGTCTTTAATCACGTCAATGATCGCCATGGGCTGATCATATTCTCTGATACTTCCGTCTTTTAAAGTGATTTTCATAACATTTCCTTTCTTTGCCAATTCATTTCATTTTTACATAGAAAATCCCTTGCATTGCTGCAAGGGACGAATATTTCCGCGGTTCCACCCTAATTGCGCGCAGGAAGCAAAACATGGCTTCTTTTGGCGCCTCTTTGTTCACGGATAACGGTGTGAGGCCGGACCGTTTAGCGGCCGCTCCGAGGTGGTTTTCCGGCAAATCCTCTATGCAAGACCTTTCAGCCAAGGGTCTTTTCTCTGTCATAG
>CAUVDV010000208.1:0-3532 GCA_963550755.1 uncultured Lachnospiraceae bacterium
AAAAAGGTGCGGCGGCATAACGATATTTTATGTTAGTCGGCGAACAAGATGCGGAGGAAGAAAGCGAAAGGTTTGGGTGCGATTTAATCTGAAAAAGGGCGCGTCTGCATAGCGATATTTTATGTCGGTCGGCGAACAAAGACGCAGAGGAAGAAATAGAGCGTTTTGAACGCGCGATTGGTAAAAACTTGGGAACAGAGCTTTGGCAATAAACGGAGGGAATGGGCATGAGGTATATTTTATCAATTGATCAGGGAACAACCAGTAGCCGGGCAATCTTATTTGATGAAGAAGCGCAGGTAATAGGCATGGCGCAGAAAGAGTTCCGCCAGTATTTTCCCCAGCCGGGCTGGGTTGAGCATGATGCAAATGAGATTTGGCTGAGCGTATTGGCGGTAATGGCCGAGGTTATCACTCAATCCGGTGTCCGGCCCGAGGACGTGGCGGCGATTGGAATTACCAATCAGCGGGAAACGGCGGTCATTTGGGATCGGGTAACCGGTATGCCGGTTTATCATGCCGTCGTCTGGCAGTCCCGTCAAACCGAAGAAATTTGCCGCCGGCTGCGGGAGCAGGGCTGGCAGCAAAAAATCAAGGACAAAACCGGATTGTTAATTGATCCTTATTTTTCAGCGGGCAAGTGGCAGTGGATTTTGGAAAATGTGGCGGGGGCAAGGGAAAAGGCGGAAGCCGGGGAGCTTTTGGCCGGGACGATTGACAGCTTTTTAACATGGAAATTAAGCGGCGGTAAGGTGCATGTTACTGATTACAGCAACGCTTCACGGACGCAGCTTTTTAATATTCATACTTTGCAGTGGGATCAGGAGCTGCTGGATTTGTTTACTATTCCCCGGTCGATGCTGCCGGAGGTGAAACCGTCGTCCTGTCTTTACGGAGAAACGGCGGAATATCATTTTTTTGGGCAAAAAGTACCGATTGCCGGAATCGCCGGCGATCAGCAGGCGGCACTGTTCGGGCAGGGCTGCTTTGAGGTTGGCATGGTCAAAAACACTTACGGCACGGGCTGCTTTTTACTGATGCAGACCGGAGAAAAGCCGGTCAGTTCGGATAACGGGCTTTTAACCACGATTGCCTGGGGATTGGACGGCCGGGTGGAATATGCTTTGGAGGGCAGCGTTTTTGTAGCAGGCAGTGCGGTTCAGTGGCTGCGCGACGGTCTGCGGATGATCAAGTCGGCGGCGCAGACAGAGGAATATGCCGATAGGGTATCGAGCAGCGGGGGCATGTATTTGGTGCCGGCCTTTGTCGGTTTAGGCGCGCCGTATTGGAACAGCAGTGTCAGGGGAGCAATTTTTGGCCTGACCCGGGGAACGACTAAGGAGCATTTTATTCGGGCGACCTTGGAGGCCATCTGCTACCAAAGCCGGGATATCATGGATTTGATGAAGGACGAAAGCCGCTTGGAGCTGGATACGCTGCGGGTGGACGGCGGAGCGGTGCAGAATAATTTTTTGATGCAGTTCCAAAGCGATATTTTAAATGCCAAGGTAGAGCGAACTGTTAATCAGGAAAGTACGGCGCTGGGAGCGGCTTTTTTAGCGGGGCTGGCGGTTGGCATCTGGAAGGATAAGCGGGAGATTCTCAGTAAGATCAGTATTGATCGGACCTTTGCGCCGCAGATTAGTCAGCAGGAGCGGGATGTACTGTACGCCGGCTGGCAGCGGGCAGTGAAAGCAGCACAGGAGTTTTGATAAATGACAGGGATTGATAGTTGAGGGAATAAAGTGGAAGCTGCAGAGGAAAAGCATGCACCCGCTCTCTGAGCGGGACAGAGCAAAAAAAGACTATGAGAAAGTTGAGTTATAATCCTTTGGTTTTATTGAAACATATTAAAAATGGAAAATTGTCAAAGAGTAGATTAGCTAAAGAAATTAGTGATAGATAAAGCAAAAGTTGCGGAGGCGAAGTTATGAATACTTGGCACGATATAAAAACGCAAGAAGATATTGATTTGTTAATGTCTGTTTACGGTAACTTTCATGACGCTTGTATTGTGTCACTTAACTTTAAGAGTGGAGTTTTCGTCGATGATGATATGGCAATGCTTTTTGGTGGTGCAGAAGAAAGGATATTATCTGTGAAATTTCAACGCCAATGGAGACCGAAAACGATAGAACTTCAGTTTTTAGGCTTGCGTCAGATGCATCTGGTTGGCTGGCAAGATAATTATTCATGTGATATTTTGAATGCAAATTTGGCTTTCCACGACAATTTACTACCCGGAAACCTTCAAAGAGTAATAATATGGTCGGATACGGATTTGTTTCATGTTGAGAAAATAGATAATTCTATTCATGAACCGGCAGATACATATATCGTAGCAAATTTTTTAAAGTGGAGAATTGTAAAGGAATAGATAACTTAGAAGTTGTAGAGGGCTTTTGAATGAAAAATGTTGTTATATATGTTCATGGTAAGGGTGGTAATGCAGAAGAAGCTAATCACTATAAACAATTTTTTGATGATAACTTTGAAATAATTGGATTTGATTATAAATCATTAAACCCATGGGATGCTAAAATTGAGTTTATCAATTATTTCAACGCCATTATTTCTAAATATAATAAAATCTATTTAATTGCGAATAGCATAGGAGCATATTTTTCACTAATATCTTTATCAGATATGCCTATCGAAAAAGCAATGCTGATTTCACCGGTTGTTGATATGGAAAGAATAATTTTGAATATGATGAAATGTGAAAATATAACTGAAGATGAACTCATCTTAAAGAAAGAAATTGAAACTTCTTTCGGTGAATCTTTATCTTGGCAATACTTGAGCTATGTTAGGAAGAATACGATACATTGGGATATACCAACAAATATTCTTTTTGCTGATAACGACAATATAACATCAGTAGATACGATGACAAATTTTGCGAATAAAATAAATGCAAATCTAACAACAATGAGAGATGGGGAACATTGGTTTCATACAGAGGAACAAATGGCTTTTTTAGATAACTGGTTTAAAGAGAATATTTAATAACTTCCGGTTTATCGGCCAGTTATTCACCGTCAGACCAAATGCTCCGCATTTGCCGCACTTCGTGCTTTTCGTCTGCCGGTGAAGCGCCGCAAAGTGAATATGTCCGTTTTGCGGCCGCATTTATTTATGCTTTCGCGCTTCAAATTGGAAGTTATCGGCCAGTTATTCACCGTCAGACCAAATGCTGCGCATTTGCCGCACTTCGTGCTGTTCTTCTGGCGGTGAAGCGCCGCAAAATGAATATGCCCGCTGTGCGGTCGCATTCCTTTGTGCTTGCGCGCTCAAATTGGAAGCTGAGGAGGTAGTAGTTACATGCTTCACCTAGAGAAAATAAATGGAAAGAATGTTTGGGATATTCTCAAATTGAAAGTATCGAAGTCACAAAAAGAATTTGTTGCCGCGAATGATGTCAGTATCATTGAAGCATACACCGCCATTACAGCAAATGGACATGCGTTTCCATTCGGCATATATAATGAAAAAATCCCGGTAGGTTTCTTGATGATTGGTTTTGATATTG
>CAUVDV010000209.1:0-3517 GCA_963550755.1 uncultured Lachnospiraceae bacterium
CACTTTGGTCAGCTTTGCATTTGCTGTCTGCAACCGCTATGGCAAGTACATTCCGGTTAAGCCGGGTGTGACCCGCGACTTGATCACCTTGATCATCATGCTGGTGCTTTGCCTGTTGGTATCGCGTCTGGGCTTGAATGTTATCGTTGGTAAGGGCTTTACTTATTTAGCCTATGCTTGTATCGCCGTAGTTATTCTGCCGACGATTGTGATCGGGTACAAGAAAATCAACCAAAAGCCTGCCAAATAGGCGGGAACGTTCTTTTCGCAGCGGATGTGTTTTTCCCGGCGAAAAAGAGCAAATCAGGAACTTTTGCGGGTATAGTGGACGTTGAGCGGATAACTTAACGTTCACTATAATTACGCAGGGAAGCAAGCGGACTGACGGGAAAGTAAGGCGGAAAGGAGGACGCTATGCAATTTATTAATTTTAACAAGATTGATTTTAAAATTCCGGGGCTGGATGAGGTTAGGCTCCCGAAAATGGTGAAAATTCGGCAAAAGTATGACAGCGCTAAGATTGAAGATTTAAAAACTTTTATTGAGCAGGAAATGGACAAAACCATTCAAAACAAAGCCGAGTATCAGGGAAAGAGTATTTGTATTACAGTGGGCAGCCGGGGGATCCCGCATCTTGATTTAATGGTCAGGACAATTATTGAAAAATTAAAGGAATACGGCGCTAATCCTTTTGTTATTCCGTCCATGGGGAGCCATGGCGGCGCCAGTGTCGAAGGACAGCTGGAAATCTTAGAAGGCTACGGCATTACCGAAAAAACGATGGGCGTGCCGATTCGGGCGACCTTAGACGTGGTGCAAATTGGTGAATTGCCCGATAAAACTCCGGTGTACTGCGATAAATACGCCTATGAGTCGGACGGCATTGTCATTTTAAATAAGATCAAGCCGCATACTGATTTTAGAGGCAAGCATGAAAGCGGTCTGGCTAAGATGATGGCGATTGGCATCGCCAATCATAAAGGCGCGTCTATGTTCCACCGGATGGGCTTCCAGAGCTTTGCCGAGCGGATCCCGGAGGTGTGCAAGGTCTTTTTGCAAAACGCTAAGCTGGCCTTTGGCGTGGGTATCGTGCAAAACGCTTATGATGAAATCAGCGAGCTGGAAATTATTCCAACCGAGAAGTTTTTGGAAAGGGATGCGGCGCTCTTGGAGATTGCCAAGCAAAAGATCGCCAAGTTTAAAAATCCCAATTTTGATTTGCTGATCATTGATGAAATCGGCAAAAATATCAGCGGCAACGGTCATGATCCCAATATTACCGGGCGCAGCAATTCCAAGGGGTTTGAGGACGTGGTTAATATTCAAAAACTGTTTATCCGCGGAATCAGCAAGGAGTCGCACCATAACGGCGCCGGGATTAAGGGGGCGGATATTACTACCAGACGGTGCTTAAACGATATTGATTTCAGTTCGACCTGGACGAATGTAGCAACGGTTAATATTTTAACCGGCGGCAGCATTCCGATGTATGTGGAAACGGATCTGGAAGCGATTAAGATTTGCATTCGCACCTGCCTCGGAATTGATTACACCCAGGCTAAAATCGTTCGGATATTAAACACGCTGCATATGAATGAAATTGAAGTTTCTCTGCCGTACTATGAAACGCTTAAAAACAACCCGGACATTGAACTGTTAAGCGAACCATACGATATGCAGTTCGATGAAAATGAATTTTTGATCTAACACATTAAAAACATGAGTAAGCAGCTGTTTTTTGCAAAAAAAACGAGCGGATTACGAATGCTTTTGCAAGGATGGCGGGAGGCGGAATCCTTGTGTAATAAGCTAAAAGCATGAAAATCCGCATGGAATCCCCAAGCGGAAATTATCGGCAAGAGGCTTTTATTCTTTTGTAAATATTCTTTAATGTATATTTAAAGCGGTGTATGTTAAAATAATACCGTAGGGTTTGCCTGTAACAAAAGAATAATCAGGCGAAAAAATCATGGAAAATTGGGTTATAAGGTTTGACAGGCGTTTTGGTTTAGGAGAAAAAATGTATTATTTGGGAATTGATATTGGGTCTACCACCTCCAAGGCGGTAGTCATCAATGAAAAGGGCGAGATTGTCGCCAAGGAAATTGTCATTGCCGGTATCGGTACGGATGGTTCACGTCAGGTATATGAAAAGATACTGGAGCAGGTTCCGGCTGAGCAAATTGCTCGGGTTACTTCAACCGGCTATGGCCGGAAACTGTTTGAGGCGGCAAATGCGGAAATCAGCGAATTAAGCTGTCATGCGAAGGGAGTGTTCCATACCTTTCCGCAGACTAGGACGATTATTGACATCGGCGGTCAGGACGCCAAGGTGCTGCTTTTAAATGACAAAGGCCGGATGGTTAATTTTGTAATGAATGACAAATGCGCTGCCGGTACGGGCCGTTTTTTGGATGTGATGGCCAATATCCTGCATTTGCAGATCGGCGATTTGCAGGAAGAATATTTTAAATCCAAGCAGCCGATCAATATTTCCAATACCTGTACGGTGTTCGCGGAATCGGAGGTTATTTCGCAGCTGGCGGCAGGTCAGGAAAAGGCGGACGTTATCGCCGGGATTTGTATTTCTGTCGCTAACCGGGTGGCTTCTTTGGCCAAACGGGTCGGCATCAAAGAAATGGTTTGCATGAGCGGCGGGGTGGCCCGCAATCAAGGGGTTCGTGACGCTATGAGTAAAAAGCTGGAAATGGAAATTTTGTTTTCCCCGGATGCTCAGTATATGGGAGCGCTGGGGGCGGCGCTTTACTCATTGGAAGAAGCACAGTAAGGTAATAGCTATTTTTCCTGCACTCGCTGGGGTTGGCGTTTGCGGTACAGTTTTTGTCGGCGGCGGAGGGCGGCTTTTTTGTAATGGCCGCGCAAGGCTCAAAGCACTGTGGGGAAAAAGCGCGATTAATTAAGGAGGCAAAATTATGGCAGAAGAAGAGAAAAAAGAAGTAAAACCGGAAAAGAAGCCGATTGACGTCAACTCTTCCAAGTATAAACTGGGAAAGGTTGTAGCGGATCATTACCGTGAAGTGGCGGAAGCAAAGGCTCGCGGGGAAAAGATCGGCTGGTGCGCCAGCAATTTCCCGCAGGAGATTTTTCAGACGCTGGGCGTTAAAGTCTGTTATCCAGAAAATCAAGCGGCAGCGATCGCTGCCCGCGGCGCGGGCGAAAAAATGTGCGATATTGCGGAAAGTGATGGCTATTCCAATGATATTTGCGCTTACGCCCGAATCAGTTTAGCATATACCAAAGTTAAGGATGCGCCGGAGCAAAATATGCCGCAGCCTGACTTTTTGTTGTGCTGCAATAATATCTGTAATTGTATGATCAAATGGTACGAGAGTATTGCCAAAGAGTTAAATATTCCGATGATTTTGATCGACATTCCGTTTAATCCGGACTATGAAGTTTCGGACGCGCAAGTCGCCTATGTCAAGGGGCAATTCCTAAACGCAATTAAACAATTAGAAGAAATTACCGGCAAAAAATGGGACGATAAGAAGTTTGA
>CAUVDV010000210.1:0-3455 GCA_963550755.1 uncultured Lachnospiraceae bacterium
TTGCTTTGGGGGTAGTAACCGGCGTAACACTGGTGCTGACGGTAACGGAACGGGCGGAGTTTATGCGGATTGCATTTGAAGCAGTATCGGCTTTTGCCACGGTCGGGCTGAGTTTGGGGCTTAGCCCTGAGCTGTCGCTGGCCGGTAAGTTGATTATTTGCGTGACCATGTTTATCGGCCGCTTAGGACCGGTCACGATTGCCTTTGCGCTGGCGGATAAGGCCGGTAAGAGCAGCAAGGTAAAAAAACCGGAAGGTAAGCTGATGGTTGGGTAGTGGCTTGGTATTGCTGCGGCGGGAAGGAAGGGCTGGCCGATGGGTGGCCATTTACCGGCGGCCGGCGCGGCTGGTGATAGTGGCAGGGCGAGGTTATGCCGCTTTTTCGCTGGTTTTAGGTTTTTACTGTTTGGCGGCTGGCCAGCGTGAGGGATAAGGGCGGATAAGGGAACCAATGGCGCCGGGCTGAGGAGCGAAAGAAGGGCTGACTGATGGATGGCCGGGTATTTACCGGCGGCAGGAGAGAAGCGGTATTTGACAGCTTGTCGGATAATTTGGCGGAGCGTACCGCGGGAAAGGATAGAAATGAGTAAGAAAAGTAAATTTACCGGTGAAAAAAAGGAATTTGTGGTCTTCGGCTTGGGGCGCTTCGGCCGGAGTGTGGCTTATTCGCTGGCGGCGGACGGCTATGACGTGATGGCGGTCGACAGCAATCCCGATTTGGTGCAGGATGCCTCCGAGGTGGTGGCGCACGCCGTGGTGGCGGATGTGACCGATATGGAGGCACTGGAAGAATTGGGATTGGGCAATTTTGATGTGGCGATCATAGCCATGTCCAATAATTTGCAGGCCGGCATTTTAGCGACTATTGTCGCCAAGGAAAAGGGCGTGCCCTATATTTTGGCCAATGCCAAAGACGCTGTGCATGAGAAGGTACTGCTTAAAGTCGGGGCCGATAAGGTGATTTTTCCAGAAAAAGAAATCGGCGAAAAGGTGGCCAATAATTTAACAAACAAGACTTTTATGGATTTTATTGAATTAAGCCCGGACTTTAGCATTGCCGAGGTTGACGTGCTGGATGAATGGATTGGCAATACTTTACGCAAGCTGAACTTGCGGGGAAAGTACAAGTTAAATGTCATCGGTAAAAAAGCCAACGGCGAAACGTCCATCGTCCTTGACCCGGATGCACCGCTGGAGCGGGGCGAGGTCCTGATTATGATTGGCTCTTATGATGCCTTTAAAGAAATCGGGCATTAGAGTTTTTTTGCGAGAAATTCGCCTTTGGCGCGCGGCTGGTTAAGCGGCAGAGCATATCAGCGGAAAGCTTGGCGGTTAACCGACAGGGAAATTGAGTGCGGGCGGAAAATGGTACCGGACAGGCAATTTATCCGGTTAGCGTGGGCGAAAGGAATAGTTTCGCAGAAGGAAAGCGGGTAGAATGGGGAAGTTATGAAAGAAATCATATCAGCGGACAATCCGCAATATAAACTTTTTGTTAAATTATTATCAGGAAGAAAATACCGGCAAAGAGAAGGCTCTTATTTGGCGGAAGGGTTAAACGGACTGGATATTCCGGCGGAGCAGGTCAAGGCCTATTTGCTGCCGCTGAGCCGAAAAGAGGAAGTCCACCGGTGGCAGCTGCCGGAAAACAAGGTTATTTTACTGGCGGATTCCTTATTTGCCAAACTGTCGGCTGACCCGGCCAGTCAGGGCTTGATTTTGTGGCTGCCTGTCAAGGCGGCGCTTTGGCAGCCAGAATGGCGACCGGCAGCGGGCGGTCTTTATCTGGCAGTCGAAGCGATTCAAGACCCCGGTAATTTGGGAACAATGATCCGCAGCGCCGAAGCGGCCGGAGTACGGGCGCTTTTTTGCTCGGCCGGGACGGTTGACCTTTATCATCCCAAGACCATTAAAGCGGCGGCTTCATCGTTAAATCGCCTACCGGTCATCACGGAAACGAATTTGACAGAACTAATAGCAGTTATGAAAAAGCATGGAATTCCCAGTTTTGCCGCTGCGCCGCAGGATGCCATGCCATATACCGAGGTCGATTACAGCGGCGGTGCGTTGTTTTTCATCGGTAATGAGGGCAAGGGCTTGAGTCCCTCTGTTTTAGAGGCGGCTAAGCGCATTGCTATTCCGATGAGCGGCGGGGTGGAATCGCTGAATGCGGCCGTTTCGGCCGCGGTTTTGCTGTTTGAAGCCAAACGTCAGCGGGGATAATTTTTCTTGAAACCGGCAGCTGATTTAGCACTTAAGCTAGCCGGTTTCATTTTTTTAGGTTAGAAAACAGTACGTCAAGTTCAGTTTACCACTGAATCTTGCGCGTCCCTTTCTGCTTCGGGCATAGCGGCAGTGGTTTTGTTACTTGGCGAATAGGCGGAAATTTTATTTGCCAGCGCCTTTAAATCCTCGGCGGAAACGGTGTTCAGGGCGTTAAAGCTTTGGCTTTCGGCTTTGGCTAAATATTCTTTGGCCAGCGGGATATCCTTTTCGGTAAGGGCAATAACTGCCAGATAATAAAGCGAGTCCATTAAGCCCGGTTTTAGCTCCAAGGCTTTGGTAAAGTTTTGCTTGGCCTTTTCGGTGTCGCCTTGGCGGAAATAAATTTGTCCCAGATTATCATAGGCGGCGGCATATTGGGGCTCCTTTAAGAGGGCAACCTCGGAAAAATAACGGGCGGCCTCCCACTTACCGCAGAGCAGCGCCAAAAAGCCCATGGTGACAAAATCCTGCTCAGTGAAAGTCGTATTCTTGTCTAAGCCCGTTTCCAATTCATTTAAATCATAGTCGGGCAGCTTTTCTTTATCGGGAAAATAATAAAGCGCCAAATAATCATCATAAGCCTTTTGCGGCTGTCCCAGCTTCCACTCACAAATAGCCAGATTGGCCTTGAGCGTGCGGGTGTAAAAAACATTGCGGTTGGAGGCCAGCGCCGTTTCAAAGATTTCCTGTGCGCTTTTCGCCTCGCCCCGGCGCAGCAAAATCAGACCGTAAGCGGCCAGCAGCTGCGAACTTTTGCAGCCCAGCTTATAGGCAGCCCGATAAAAGGGCAAGGCTTTGTCCTCCCGATGAAAAAAGGCGTGCAGCACCAGTCCCGGGAAACCAACGATATTGCCCAAAAACAAAATGGCGGTAATCCCAACATACAGGGAAATTAAAATTAAATAAAGCGACTGCTGCGTTCCTTTTAAATGAATAATAAAAATATAGTAAATGATAAACACATAAGCTAAACTGATAAAAAACCATTTCTTTTTAATTGCTTCCATAAAATCTCCTTCTGCCAAACATTTCAATCTGATGTCGATTTCCTTTGGCCTATTCGATATTGAAGGGTTGCCGGCAAACCTTATTGTACTAATTTTTGGGGGTGATGTCAATATCCGGGGGCTTAGGGTCAGGGTTGTTTCATGAAGGAATTTAAAAAAAATAGGTCATCCACAAGCAGCAAAT
>CAUVDV010000211.1:0-3455 GCA_963550755.1 uncultured Lachnospiraceae bacterium
GGGCGGATTCGGGTCTTTCACCCGTTAGAAACGTGCGCCGCCGGGCGCACAAGAATTTTACGGCAAAGGTATTTTTTACCTTTGCCGCAAAATATTGCTTCCCTCTTTCCAGTTCCGGGCTTGCCTGCTTTTGCCGGATATCCGGCCGTCAGCCCCGCCGCATTTTGCCAGTCGGAAAGCCCTGTCTTGATTTTTGGCTATTTAACCAACGCCGGCCAATCAACCTCGGCCTCATGATTAACCTTTACCTGATTGGCATCCTCAGCTGCGTATTCTTTGAAATAATTCGGATATAATTCCCGGATCTGATCATAATTACTGGTGTCCATAATTATCTCACCGTATTCACCCACGCCGGTCATGCCCAGTTCCTGCCGCCATTCTTCATCCGTCAGCCGCTCTGCACTTAAAAACTCAAAAGCAGAATAAACTACGCCCTTGGCCAGAAAATCAACGCCATTAACATGGCAAAGCGCATAAATCTCATAGGGATAACCCGTCGCTACTTCAACCACGCTGCCCGGCAGATCGCCCCGCGGCAGAATAGTAGCAATATCGGCAACCAGTGCCGTTGTCTTGGGCTGCTCCAGCTCATAGCCCTCGGCCGCCAAAAGATAAAGATACTGAACATTTAAATTCTCAACCAAGCCGCCGAAATAATTTAATTCAGACAACTCCACCTCGGTGATATTTTCCCCGTTTAATTCTTTCCGGGCAATCTCGGTAAAAATCTTCATCATTGCTTTTATCGAGCTGAGCGGCTGAATAAAATCCTCCCGGATTTTAGCCGTCTTCATCAGCTTTTCGGCATGCGCCGACAAGATCAAAAGCTCCTGATACAGTTCCTCGTTCGGCTCCAGGTAATGCAGTGTCCGGTTTTCTTCCGGACCGCCCATTTCCGCCATGGCCTGCTTGGAGTATAAGATATTATCATGCTTAAGCTCGGCAAAACTGCCCAGCGCGGCATTGAATTTTTTATACTCATAGGCCGGCGTCGTCATAAAATAGGGAATTTCCTTGCCCTCCGGCACATAGTTCAGCGTCCGGTCAATCGCCCGAATCCAGCCATTATAAAAGTTATCCCCATCCGTCAGCTCACCGGCGGCATATTCCTTTTTCAAGCTCTCCAGCTCATCGTCATATTCCGGCCATGCCTGATTGGTATCATAATTTTCCCGCAGATAGCTTTCCGCCGGCGCCGAACCCATAGCGGCAAAGACGTCAAAAGCGGTCGGCAGCGGGCGCACTATCGGCTTCATCAGCTTTTGCATGATATAAGCATCGACACTGAAACGCTGCCCCATAAACTTAAAGTTTTTCTCCACTTTAAAGTCCTGATTTTCCTCGCTCAGCTGAGCAACAATTCTCGGCTCCGGCAATTTTTTAATCGCTTGGGTCAAAGCCTTCCGGCCGGACTGATTGATCAGCTCCCGGTTTAAGTCCTTCCCTTGAAAGCTCTTTAGTGCTTCCTGCATTTGCGGTACGCTGATATCATCGCTTTCACCGGAATACATGGCCGTCAGTTCATAGTTTTTCTGCCACAGCGCCATCAAGTCTTTATTTTTCGTTAAAAAGTCAGTAATCAGGGCTGCTTCCTCCGGCTGCTCCTTGAGGTCAAAGCCCATCAGGCCATACCACATCATAGCCTTGAAATATCGGGTCAGCTCCGGACTGGTCGTATAATGCCCCCTGACCTTAAACTGTGAATAATCAATTTTTCGTCCCAGCAAAGGCGACTCATCAGCGGTTTCCGCTTCAATATTCGCCAGCTCCGCTTCCGCCGTTTCCAGCGCGTCGCCGCTGGGCGCAGCCGTTAATTTACTTGTCCAGCCGGGCTCCTCAGTCCGCAAGAGGCTATTCGCCACATGGAAAAAGGCGATCACATTAGCATATGCTTCATCCAGCGCATCCGGCCCGTTTCGATAAGCGTCAATTGCCTGCTGCTCCATTTCTAGCGACAGCTTCTCCAAATTGGGCAAATACTCAATCGTTTCCAGCGCTTTCATGCTTTCCGCGAAAAAGACATGCCACATATGCAAAACCACGTCGGTGGTAATAATCATTGAATTGAAGGTATACTCCATATGTTCATAGGGCTGGTGCATTTTTAAATAAGGATATTTGTCCCAATTCGGCTCTATAACGAAAAAGCCGTTTTTGTCCAGCAGCTTTATCTGATTCCTGCTCAGGCCGCTATAAACATCAGGATTGATAATATCGGCATAAGCAATTTTGCGGACATTCGCTTCGTCAAACTTCGGCTTTTCATTTTTAAGCGGTTCCGCTTGATCATTTTTCTGGTCTTGCTCCTTATTTTCCTTAGCCGCATTTTCTTTGGCCGTATTTTCGGCCGTTTCTTTTTCCGCCGGTTTATTGTCCTCTTTGGGCTTTCCCGGCAAAATACTGCAGGCACTGATTAACAGACACAGCGCGCATAATAAACTAATCCATTTTCCCTTTCTTCGCATAATTCTCTCCTCCACTTCTCTTTTTCTGCCGGCTTTGCGAGGCATGCCTTCCTTAGTTGGCGTTTTACCGTTCACTTCGGCTTTTCCTGACCAAGGCCGCCTTGATCAGACCTTTGCCGCGCTTGCCGGATTCTGATTGGGGACGGATCCCCGGTTACTTTTTCATTATAGTCTGTTTTTTCAGGAAATTCAAGTTATATTCCCTGTTTTTTCACGGTTATTTCTATTGGTAAAGTGAAAAAGTTATTTCCATTTTTTAGGGTTTTAAATGATTGCACGCCAAGGCAAACTTTACACAGGCTTTAACGGTATCTAAATATTTTTGAAACTGAGCCTGCGCTAAAGAATTTTTATTTTTTAATCAATTTCTAATGAGATTCTACAACTAGCGGACGACTTATTTTCTCTTTTTTGCTAAGATAAGAATTGAAAAAACGGAAATTATCTTATATAATGAAAGGAGAAAGAAATGGTAGAACGTAAAAATCTCAAACCGCGGAAATTAGTGAAGACTGCGGAAAACCGGAAAAACATTGAACCAGTTGAAACCATGCGCTTTACCGTGCGCAATGATTATGCTTTTAAAAAATTATTCGGACGGAAGGAAAATGAGGATATTTTAGCGGAGTTTTTATCGCTGGTTACCGGTATGGCGCAGCGGGATTTTAAGGAAATCAGGATTGAGGATCCTTTGCTTTTGCCGCAGGCACTGGAGAAAAAAGCAGGAATTTTGGATTTAAAGCTGCGGCTGGCGGACGGCAGGAAAATTAATATTGAAATTCAAAATTATTGGACAGATTTTTTTCCGCGCCGAAGTTTATACTATTGGGCGGATATGTATGCCGGTGATTTGGAAAAAGGCGAAAAATACGACCAGCTGGAGAAGTGTATCACGATTAATATTTTAAATGAAAGCTTTCCGTTTACAGATAAATGCCATTCGATTTATAAACTGCTGGAAACGGAAGAATACACGGAATTAGATGA
>CAUVDV010000212.1:0-3393 GCA_963550755.1 uncultured Lachnospiraceae bacterium
AAATCAAAATTCTTTTTGGCATTATTAAAGAATTGTCTGCTCAAGGTATTGGCATTTTATACATCTCTCACCGAATGGAAGTAATTTTTCAAATATCAGATCGGGTAATGGTCATGCGTGATGGTCTGGCCATTAAAACTTTAGTTACCTCGCAAACCAATATCGACGAGTTGATTCCTTTAATGGTCGGTCGAAAAATCGTAGATATTTATCCGACCAGAGAAATTTGCACAAAAAAAGAAATTTGTTTTCAGGTAAAAAATTTATCCACTGTTTTTTTAAAACAAATTGACTTTGACGTTCATCAAGGTGAGATTGTCGGATTATTTGGTTTAATGGGCTGTGGAAGCAATGAAATTGCCCGGTCAATTTTTGGAGCGGATTCTTGTCACTTCGATGAAATGATTTTAAACGATTCCCCGGTTTCTATTACTTCCCCGGAAAAGGCCAAAAAAGCAGGAATTGCCTATATTCCATCTGACCGGAAGAAAGAAGGCTTGATGCTAATTCATAATCTATGTCACAACATATCAATAACCATCTTAAATCAGATCAAAAAGAACCATTTGATTAACGAAACTTTGGAAAAATCTCAAGTAGACGCTTGGATCAACAAGTTATCCATCAAAGCTTCCTCAGCAAAAGTAATCGTTAATAATTTATCGGGTGGCAATCAGCAAAAGGTTGTTTTAGCTAAATGGTTGTCGATAAAACCCAAACTTTTAATTTTAAACGAACCAACGCGCGGAATTGATGTCGGCGCAAAAGCTGAGATTTATAAATTGATGAATGATCTGTGCCGGCAGGGAATTGGCATCATTATGGTTTCGTCGGATTTGCCGGAAGTAATGGGGATGGCTGACCGAATTTTAATCATTCATGACGGTCAAATCAAAGCTAATATGGAAAAATCCGAATTCACTCAAGACAAAATTTTAGCCAAAGCAATCGGCAGGTAAGGGGGGAATTATGCGGGCACATATTCAAAAAATTTTTTCTAAAGAAAATTGGAAAACTTTAACCTCTGATATGAATTTCAGCTTAACTATCGCTATTATCACGGTCAGCGCTTTTCTTTCTTTTCAATCGAAATTTTTCTTTTCTGTAAAAAATTTTTTAAACATTGGCTTAGCTGGCTCAGTAACGGGAATCATGGCAGCTGGCCTGACTCTGAGTATGATAATGGGCGCTTTTGATTTGTCTCAATATTCCGTGGCCACGCTGTCCAGTGTAATTGCCATTACCGCTTTTTTATCAGGTGTTCCCGTTTGGGTCTGTCTTTTGATTGCCCTTGCTACTGGTATGTTATGCGGTACATTTAACGGTATAATGGTCACTGTTTTTAAGATTAACCCTATTATAACGACCTTGGGCACGCAAATGGTTTTTCGGTCATTATGCTATATCATTACCGGTAGCAAAATTATGAATTTCAGCCATCCGGCTCTTAACTTTCTGGGACGGGGCTATCTCTTAGGTGTTCCCATGTCGGTTTGGATTTTGCTGTTTATCTATACGATTCTGTCATTTATTGTAAAATATACCTCTTTCGGCCGGGAAGTATATGCTGTCGGCGCCAATTCCAATGCCAGTTTTTTAGCTGGTATCAATATCCGAAAAATACGGATCGGCGGTCTGATTGTCAGTAGTACCTGCGCTTCCATTGCCGGCCTTCTGGCTGCCTGTCAGGTCGGCGCTTCGATTCCGGCTAATGGTGTAGGCGCAGAAATGGAAGTCACAACTGCCGTGCTTTTAGGTGGACTGTCGCTGGGCGGCGGAAAGGGTAAACTGTCCGGTACTTTTTTAGGACTAATTTTAATCATCATTATTAACAATGGTTTAACCCTGCTGAGTATTCAATCCTATTATCAAATGTTAGTCCGCGGGGGAGTATTGGTTTTGGCGGTACTGATTGATTCTGTCAGGGGTGGAGGATACAAATAGCGAAAAAAGGAGGAATGATATTTATGATAAAGGCTATCATGGTTGGAGCAGGACAAAGAGGTTATGAGGTATATGGTGTTTACGCCAAAGAACATCCTGCCGATTTACAGTTTGTGGCAGTAGCCGAACCACAACCGGCAAGACGGAAGCGCTTTGCCGAAGAGCATGAAATCAACGAGAGCAGGCAGTATGAAGATTGGCATGAATTATTGAGTCAGCCGAAAATGGCCGATTGCGCCTTTATCTGTACCCAGGACAGAATGCACACGGAGCCAACCCTGGCCGCATTAAAAGTCGGTTATCATGTTGTTTTAGAAAAGCCAATGGCTCCCACTGCTGCTGAATGTATTGAAATGGGAAGTTATGCGCAAAAATATGATCGGCTTCTAAATATTTGTCATGTTCTGCGCTATTCTGATTTTTTTTCCAAAATCAAAGCTATCGTCCAACACGGCACTTTAGGTGAAATCGTTAATATCAAACATGCCGAGAACGTCAGCTATTGGCATCAGGCTCACAGTTTTGTCCGAGGAAATTGGAATAATTCAGAAACAACAACGCCCATGGTTTTGCAAAAGACTTGCCATGACATGGATATTTTACTATGGTTGATTGATAAAAAATGTACAAAAGTTTCTTCTTTTGGCAGTTTGTCTTATTTTACCAAAAAAAATATGCCTGCGGGGGCTCCCCTCCGCTGCACCGATCCCTGTCCACATAAAGACACCTGTATTTATAATGCGGAGCGATTTTATTTAGGAAAAAATATCAGCTGGCCGGTATCTGTCATCAGTGAAGATATATCGCTGCCAGCCAGAAAAAAAGCTTTAGAAACTGGCCCTTACGGCCGATGTATCTATCAGTGCGATAACAACGTCGTTGACCATCAAATTACCAATTTGGAATTTGACGGCGGCAGCGTAGCCAGTTTAACTATGTCAGCTTTTAATCCGCATTGCACCCGCTTTATTGAAGTAATGGGCACCAAAGGTTATTTAATTGCCGAAATGAATAAGTTCAGCGAAAATGCTCGATCCAACGAAATAAAAATAAGCGATTTTTTAACCGGCAAAACAGAGATTGTTTATACGCAGGATTACGGTTTAATGACCGGGCATGAAGGAGCCGATGTATCTATGACCAATAGCTTTCTTCAGCAAATTCAAAAGAAAGAAATCAACGGCTTAACCAGTGCTTCCCGCTCAATTGAAAGTCATTTGATGGCTTTGGCCGCAGAACGATCCAGAATAGAAGGCCGAGTAGTCCTAATGGATGAAATGTGGGAACTTGAAACGAAAATTTAGATTTAAGAATAAGCTGTGGCGAGAATATTCTCGCCATTCTTTGCTATTTTGACATATTCAATTCTTATTCGGCAAGATAAATCAAAGCACTGCTATCCGATGTTATTCTGGTTCGTTGTCAAGTAGTTTTGGTACAAAATTAAAG
>CAUVDV010000213.1:0-3378 GCA_963550755.1 uncultured Lachnospiraceae bacterium
AAGAAATTGTCAGTGAAATCCAGACCAGCTTAGGCAAAAGAATCAGTGATGTGATCTATGTCGCGCTGGCTGATCATATTCACTTTGCCTTAAAAAATTTTCAAAAGGGAATTTCTATCAAAAACGGCCTGATGTTTGACATTATGCGGTTTTATCCTGACGAGTACAAGCTTGGCTGTGCGAGCCTAGCGATTATTCAAAAGCGAACCGGTATTTTGCTGCCGCCGGACGAGGCGGGGTTTATTGCACTGCATATTGTCAATGCGGAAACGGAAGATGATCCGGATACGCAGAATATTTGCCGGGCAACGAAAATCATCGAAGAAATTTTAGAGGTGGTCAAGGATTATTTCGCGGTGGAGATTGAAGAAGACTCTTTGGCGTATTTTCGGTTTATCAATCATTTGCGCTATTTTTCCGGCAGATTAGTCAAAGGCGCGGCTTTTTCCGGTGACGATAAGGATAGGGAATTACTGGAAACGTTGTCGTTAAAGTATCAGGACGCTTACAAATGTGGGAAAAATATCGAGGCCTTTATCCTCGAAAAATATGGGATCGATATCGGTTGTGAGGAACTTTTGTATTTAACAATTCATATTCAGCGCGCGGTTTTTAAAGAGCGGCAGAAAGGAAGTCATGAATAAACAAGAAATGCAGAAAAGAATTTGGGGCGTGCTGGTTGGCGGCGCCTGTGGTGACGCGATGGGCATGGCCACTGAAATGATGAGCCGGCAGGATATGGCTGCTGAATTTCCGGAGGGGGTCAAAAAGTTTTATCCGGCTTCGAAACGCGACACATTTGGCCGAAAATTACAGGCCGGCGAAATTACCGATGATACAGTCAACACGGTTTTAATCGCTCAAATGCTGATTGACGCCGGCGGCCGGCTTGATACCATGCGCTATTTAGACTATCTGCAAAAATGGATGAAGGAAAACAAGGAAAAAAGCCGTTTTGTGGCCGGGCCGAGTACGGTCTGGGCGCTGGAGGCGATTAAAAACGGAACGCCGATTGAGCGGGCGGGCATTTTTGGCACAACCAATGGATCAGCCATGAAGATAAGCCCGATTGGCATTATCAGTGACTATCGGGACATGGAACGGCTGACGGACAATGTCGAGCAAATTTGCCGGCCAACGCATAACACCTCGGTGGCGATTGCCGGAGCGGCGGCGGTAGCGGCTTGTGTCAGCTACGGTGTGCGGGGCGGCAGTGATTTAAAGGAACTATGGGAGATTGCATTGGCGGCAGCGGCAAGCGGTGAAAAAAGGGGCTATCCTTTTCCGGCGGCTTCTCTGCGCCGGCGGATTGAGGCGGTCAGGGAACTGGTAGCCGCCCAAGAAAGGGAAATGGTTTTACAGGAACTAAAGGATTTTTACGGTACCGGGGTGGAAACGATTGAAAGTATCCCGGCGGCGCTGGCGGTTGTTCAGCTGGCTGAGGGCAGTGCGTGGGAAGCGGCCTGTATCAGCGCGGAGCTGGGCGGCGATACGGATACGATCGGTGCAATTTCCGGGGCAATTTGCGGCGGGCTTGATCCGCACTTTCCGGACGGTGTGGCGGAAACGCTGGAAGCGGTCAATAACTTGCATTTTGAGGAACTGGCGATTAAACTTTTGCCGTATGTTGTTTAACTTAGCTTTCCTGAGTGCGTTGGAGCAGTTTTTTTATTGAGTGACAGCAGCCTGGATTGCTGCATGGCGGGAGCGCTGAGTGAATTGCGGAGCAAATCGTCAATCGTGGAGTCTATACAGGTTTCCTGCTGGCGAAAATACGAAGTGTTTCCTAGGGGATATGTTCTCTGAGCAGAGAGCCAAAAGACTATTGAGAAGTTGAGAATAAAATACCGGTGACTGAAAAATGCGCCGGTATTTTTTATATCTTTTTCCCTCTCCCTTCTTTACGTTGCTGGATTTCCAAGGTAAATGCAACAGGGGTTCCTGTCAGAGTAAGCGCAACACCGTGTTGCATTTAGGTTGAAAAATTACCCCTTCTTTACGTTCTGATTACAAAACGGCGAAAATATTTAATTTCTAAGCGAAATATGCTATACTAAAAAATAAGATTTTTTTAGCTTGCCGTGGGTTAAGTGGGATAAAAGCTGCTGAGAAATCTTAGTCATGTTTGTCAAAGGGCTTTATTTTTTGGCCGGGTCGGTTGTATGCGGCAGACAAACGGAGCCTTTCAGCGGGAAAAGGCTGTAAAACCAGAGAAAAGTGAGGAAAAAATGAAAAATAAAGCGGGTTTATATTTACAAGGCGGCGGGGCCAAGGGCGCATTTCAGGCCGGAGCGCTACAGGCGTTTGCGGAAAAAGGAATCGAATTTCCGGTGATTGTCGGCACTTCGATTGGTGCAATTAATGGGATGACTGTTTTTTACAGCGGCATCGGACAGATCGCTGAAATTTGGCGGCAGTTGAGTGAGGCCGAGTACGCGCTGGACAAGGCCGCTCCGGTTTTTGAAAGTATGGCCGCGGTCGAGGCGATTCAAAAATTTTTGCAAGCTAAGCGCTCGCCGGTGGTGGAGCATTTTTTTGTGAATTATTTGCCGGTTGAAAATGGAACCATTCGCCATGCCTTTTCTGACTTGACGCTGGAAAATGATGAGAAAGTAAGGGAATACGTGCGGGCGTCCTCGCTGCTGCCTAATCCGTACAGCTGGAAAGGGGTGGATTTTAAGGCCAAAACGCAGGACCAGCTTTTTCAGGAGCAAATCGCGGCCGGAACCTATGACGGATATCTGCTGGACGGCGGACTGCTGAACAATCGCTTTATGGAGCCGTTTTTGACAGCAGAAGTCGATATTATTTATGCGGTTGCGCTCGATCGGGAGTTTAGCGTACCGGAGGCGGTGCGGCAAAAATACCGGCCGGATCAGGTTGTCTTAATCAAGCCGGATTTTGATTTTGAAAAAAATGCGTCCATGACCTATACCGAGGAAAATATTAAAAAATGGTCGGCTGCCGGCTATTTGCAGACTAAAAAACAGATAGCCGTTTAGGTAAGCCGGGCCAGAAAGCTCTCATGCCATCCGCTCAAGCCGGGCGGTGCGGGAACAGGAAGCGTATAGATTTGCTTGGCTCTGGGCAGAAGAATTTTCCTTCGGTCAAGAGCTGCCGGAACGCCTATTAATCTTTTACGTTAATTTATATAAAAAATAATATGGATTTTACTTCTTTGCGCTATACTAAGATACTGGTATATTGTATACACGATTGTTCGGGGAAAGCGGTTTGGCGCAGCGGGCAAGGCTAGCGGGCTGCTTTAGAAAAAGAAAGCAGGAGCAATCGGCTTTCCATTGCGACCGATAACAATAGTATGATTACCGGAAAAGCAGAAAGAAAGGTTGTGATTAAAGTGAAATGTTCGGTATGCCA
>CAUVDV010000214.1:0-3376 GCA_963550755.1 uncultured Lachnospiraceae bacterium
GCATCGACAGGCTGAAAAATGAAACAAGCTTTATCTGGTATCCGGCGGAAGTAGATGTCTCTATCCGGCCGGGCTGGTTTTATCATCAGGCGGAAGATCATCAGGTAAAATCAGCCGAGAAATTATTTGAGCTTTATTTAAAATCGGCAGGTGGGAATGCAATGCTGCTTTTAAATATTCCGCCGAATAAAGAAGGAAAAATAGCGGATTCCGACGAGAAGAGCCTAAGAGGGTTGGGGCAGCAGATTCGTGAAAAGTTTACCCATAATTTATTGGAGTGCGGCACAATCACAGCTACTGCTGCGGTACTAGATTGTGAAGCGGAAAATATGCGCAAGGAAGGATATGAAAAATGGTATCAGCCGCAGCTTTTGGCTGACGAACCGATTTCTGTGAAAATAAGATGGAAAGTGCCGCAAAATATTCGCTATATTGTCTTAAAGGAAAATATTCCCAATAGCCAGCGAGTAGAAAGTTTTAAAATTAAATCGGAATATCAGCAAAAAGAGTGGATTTATCAAGGCACGACCATTGGCCATAAAAAAATTGCAGAACTGCCGGCAGATTTTAAAAGTGATTGGCTGGAGATTATATTTGAGGAATATCGGGTTTGTCCGCAGATCAGCTTTATTGGCGTGTACTGATTGATTTGAACTGTCTCTGGCTTACAGTGCTGTGCACTTGCCCTGTTGAAATGCCTCACACTTCTGTACGGGCAGCTGACCTGCCCTAATCAAAAGTTTGGCGGGCAGTCTGCCTAAAAAGACAGTTCTAGTTTTGCAGAACATGGGAAAGTTGAATTTGTAAATAAAACTGTTTTATCAAAGCAAGGAATAAAGTTTTTTATTGGAAATATAGATAACAAAATTGATGCAGAAAAGGAGATAAAATGTATAAACCATTAAATTTCAGTGCGTTTTTAAGTAATTTTGAGGAATTAAAACCTTTTTTTCCTGAAGCGGAGGAGTATGAAAAAATAGGCGGAACCCCTTATATTTTTACGTCATTGCACATTGCCGAGGAAAATACGGCTGATTACGCCGGGCGGATTAAAGAAATGTGCGCTCAAATCAGGGCAATGGGTTATCAGCTGATTGCCGATGTGTCAAAAAAAACACTGGAGTATGTCAAAAAAGATGATATTGTTGAGGTTGCCAGGGAATACGGGATTTCGATTTTACGGCCGGATTTTGGTTTCAGCCGGGAAGAACTGGCGCAAATTGCTGCGCAAATACCGATTTGCGTTAATGCTACTATTTTAAAAGAAGATGAAATTGAAGCTATCCGTGGAGCGGGTGGTGAAGTTTATGCTATGCATAATTATTATCCCAGGCCGGAAACGGGGCTGGACGATGTTTTTTTCCGGCAGCGCAATGACTGGCTAAAGGCCAAAGGGATTCCGGTGATGGCTTTTATTGCCGGTAATGTTTTTAAGCGGGGGCCGATTTTTGAGGGGCTGCCGACCTTGGAACAGCATCGCGGTCTGCCGCCGTATGTCGCCTATCTGGATTTGGCGCTGAACTTTGGAATTGAAGATATTTATGTCGGTGACGGCGCAATCAGCCGGGAAGAATGGGAAAAAATCGAATATTTCCGCCGGACCGGCGAGATTTATCTTCCGGTGCAAACGCTGTCGGATAAATATGATGAATATTTATTTGGCCGAAGTTATACGGTGCGGGCAGATTCGCCCCGCTGGGTAAAGCGTTTGCAGGAGTCAAGGGAGTTTGCGGCAGCCGGCCGGGAGATTGAACCGGTGATGGCGCTGCCGCGTAAGGCGGGCAGCGTAACAATTGATAATGTCAGGTACGGCCGCTATTCAGGAGAGATGCAAATTGTATCTGAGGATTTGCCGCTGGATGAAAGGGTCAATGTGATTGCCCGGATTCCGGCGAAATATTTGCCGCTCCTGCCGCTGATTAAAAATGAACAAAAGGTTCGCTTTTTTAAGGAAAATTAAGTCCGATTCAGGCAAGCTGCCAAAAAAGAAATCAAGTCTATGGGAACGGAATACCGGCAGGGACAGGCAGCGGTTTTTTGAGTTCCGAAAAATTGGCTTCAGGGCCGAAAAAGAGAAAGAGAGCAGAGATGTCAGATTATATTATTACCTATACGGGAAAGCGCTTTTACCCGCTGCGGCCGGAGATAGAAGCGATTGATGTTTGCGATATTGCCCGGGCGCTGTCACTGATGACCAGAGCCAATGGACATTTGCCGCATTTTTATTCGGTGGGGCAGCATTGCGTGAATTGCGTGCGGGAAGCCAAGGCCAGAAATTACTCCAAACGGGTACAGCTGGGCTGCCTTTTGCATGATGCCAGTGAAGCCTATCTGTCGGATATTACCCGGCCGGTAAAACAGTATTTAAGCAATTACAAAGAGTTTGAGAGCGGCCTGCAAAATAAGATCTTTGAGCGCTTTGGCTTGGCCGGACTGACGGAAACGGAACTTCGTTTGATTTTTTTGATTGACGATACTATTTTGCAGCATGAGTTTTTAACACTGAAGGGCATGCCGGTTTTTGAGATTGATTTGCCGGTATATTCGGTGCCGGACACTTCGGAACGCGTCTTTAGTGAAGTAGAAGCAGAGTTTTTAAGTTTGTATCAAGCATTGAAATAAAAGCGGGATGATTGTAAACATGATATAGAAGACAGAATAGTAGTTAGTTCTTTCGTAGTTTTTAGGGGGTAATAAATGTAAGTATCTTATGTGTAGAGGAGGAGCAATTCTTATGGAAGAAAAGAGATACTTAAAGTGGTATAACAAAGCAGGATACGGTGCCGGAGATATCGCGGGAAATGTAGTATATGCGCTTTTAGCAGCCTTTGTAATGATTTATTTAACAGATACGGTTGGACTAAATGCCGGTATTGTGGGAACATTGATTGCAGTGTCGAAGATTTTTGATGGGATTAGCGATGTTCAGCACTTACAGCCCTCATTACCAAGAACAACTCAGAGCGAGTTCAGATGGGTTCTACCCGATTTATGTTTGCATTTGGTACAAGTATGTTGATCCAGGCAATTACAGTTGGTTTTATTGCCAAGCTCGGAGGAGGGGCAGCAGGCTGCTCACAGGATAAAAGCAGAAGTAGTCTTAAAGCTCATTCAAAGCACCCTACAAGACATTAAGAAAAGCCTTGATGAAGATAACGAAGCCTTTCTCCATTCCATTCAAAACGAAATGGAAGAAAGCGAAAAAATGGAAATGGAAAAGAAAAAGACAAGGCTCACAGATAGTAAAAACAGACTTCAGGAACTGGAACGCTTAATGTGTCGGATATACGAAGATATGATATTGGAGAAGATACCGAATACCCGATATGAAATCTTAAATAATCAGTATGAAACAGAGCAAAGAGAACTCAGCAAA
>CAUVDV010000215.1:0-3372 GCA_963550755.1 uncultured Lachnospiraceae bacterium
GGTGACGATTTCTGATTCGCTGGTTAAGGATCAAATTACTACCAGTGAAGAAAGACAGACTGCTTTTCAAAATATGATGAAAATTGCTTTGGAAGCGGCGGAATAAAATGCCGAAAAGAGTAATTCTGGGCTTAAGCGGAGGAGTAGACTCCTCCGTGGCGGCCGTTTTATTAAAAGAGCAGGGCTATGATGTGATCGGCCTGTTTATGAAAAATTGGGACGAAACCGATGACAGCGGAGTTTGTACTGCCGAGGAGGATGCCAGAGATGCCGGGCAGGTAGCCGGCCGGCTGCAGATTCCTTTTTATACGGTCAACTTTGAAAAGGAATACTGGGACAGGGTGTTTCAGTATTTTTTGCGGGAATACCGGAGTGGCCGTACCCCAAACCCGGACGTGATGTGCAATCAGGAGATTAAGTTTAACGCTTTTTTAGACTATGCACTTCGGCTGGACTGCGACTATATTGCCATGGGGCACTATGCGCAGGTCGAGGAAAGGGGCGGCAAATACTGTCTGTTGCGCGGGGCTGATGAGGGCAAAGACCAAAGTTATTTTTTATCGCGGATTGGACAGAAAGCACTGGCGAAAAGCCTGTTTCCGATCGGTCACCTGCATAAGCGTGAGGTACGGGAAATTGCCCGCCGCTATGATTTGGCTACCGCCGGGAAAAAAGATTCAACCGGGGTTTGCTTTATCGGCGAACGCAATTTTAACCGCTTTTTGGATCAGTTTCTAAAGGCCGATCCCGGTGAAATGAAGGATGTGGACGGGCGGACAGTCGGTACGCATACCGGTCTGATTCATTATACCCTGGGGCAAAGAAAGGGAATTGGCCTGGGCGGTGTCGGCGACGGCCGGCCGTGGTTTGTGGCCGGTAAGGATTTGGCTCATAATATTTTGTATGTGGCTCAAGGCGAAGATCACCCGGCGCTGTACAGCACGGCGCTGACCGGAACGGATATGGCCTGGACGCTGGAGGAGGAACCGGAATTTCCGCTGCACTGTACGGCGAAGTTCCGCTACCGGCAGCCGGATGTGCCGGTGGTAGTGACCAGACAGGCCGGCAAGATGCACATTGACTATGCTGCCACGCCGATGAAGGGTGTCACACCGGGGCAGGCAGCGGCATTGTACCGGCAGGAAGTTTGTCTGGGGTCGTGCCTGATTGAAAGCACGGTCGGACTGGATAAAAAATATGATTTTTTACATTAATAGAGTGAGGAGTCGAGATGGAATATTTTGAATTGGTGCAGGAAGCGGATTTGCCTGATATTGAGAGCAGGGGATACTTATATCAGCATAAGCGGACGAAAGCCAGGGTCTGTATTTTAAAAAACAATGACGAAAACCGGGTGTTTTCCATTTGCTTTCGGACGCCGCCGGAAAAAAGCAACGGTGTGGCTCATATTTTAGAGCATTCGGTCTTAAATGGTTCGGAAAAGTTTCCGATTAAAGATCCCTTTATTCAACTGGGAAAAACTTCGCTCAATACCTTTTTAAATGCCATGACTTCGCCGGATAAAACCATATATCCGGTTGCCAGCTGCAATTTAAAAGATCTGCATAATCTGATGGACGTCTATATGGACGCCGTTTTTCATCCCAATATTTATACCAATTCCAAAATTTTTGCGCAGGAGGGCTGGCATTACGAGCTGCTGAAGGAAGAAGATCCGGTTACGATTAAGGGTGTGGTTTATAATGAAATGCAGGGAGCATTTTCCACGCCGGAGCAGCTCCTGGACCGCAATATCCAAACCGCGCTTTTTCCGGGACATCCCTACGGCTATGATTCCGGCGGGATTCCGGAGGAAATCCCAAGCCTTAGTTATGAGGAATTTCTGGACTTTCATCGTCGCCATTATCATCCGTCCAACAGCTATATTTTTTATTACGGCGATATTGACATTGCCGCCGAATTGGAGCGGCTGAATACTTATTTGGCAGGCTTTGATTACCGCCAGCCGGAGTCTGCGCTGCCGCCGGTTGCGCCCTGGGAGGAGCCTGCGGAGTATCATTTGCAGTATCCGCTGCCGGAGGATGAAGAGCCGGAAGAAAAAGCCTTTTTCAGCCTGAATTATTGTCTGGGAGAATTGCCGGTAGGGGAAAAGCTGGCGATGTCGATTTTGGAATATATTTTATTGGATGCGCCCGGCGCGCTGCTCAAAGAAAAGCTGGCGGAGAGAAATCTGGGCGAGGAGGTTTACGGTTTTTTTGACAGTGATATTCGGGAAAACACTTTTGCCGTGACTGCCAAAAATGTTTCCCCGCAGCGCCGGCAGGAGTTTTTGGACTGCGTACAGGATACTTTGCGCCAAATTGCGGAAACGGGGCTTGACCCGAAAAAATTGCAGGCAGCGATTAATGTTTTTGAGTTCCGGCTGCGGGAAGCCGACTTTGGCAGTATGCCCAAGGGGATTATTTTTAATTTTCAGGTTTTGGAAAGCTGGCTTTATGATCAGCCGCCGTTTGCCTTTTTTGATTATGACGGACTGCTGGCGGAACTGCGGCGGGCGGCGGCCGGCGGAGAGTTTGAGCGCTATATTCAAAAATATTTGCTGCAAAACAATCATTGCTGTTTTATTATCATGAGTCCTTCTCTGACTATGGCGGCGGAGAGAGAAGCCGAGCTGGCGCAGCATTTGGCTGCCTATAAAGAAAGCTTATCAGCTAAGGAACGGACGGCATTGATTCAAAAGAATCAGGAGCTGTTGGCCTATCAGGCCGAGCCGGATCGGAAAGAGGATCTGGCTTTGATTCCGACCTTGGAGCTATCCGATATTCAAAGAGAAAAAGCTGCCCTCAAATACCAGACCGAATATCAGGACGGTGTTCATGTGCTGTATCATCCGGCCAATACGTCGGGTATCGTATATCTGAAAGCTTTTTTTGAAATCAATTGGCTGCCGGAGGAGCAAGTGCCGGTGGTTAGCCTGCTGACCTCTTATTTGACTTCGGTAAGTTCAAAAAATTATCATTACAGCCAGCTGGTCGATGAGATTAATGAGCATACCGGCGGGATTACATCCAAGCTCCTGCTTTACGGCTATAAGAACAATACCGACCGGTTCCGCATCGGTATGGAGCTGAAAGGCAAGTCTTTTGCGGCATCCCTGGGCAAAATGCTGGAATTGTTTGATGAACTGCTGGCGGATCCCAAGTTTGACGATGCTAAGCGGCTCGGTGATTTGATTAAGGAAACGGCCTCACAGATGCAAATGACGCTGGTCAGCGGCGGCCATATCACAGCGGCGACCAGAGCACTCAGCTACTATTCCAAGAGTGCCTACTTTGATGAACTGAGCAGCGGTGTTTCCTTCTATGATTTTATTCAGCAGTGGAAACAAGCATCCGAAAAGGATTTGCAGGA
>CAUVDV010000216.1:0-3343 GCA_963550755.1 uncultured Lachnospiraceae bacterium
TTGCTTTGGGGGTAGTAACCGGCGTAACACTGGTGCTGACGGTAACGGAACGGGCAGAGTTTATGCGGATTGCATTTGAAGTGGTGTCGGCTTTTGCCACAGTGGGGCTGAGTTTGGGGCTTAGCCCTGAGCTGTCGCTGGCCGGTAAGCTGATTATTTGCGTGACCATGTTTATTGGCCGCTTAGGACCGGTCACAATTGCCTTTGCGTTGGCGGATAAGGCCGGCAAGAGCAGCAAGGTAAAAAAACCGGAAGGGAAGCTGATGGTAGGCTGATGATAGGCTGATGGGCGGAATTTTCCGCATGTGCAGTCATACTGTGCTGCCCGGTGGTGGAGAGCAGGCAGGAGAAACGCCGGAAAATGCGAATTGGCCGCAGCAGGAATATTGGCTCTATGGTTTGTTGCCCCGAAAGAGGGATGGCCGCAGCTGACAGGCATGGCGGCAGCGTGTATCGGCAGGAAAGGATAGAAATGAGTAAGAAAAGTAAATTTAGCGGTGAAAAAAAGGAATTTGTGGTCTTCGGCCTGGGGCGCTTCGGTCGAAGTGTGGCTTATTCGCTGGCGGCGGACGGCTATGACGTGATGGCGGTCGACAGCAATCCCGATTTGGTGCAGGATGCCTCCGAGGTGGTGGCGCACGCCGTGGTGGCGGATGTGACCGATATGGAGGCACTGGAAGAATTGGGATTGGGCAATTTTGATGTGGCGATCATAGCCATGTCCAATAATTTGCAGGCCGGCATTTTAGCGACTATTGTCGCCAAGGAAAAGGGCGTGCCCTATATTTTGGCCAATGCCAAAGACGCTGTGCATGAGAAGGTACTGCTTAAAGTCGGGGCCGATAAGGTGATTTTTCCAGAAAAAGAAATCGGCGAAAAGGTGGCCAATAATTTAACAAACAAGACTTTTATGGATTTTATTGAATTAAGCCCGGACTTTAGCATTGCCGAGGTTGACGTGCTGGATGAATGGATTGGCAATACTTTACGCAAGCTGAACTTGCGGGGAAAGTACAAGTTAAATGTCATCGGTAAAAAAGCCAACGGCGAAACGTCCATCGTCCTTGACCCGGATGCACCGCTGGAGCGGGGCGAGGTCCTGATTATGATTGGCTCTTATGATGCCTTTAAAGAAATCGGGCATTAGAGTTTTTTTGCGAGAAATTCGCCTTTGGCGCGCGGCTGGTTAAGCGGCAGAGCATATCAGCGGAAAGCTTGGCGGTTAACCGACAGGGAAATTGAGTGCGGGCGGAAAATGGTACCGGACAGGCAATTTATCCGGTTAGCGTGGGCGAAAGGAATAGTTTCGCAGAAGGAAAGCGGGTAGAATGGGGAAGTTATGAAAGAAATCATATCAGCGGACAATCCGCAATATAAACTTTTTGTTAAATTATTATCAGGAAGAAAATACCGGCAAAGAGAAGGCTCTTATTTGGCGGAAGGGTTAAACGGACTGGATATTCCGGCGGAGCAGGTCAAGGCCTATTTGCTGCCGCTGAGCCGAAAAGAGGAAGTCCACCGGTGGCAGCTGCCGGAAAACAAGGTTATTTTACTGGCGGATTCCTTATTTGCGAAACTGTCGGCTGACCCGGCCAGCCAGGGCTTGATTTTGTGGCTGACTATCAAGGAGGCGCTGTGGCAGCCGGAATGGCAGCCGGAAGCGGGCGGTCTTTATCTGGCGGTCGAAGCGATTCAAGACCCCGGTAATTTGGGGACAATGATTCGCAGCGCCGAAGCGGCCGGAGCACGGGCACTTTTTTGCTCGGCTGGAACGGTTGACCTTTATCATCCCAAGACAATTAAAGCAGCTGCTTCTTCGCTCAGTCGCCTACCGGTCATAGTGGAGACGGATTTACCGGAATTACTGGCAGTGATGAATAAATGCGGAATTCCCGCCTTTGCCGCCGCACCGCGGGATGCCATGCTGTATACCGAGGCCGATTACAGCGGCGGTGCGCTGTTTTTCATCGGCAATGAGGGCAAGGGCCTAAGTTCCTCTGTTTTAGAGGTGGCTAAGCGCGTTGCTATTCCGATGAGCGGCGGGGTGGAATCGCTGAATGCGGCCGTTTCGGCCGCGGTTTTGCTGTTTGAAGCCAAACGTCAGCGGGGATAATTTTTCTTGAAACCGGCAGCTGATTTAGCACTTAAGCTAGCCGGTTTCATTTTTTTAGGTTAGAAAACAGTACGTCAAGTTCAGTTTACCACTGAATCTTGCGCGTCCCTTTCTGCTTCGGGCATAGCGGCAGTGGTTTTGTTACTTGGCGAATAGGCGGAAATTTTATTTGCCAGCGCCTTTAAATCCTCGGCGGAAACGGTGTTCAGGGCGTTAAAGCTTTGGCTTTCGGCTTTGGCTAAATATTCTTTGGCCAGCGGGATATCCTTTTCGGTAAGGGCAATAACTGCCAGATAATAAAGCGAGTCCATTAAGCCCGGTTTTAGCTCCAAGGCTTTGGTAAAGTTTTGCTTGGCCTTTTCGGTGTCGCCTTGGCGGAAATAAATTTGTCCCAGATTATCATAGGCGGCGGCATATTGGGGCTCCTTTAAGAGGGCAACTTCGGAAAAATAGCGGGCGGCTGCCAATTCACCGCAAAGCAGTGCCAAAAAGCCCATAGTAACAAAGTCTTGTTCGGTGAAAGTCGTATTCTTTTCTAAGCCTGCTTCCAGTTCGTTTAAATCATAGCCGGGCAGTTGATCCTTATCAGGAAAATAATAGAGTTCCAAATAATCGGCGTAGGCTTTTTCCGGCTGTCCCAGCTTCCACTGGCAAATTGCCAAATTGGCCTTGAGCGTGCGGGTGTAAAAAACATTGCGGTTGGCAGCCAGCGCCGCTTCAAAGATTTCCCGCGCGTTTTGCGCATCGCCCCGGCGCAGCAAAATCAAGCCATAAGCGGCCAGCAACTGTGAGCTTTTGCAGCCCAGTTTATAGGCAGCCCGGTAAAAGGGCAAAGCCTTGTCCTCGCGGTGAAAAAAGGCATGCAGAACCAAGCCCGGAAAGCCGACGATATTGCCCAAAAACAAAATGGCGGTAATGCCGACATACAGGGAAATTAGAATCAAATAAAGCGACTGCTGCGTTCCCTTTAAATGAATAATAAAAATATAATAAATGATAAACACATAAGCTAAACTGATAAAAAACCATTTCTTTTTAATTGCTTCCATAAACTCTCCTTTTGCTGAAATTTATCAAGACAGGCGCGGCGGCAAGCGACGCGCTGGTATGGCTTGCCGGAACTGTAATCCTTATTGTACTAATTTTTGGGGGTGATGTCAATATCCGGCGGCTTGGGGTGAAGGGAGCCAAAAAGTCAGAATTTTATAACAGCGAAAAGTCATATGGCGC
>CAUVDV010000217.1:0-3309 GCA_963550755.1 uncultured Lachnospiraceae bacterium
GGCAGTAATACACCGGAATTCGATGCCCCCACCACAGCTGCCGGGAAATCGCCCAGTCCCTGATATTTTCCAGCCAGTTCAAATAAGTCTTGCCGTAGCGCTCCGGCACAAATTGCAGCTCGCCGCTCTTTAGCGCAGCAATCGCCGGCTCGGCTAATTCCTTCATCCGCAAAAACCATTGTTCTTTCAGGAGCGGCTCAATCACCGTACCGCAGCGCTCATGCACGCCGACATTATGCCGATGCGGCTTAATAGCCAGCAAATAACCGCCGGCCTTTAAATCCTCAACAATTGCTTCTCTGGCCGCATAGCGCTCCATGCCTTGATATTTGCCGCCGTTTTGATTAATCCGGCCGTCATCGGTCATAATGTTAATCTGTTCTAAGTTATGGCGCAGTCCGACCTCATAGTCATTCGGGTCATGAGCTGGCGTCATCTTAACCGCACCGGTGCCAAACTCTTTATCAACATACTCATCGGCAATCACAGCAATTTCCCGGCCGACCAGCGGCAAAATAACTTTTTGGCCAATCAAACTTTGGTAGCGCTCATCATCGGGATGAACCGCCACCGCCGTATCGCCCAGCATCGTTTCCGGGCGGGTGGTGGCAATCTCAATATAACCGCTCCCATCGGCAAACGGATACTTAATATGCCAGAAAAAGCCGTCCTTTTCCTCATGATCAACTTCCGCGTCAGAAATCGTGGTCTTGCAGTGCGGGCACCAGTTAATCAGCTTATAGCCCTGATAAATATAGCCCTTATTATAATAATGCACAAAAGCCTCGTTAACCGCCGCCGTGCAGCCCTCGTCCAAGGTAAAGCGCTCCCTGTCCCAGTCGCAGGACGAACCCAATTTTTTCAGCTGCTGCACAATCCGGCCGCCGTATTCCTCTTTCCATTCCCAGGCCCGCCGCATAAACTCTTCTCGGCCCAACTCCTGCTTGGTCAGCCCTTCTTTGGCCAGCTTTTCGACGATCTTAACCTCGGTGGCAATGGCGGCATGATCCGTTCCCGGCTGCCACAGCGCTTCATAGCCCTGCATCCGCTTGAACCGGATCAAAATATCCTGCATCGTATTATCAAAGGCATGTCCCATGTGAAGCTGCCCGGTTACGTTCGGCGGCGGAATCACGATGGTAAACGGCTCCTTGCTCCGGTCAACCTTGGCCTTAAAATAGCCGCTTTTTTCCCATTTTTGATACAGTCGATCCTCCATTTCCGAAGGATTATAATTTTTTGCTAATTCCTTTGCCATAATGCCTCCATTTTCCAATCTTTCTTTACCAAGCAAGCCCTCTTGCCTCGTTATCCCTATGCCAATCAGCACAAACTCTCTTAAACGCCAGCCAGCCGAAAAACGCCATTATAAACCCGCACTTCACTATCATCCGCTTTTATCTCTGCTTTCCGCACGCAGGCACAACCTGCCTGGTTAAACGCCTATTGAAAAAGCGTAAGCTTCTCATAACTATAAATAAGGCATTCCGCGGCCATAAATGTCGACACACCGCGCCTTTTGCCCCGGCAGCATTCGGCTCTGTTGACACACCGCATGTTTTTGTCCAGGCGGGCAGCCAACCCTGTCGAAACACCGCATGTTTTTGTCCAGACGGGCAGCCGGCTCTGTCGAAGCACCGCGCCTTTCTGCTCCGGCGGGCAACCGGCTCTGCCGGAACACCGCATATTTTGCCCAGGCGGGCAGCCGGCCAGACGAAAAAACGCTTTGCCCGGTCGCTAAGTAAAAAGGACGGCCTTAGTTTTGCAGAGTACGGAAAAGCTGAGTTATACCATGTCCAAAACATGAAGCACCGATGATACAAGACTGCTTCCGCCGCCGCAATCTTGTATCATTATATAGCATTCCCCGCCGTTTGACAAGTATTCACCTGCTTGAATTCTGGTTTTGCATTCTTTTTTTAAATCCCGTTCTTTTTAAACGCTCTCCCCTACCGACAAAATGCTCAAAAAAAGCCACTCTCAGTTAAAAGAGTGGCTTTTTGATTGCACAATTTGCCGAATGCAGAGCTTTCATTCAGGGAGACGCCCACCCGGGCAAGATTGCCGCCCTTTGAGCGAAGCAGACCCTAAAAACTATACTGATTGCCGCTCATGCAGAAAATGCACAGCGCTTCAATTAAGAAAAAATCAAATTATTTTTCCTTAAAAAACCGATTGCTGTCAAAGTCGGCTATGTTGATTTTTTGATATCCGCCAAACTGCGAATCTGCTAATTGCTCATACACCGGCTTACCGACCAGAAATTCATAAATTTCATTTACTTTTTTAATCGGATCAATATCGGCAAATTTGTCTGGGTAAATCATTTTTCCGACAAAATAGGAATTTCCCATCGCCGTATCAATATTGATATCGCACCAGACAAAGGCTAACTGCGTATAAACCTTGTCGTTTTTAAAAGCACTTAAAAGCTGATAATAGGCCTTATTCTTGTTATAGTCTTCCTGAATCAAGTGAATGCTGGCCAAGTCAATAAAAATATACTCCGGATTCCACTCAATAATCTTTTCTTTATCCACTTCCACCAATCCGTCCTTGCCAATCCCGTTGACTACGTTGACGGCATTTACGGCGTCAAACAGCGGATAGTTTTCTCTGGTGCCTTCAATGCCATGCGGGCCGTTCCACGCCAAGCCGGCTGCATACACGGTTTTTCTCTCGCTTTCCGGAATATCCTTTGTCCGTTCGTTTAAATCCTTTTTTATGGCCTCCATATAGTCTATTACTTCTTTGGCTCTTTCTTCCTTGCCCATGATTTTACCGATCAATTCCAGCGATTGATAGAGCTTCGGGTCAAATATTACGCCTGTTCCATAATCCAGCGCTACCACCGGACAGCCAGTCTGGCGCTGAATTTGGTCATAGGCGGAAACTTCATACTGATCGCAAAAAATAACATCCGGCTTAGCCAGCAAAACCGCTTCCCAGTCCTCTATAAAATAGCCGCCGCCAAAGCTTTTCATTTCTAAAATTTCCGGATTGGCCAGCGCATACGGACGATTGGTCAAGTTCTTGGCATCGCGCGCCGATACGCCGACCAAATCATTCAGGCCATTGATATAAGTGTATAATCTCTGCGTGGTCGGACTGTCCGTCAGCGCTTTTCGGTTGTCTTTTTTCGGCAGTCTGACCTCGCGCCCGGCCATATCAATAATAACCATTTCTTCATCCGCTTGCGGCTGACTTTCGCCCTTTTTCTCATCTACCTTGGCCTGATTTTCGTCCTTTTTTTGATCGGCTTTTTCCTTTGCCGCTTCTTTCTCCTGCGTTTGGCTTTTGTTTTCCGCA
>CAUVDV010000218.1:0-3305 GCA_963550755.1 uncultured Lachnospiraceae bacterium
GATCGGCTGTTGACCGTTAATATTAAGTATACAATAGGCATTCCGCTGTTTGTCGCGCCGGAAGTGAAGATGGAAAAAACAGTCCGCAAGACGATTCGAGCTTGGATTGGAGATTAGGCTTATGAATGGAGTGGTAATTGCGGTGATTACGGTTTTGCTTCTGCTTTTGGCGGCCGGCATAGACAAGTGGCTGTATTCGGAGGAAAAACCGCATATAGCGTGGCGGCTGATTCCGGTAGCTATTTATCTTGGCGCGGCGCTGTATCTGTATCTGCGCTTTGGCTTTAACGCTTTTTGGCTGCGCAATTTATGGATGCTGACGCTGTTTTTGGCCAGCGTGACCGAAGATATTCGTAAAAAAGAGGTGCCGCTGGAGCTTTATCCGGTATTTTTGGTACCGGTTATTATCCTGCATGCGGCGCAGGGCGATTGGATTAATCCATTGGTGGCCGTTGTTTTATTCGCTATTTTTTACCTGCTGGCCAAGTACAGTAAGCAGGCAATCGGCTACGGCGATGCGGTTGCGATTCCGCTGCTTTGCCTGTTGGGCGGCTTTCAAACCGCCGGAGTGATTATCCTGATGGCGCTGGTGCTGGTCGGTACGGTTGGCTTGGTTCTGCTGATCAGCCGCAAAGCCAACCGCAAAACGGAAGTGCCGTTTATTCCCTTTTTAGCAGCGGCATACTTGATATATTTATGTTTTTAGCATGAGGAGGAGCATTATGGCGTTTTATGTGAAAGTAGACGGCAGCAAGAAGCTGTATTATCCCTTAGAGGATATCAGTCAGCTGGATAATGAACAATTAGCGGCGGTTCGGCAGCTGCAAATTCCGGGTCTGGCCCAAATGGAAAAAAGTATGATTGACGGCGCGGCGGAATTGGTTTATACGATTGGCGGAATGCAGCAGTTCAGCCAATATATCACTAATTTGCGCGGCAGTGCGGCCGAAAAGGATGAGCTGCTGCGGGCGCTGCAAAGGTTGTTGAAATTGATTCAGGATGTTGAAAAATATCCTTTGCTGGCTTCGGCCAATTTAGTGCTTGATATGGAGTATATTTGGGTTGATCCCAAGGGCGAGATTTACGGTATTTATCTGCCGCTGATGCAGGATTATCAAAACTTGGCGCTGGCCTGGAAAAAGCTGATACAGGAGCTTTTGACGCAGGCCGGGAGCGACGCCTGTCTGCTGTTTTTAACCAAGCAGCTGCGTTTAGCCGAACAGCAGTCGGTATTTTCGGCCGCGGATTTGCAGCGGCAAATTCAGGCGGAGGGCATGGGCGCAGCCGGCAATAGCGGCGGCATGCCGCAAAGCCCGATGGGCGGTTATCAGGCGCAGCCGGCCGGCCAGATGATGGGCGGACTGCAGCCGGGCGGAATGCCGCAGAGCCAGATGATGACCCCGCCGCCAAGCATGGGAGCACCGGCGGATAATTCGCCGCGGGCGAATGTGCAAATGATGCAGGCGCCGACTCAGCCCGGTTATTCGCCGGCACCGGCGGCTCCGGTACAGCCGTCCGTTCCGCCGATGTCGAATCAGCCGAAAAATCCGGGTTTTGCGCCGGTTCCGCCAATGCCGAGTCAGCCGAAAAATCCGGGCTTCGCGCCGGTTCCGCCAATGCCGAATCAGGGCAAAAATCCGGGCATTGGGCCGAAGGGAGCGCCGGGCGCTAAACCGGCTCCGGCGCCGAAAGCGGCCGGGAAATGGAATGTGCCGGTACTGATTATCGGCCATGTGGTGATTGTGGTGGTGGCTGTCCTGATGGTTGTTGCCGGTATCCTGAAAAATGATGAAGGGAACTTAGATATTTTAAATGTTATTTTGCTGGCGGCGATTGTGGTCGGCGGCCTGCTCCTGATTTGGCTGAAACTGGGAGTAGCGAAGCAGCCGGCCGGCGGTCAGCCGGCAAAAAATACGGCGCCGGCTGCCCCTAAGCCGGGCAAAGCGCCCAAGGCGCCAAAAAGCGGCGGTAAAGTGCCGGGGATTGCTTCTCCGAAACCGGGCGCGCCGGGCATGAGCGGCGGAGGCATACCGGGGATGGGCGGCGGGCAAATGAATCCGCCGATGCCGCCAATAAACCAGGCGCCAACGCCAATCAATCAAGGCTCGGCACCGGTCAGTCAGCCGATGCCGCAGCCGCAGCCTGTATCACCGATGATGCCGCCGGTGTATGAAGAAATGGGTATGCCGGAAGCCGAGGGGACGATGATCATGGGCGGCGCCAATCAAATGAGTCAAAATGGCGGAACGGTCTTATTCCAGCAGGAAAGCGGCGCGTTCTTAAGCTTAAAGAACGGCGGGGACAAACGCAAGATTATGAACAGTCCTTATCGCCTGGGCCGAAATGCGGACTGGAAAATATCTGATGCGGCTGTTTCCGGAATGCATTGCCAGGTAGAAATCCAAAACGGCAGCTATTACTTAGTGGATATCGGTTCCAAGAACGGCACCTTATTAAACGGCAAGCGCTTAGAGGTCAATCAATATTATCCGCTCAATCACGGCGATGAGATTCGGATTGGCAATACCGTTCTGGTATTTGAAATATTTTAAGTTCGATTTAAAACTTAAAGAAATTCCCGATTTGTCAGAATAGCCCTGTTAGGCGGGCGCGTCCCGCGCACGAAGGGAAAGTCTTTAAGCAGCGGAAAATTGCGGGAAAAATCATCCGGCTTTGCGCAAATAAGCAAGGCCGGATGGGAAAAAGCCGCTGATTTTATTAAAATCCTTAACTTTTGCCTGCTTAACGGGATAGTTGATTTTACTCAGAGTTGGCGGAAAGGGCGGCGTACCTCATGCGGAAACGCGAAGCGTTTCGATTTTTGGCTGGCGGAAAGCCGGTTGTTTTTGACGGACGGTTGTGATCCACACAAAAAAATACAGCGCTTCAATAGCGGAAAGTGGGACAAGACAGAGGTAGAGTATGGGCGTACATTTTTGGTTTTTCGGAGACAGCGATATTGGCGCGAAACGAAAAAATAATCAGGATTCGATTTTATTTCTTTCCGGTCAGGAGTCAAACCGGCAGCTTGGGCTGGCGGTAGTGGCCGATGGCATGGGCGGCCTGTCGGACGGCGAAAAAGCCAGCCAGATGGTAACAGCCGGCTTTGAGCAGTGGTGGTATCAGGAAATGCCGAATTACCTATCAAGCCCCACGGCTTGGCGGGATATGTCCGAGAGCATTGACCGCTGGATTTGGCAGATCAATGAACAGATTTGCGATTATAGTGAGCAAAGAGGGGCGGCGGTCGGTACAACCATGACATTGGCTTTTTTAATGGATCGGCGGGTGCTGATTAAAAATAT
>CAUVDV010000219.1:0-3288 GCA_963550755.1 uncultured Lachnospiraceae bacterium
GGCACTTCGGAACAGTATATTCTTTTTGAAATTACATTTTGCGGAAACTCAAGTTTTTAACTATACTGCAAACTAACTATACTGCAAACGCCAAAAGAATGAAATTCGAATGCGAATCTGCCAAACCAAAGGATTTATCAGCTATTGACATCCGCTTCAAACTTTTTCAACAAAAACCGTCCGTGGCCGCAATTTTATCCCAGTCACGAACGGTTATAGATATTATTGTCTTTTACGCTCCGCCTTCCGTTTTATCCCCCCACGGATAATAGCGGTGCACTCGGGTTCCGGCACTGCCCGCCAAACAAAGCTGGCCAAGACCGGTTACTTCTTCTTTCAAGCCGTCTTTTTTCGGGTCAGCATACGTTTCATACCACTGATCCAACTGCCGGTGCAGTTCCAGCACTTTTTCCTCATATTCGGGCTGACCGTACAAATTATGCTCCTCACCCGGATCGGCTGCTAAATGATAAAGCTCATGCTGTCCGTAAGCGTAATGATGGACATACTTCCACTCCTTTTGCCGAATCATCCGAACCGGACCGTATTCGTCAAAAATAACCACCGACTCCCGGCCGTCCGCCTCTTCGCCTTTCAGCAGCGGCAGAAAGCTTTTGCCCGGCAAACCTGCCGGCAATTCTGATGAAAGCCCCAGCAAGTCCAGCAAAGTCGGGAAAAAGTCATAGGCGCTGACCATTTCCTCACACACGCTGCCTGCCTGAATCAATGGAGGATACGCAATCAAAAACGGCACCTTAACCGAAGTATCATACATATTAAGCGGGAATGTCCCGTTGCCCTTGCCCCAAATGCCGTGATGCCCCATATTCATGCCGTTATCGGCGGCAAAAATCAGGACGGTATTCTCCGCCAACCCTTTTTCCTCCAATTTCGCCAAAATCCGGCCAATCTGCTCATCCATTGCGCTGACTGCGGCAAAGTAGCCTCTTAGGTTTTCATGGCGCTTCGCTCGGCCATTTTGCTTGCCGACCGCCATATCGGGGTGATCCGGCACGTCCGGGATACTGGCAAAATCACAGCTGTCATAATAATCAATCCATTTCTTGGGATGATGTTCGGCTCCCCACGGCGAATGCGGCGCGGTATAATGAACGCTTAAATAAAACGGCGTTTCTGCATCGGCCGACAGCTGATCCAGCATTAACAGCGCCTTATCCGTAATCAGTTCGGTTACATACTCGCCCTCTTTGACTGTAATTTTACCATTTTCCACAATATCCGGCCGGTAATAATGACAGCCCCCCTTGCCGATGGTATACCACTCCCGAAAACCGTGCTGCGGCGTAATGCTGTCGCCCAAATGCCATTTACCGGACAGTGCGCAGTGATAGCCATGCTTAGCCAAAATATCGGTATACGCCGTTTGGCCGGCCAAGTACTGAATCGGTTTGCGCTCATCGGCATAACCGCCGTAAGGGTTTTGCTCGCCCTGCCGCTTAAAAATTTCGGCGTCAACATTGCCTGACCGAATCCAGTCATGCACCCCATGCTGCGACGGAATCCGGCCGGTCAGAAGCGAGGCTCTGGCCGGTGAACAGACCGGTGAAGCGCAGAAAAAGCTGTTCATCTGCATGCCCTGTTCGGCGATTTTATCCAAATTGGGCGTATGCAGTTCCGGCGTGCCGCCCCGGCCAAACGCCCATGCCCCCTGATCATCGGATAATATAAATAAAATATTCGGTTTTTTCATGTTTTTCCTCCACAACTAAACTCACCATAAGCCAGCTCTCGCTAAAAGGGAAAGCCGGCTTATGATTTCACAATTTTTTTCTATTTTTTACTGCTTTTGTAAATTTCATTTACTTCTTTCAGCAGTTCATCGCCGCCCTGTTTGCGCCATTCTTCAGACAGCTTTTTAACACCGTCCTCAATGCCGATCTTGCCTTGGAGCATATCGGAAAAATACTGAACCTCAATATCGGCCAGCATACTGCCGTTTTTCACTTCCAGTGGCGTTTTGGTAGAAACTAAGTTTTTCATCTGACAGGCGGTCGCCAGTTTTACCGACTCCAAGGCCCGATCCCTGGCTGGTTCGGTTTCCGGCAAATATCCGCTTTCCAGCGGCCAGAAGAATACGCCCCAGGCCAACGCGTGCGCCCAGCCGTTCGGTGAAAAAGCGTCCTTGGCTCTTTCTTCTTCATTTATCACAATCTTATCGCCATCTTTGGTATAATGTATGCCTTCAATCCCTAAGCGCACCAAATTGATGCCTTCTTCCGACAAAAGCAAATCTATCAAAGCAACCGCCTTTTCTGGAGCCTTGCAGTCGGTGGTGACGCAGGTATACATTCCGTTTTTGCCCTGCTTACTCAGGCCAAACTTGCCGTCCGGACCTTTCGGCGCCAGACCGTAAGCAATGCTGGCTTCCGGGTAAAGCTGCTTTAAGCTGCTTTCAATCCGGTTAACGTGGCGGAAGAGCGGCGCCAGCATTGCGCCGGTTTTTCCCTGATAAAACTTTTCTTCTTTTTTCGGATTGGTATTAAGCATAATTTCCGGATCAATTGCTCCGGCGTCCCACAGTTCCTTGATATATTTCATGGCTTCAATATAAGCCGGATCTTCAAAGAACGGAATGACATTGCCGTCTTTGTCCAGCGAATAGTCGGCATAAGGCATACCGTAGCCAAAAAATACCCACTCAAAAGGGCTGCCGTTGCCGGTCGGCTTGGTTGCTGTGTAGCCGTAAGTATCGTCCTTGCCGTTGCCGTCCGGATCATTTTTGGTAAAGGCCAGCAGGACTTCTTTCATTTCCTCTAAGGTGGTCGGATATTTCAAGTTCAGCTTATCCAGCCAGTCCTGACGCATGACGACCAGGGTGTTGGCGCTCTTAAACTGGGTGATAAAGGGCACGCCGTAATGCTTGCCGTCAGTCAAATCCCAAGCGTAGTCCTCATCCAGTCTTTTTTTTAAGGCCGGTGCAGCCGCTAAATAATCGTCCAGTGCAATCACCATGCCGTCTTTGACCCATTGCTGCGTAGCGCTGGTGCCAAAGGCACCGGTAACGATATCCGGCAGGCTCCCTGAAGCCATTGCTACATTGACTTTTTCAACCGATCCTTCCGGCACTACTTCCACGATCAAATCAATTCCCAGCTTGTCTTCAATCGCCTGGATAATCCGGTCGTTTTCCTCAATTGGTTTGGCCGCCGCGTCGCCCGTGGTCAGCCAGCGCAGCGTTGGCCGCTCTTCGGCTTTCTTCTTCTCTTCTTGCGGCGCAGCCGTGCCGCAGGCCGAAAGCAGCAGCACCAAGGCCAGCAGCAAACCGAT
>CAUVDV010000220.1:0-3252 GCA_963550755.1 uncultured Lachnospiraceae bacterium
GACTAAGTTTGCCGGTCAGGGCTACGGTTATTTAAAGGAAGAAACGGCGAATGCCCTAATTGCCGAGTTAGAGCCGCTGCAGCGGGAATTTGCCCGTATTTTAGCCGATAAGGCATATCTGGAAACGGTATTAAAGGAAAACGGACAAAAAGCTGCTTATGCCGCTGAAAGAACCTTGCGCAAGGTGAAAAAGAAGATCGGCTTTTTGGAAACCAATTTTTAAAGCGATGAAAACAGAAAAACACCAAAAAGCCATCGGCGTAGTTTTGGCGGAAGCGGCGCATGGAGAAAACGGAAAGCGGCTGACTCTCTTTACCAAGGAACTGGGGCGAGTAACTGCCTTTGCTAACGGCGCCAAAAAGGCGAAATCCCCGCTGCTGGCCGGAACGCAGCTGTTTGTTTTTGCCAGCTATGAGCTGTACCGGGGAAAAGAAGCGTATACCTTAACCGGCGCGGAAGTGATTGAAAGCTTTTACGGTTTACGTTCAGATTTGGTATTAACGGCCTATGCCGCTTATTTGGCGGAATTGAGTTTGGCTTTTTTACAGGATGGGATTACCGGCGAGGAGCTGCTTCGGCTGATTTATATCGGGTTTGAGGAGCTGGTAAAAGCGGACGTGAAACCGGCGCAGATCAAAGCGGCCTTTGCCCTGAAGCTGCTGGCTTTGGCCGGCTATACGCCGGAGCTGGAAAGCTGCGTGCGCTGCGGCCGTCAGGAGGAGCTATCCTATTTTTCTGTGGCTGACGGCGGAACGGTTTGCCGGGACTCGGCCATCAAGACCGATGACTGCCTGCCGGCGGCCGTCCGGCAGGCGATGAACTATGTTTTGACCATGCCGGAGGAGAAACTGTTTCGCTTTCGCCTGAAGCCGGAATATGAGCCGGAGTTTTTTGCCTTGATGAAAAAATATACAGATTATTACTTGGATTATCCCTTAAAATCCGAACGCTTTTTAGAGGAAATCGGGATTTAAGCGGCTGGAAACTTTAGTTTTTTATCCGTGATACTTATGCTGCACGGGAAGCCCGAAAGAAGCGCTAAAGAAGTAAACTAAAAAAGCGGTTTAGAAGAAAGCTTTTAGAAAAAGCCATATAGAGAAAACGTTTTAGAAAAAGCCGTGCAAAACCGTATAGAAAAAGGCATTTAAAAGAAGCTATTTAGAAAGAAGCAGGACATGAAAAAGGGAAAAAAGCTGCAGTTAAAGAACGTATTAATATACATCGTTGTATTTTTATGCGTTCTGACGGCGGCTTTTTTTTTGCTGCGCAGCGGTCAGGGGGGGTGGCGGCTGCCATGGCTGCCGGAAGAGCAACCGTCAGCCGATAGCGATAGCTTGACGGAGCAAAACCTGTCGCCGGCGGAGCGGGAATTTATCAAGAAAAACCGGGAAGAAGTGGAAGCCCTGCGCCGAGTCGCCGCTGAGCTGGAGGAAATGGTGCCGGAGCTAGGCGTCACCAGCCGCGAGTTTAACGAGGGCTTGCTGCCATTGATTGAGCTGCTGCAGGAGCTGGGGGCGGAGGCAGAGCCGGAGAACTGGCCGGAGTTTCAGACCCGGTTTGCATATGAATGCGAAAAATTGAATAGGCTCCGGCAGAGCCAGACAAATTTGCCAAAGCAGGTGCAGGATAGTGAGGATAAAATCATGCAGATTTTACAGAAACTAAACCAAATCATTCAGCGAATGAATAAATAATAATAAAGAAGAATAAATATGAGAAAATAACTTGACGCTGCAGTCTTTTCGGCATATAATAACGTTCATAGCAAGCGGGTCGTTTACAAGCCCTCAATCAGATTTCAACTTTTCAAGGCGATGAATGGTCTTTTGAATTGGCTCGCGTGTATTCGCCAGAAATAAGGGATTTTGAACGGCAGATAATGCGCCGGCAGAAAGCGGAAGTTTTTGACGGGGAAAGTTAAGGGAATTACAGCCGGTGAGAACGGACGGATGCCGGCGGCAGAAAAGGGAGGAAAATATTATGAAGAAAATAACAAGCGTAATCATGGCGTTGCTGATGGCCGTGTCTTTAGCGGCCTGCGGCGGGCAGACCCAGACCGGAGAGAAAAAAGAGGAAGTTAAAGCCGAAACCAAAACTGAAACTGAAACCAAAACTGAAACCAAAACCGAAAACACAGCGGCCGAAGCGACCAATAAATTGGAGCAGATAAAGGCCAAAGGCGTACTGGTGATGGGTACCTGCGCCGATTATCCACCGTATGAGACCCATGCGATTATTGACGGAAAAGATGAAATTGTCGGATTTGATATTGAAATCGGCAAAGAAATCGCCAAGGCCTTGGGCGTGGAGTTAAAGATTGAGGATATGGACTTTGACGCGCTGCTGGTATCGCTTAATTCCGACAAGGTTGATATGGTCATCGCCGGCATGTCGGCGACGGAGGAAAGAGCGAAAGCGGTTGATTTTTCCATGATTTATTATAATCCGCAGCAAAAAATCGTAGTTCGCCAGGAAAACTTGGATACTTTAACCAGCCTGGAAGCGTTTAACGGCAAAACGATCGGCGTGCAGAAGGGAACGATTCAGGAAGAGTTTGCCGACGAAAATATGGCCGGCGCCAATAAAATTGCTTTAGGTAAGATTCCAGCGCTGGTAATGGAATTAAAATCCGGTAAGAGCGACGGGATCGTGCTGGAAGAGCCGGTCGCGGCCGCCTATGTCAGCCAAAACGACGATTTGGCGTTGGCGGAGATTGAGGTGGAGATTAAGACGGACAATGGTTCTTCGGTGGCGATTAAAAAAGGAGAAAGCGAGTTTTTGGCAGTAATTGACCAGACGATCAAAACCTTAATTGAAGAAAAAAAGATTGACGCGATGGTAGTGGAAGCTAATAAATGGATGGAACAGGAATAAGCCATGCTGATATTAAAACCGCTTACTGATTTTATTGATATGGTGGTTAGGTATTATCCGTACTTTTTGAAAGGTACGGTTAATACCTTGCTGCTGTCTTTGCTGGCGACGGTTATGGGTTTTTTGCTGGGTATGATTCTGGCGCTGCTGCGGATCAGTACGCCGAAAAACTGGTTTTTAAAATTGCCGCGGGCTTTGGCCGGGGCGTATATTGAGTTGATTCGGGGAACGCCCCTTTTGGTTCAGCTCCTTTTAATTTTTAACGCCACTACTGGGATGTCGCGCTACGCAGCCGGGGTAATTGCTCTGTCGCTGAACTCGGTGGCTTATGTGGCGGAAATTATCCGGGCGGGGATTCAATCGGTTGATAAGGGCCAA
>CAUVDV010000221.1:0-3218 GCA_963550755.1 uncultured Lachnospiraceae bacterium
CCAATCCATTTGCCGTGATTGACATCATTTTCTTTCTTGGTACGATGCAGCATCAGGATTTTATCCTCTTTTTCCAGATAGCAAACCACCGTTACATTTCTCGGGTCTTCCATTTCCGCCTCCCAAACACAAAACCAATTCCGGCTTTACAGCCGGGTCGAATCCGCCGGCAAGCCTTTTTTTAAGCCCAGACCGATTCCGCAGGTAATGACCGCCGCTAAGAGCGCCTCCATTACGCCATTACTGGCAACTACACCCAAAAGCAAATAAATCAGCGCCTGCCGATCCGCCAACTGCAAAACCTGAAAAGCCGGCGAGCTTAAAAGTTCATTTCCATATAAAAAATAAAGCATTGACAGCACCAGTACAGTATTGGTTAAACTCCCGGCAATTCCGCCGATAATCAACGCCGGTGTCTGCTTGCGAAATAATTTTTTAATCAGCTGATACGCCCAAAAGGATGCTACGCCGATAAAGGTACGCGGCAGCACTGACAGCAGCGGGTTGATAAATAAAGGATCTAAGATCGTTGCCGGCCGCATCAGGGCATGCAGCAAACTGACCACACCCATCGCCGTTCCCAAGGCAGCTCCATAAACCGGCCCCAGCAAAATACCGCCTAAAATGACGGGCAGCATCGTAATCGTGGCGGATACCCCGCCGATCGGTATGGCCCCCAGCGGGGTGACATCCAAAATAATGCCGATTGCCAACAGCACGCCTAAAATAACAAGATTTCTGGTTTTTTGATTTACTCTTACGTCCATTTTTTCCTCCGTTCTCGTTCCCTGCGGATACAAGACTGTGCTACCGTTCAAACACGCGAGTAATGCACTTTCAACGAATTACGAGTGCCTTGTCTAAACGGTAACGTTTCTGTTTACCACTCATCAGTATATCATAAAATATTTCAACTGCCCAGAAAAATATTTTATAATCCACTTATATTTTTCTTATATTTTCCTGAGAAAGTCTTTTCCTGACTCCGCCTGCCTGCCAAAGGCAAATTCTCCCGTCAAAAACACAATTTTGCGGCGTATGGGACAAACCGGCAAGCAGTCGCCATATCCTCTTTATTTTTCCTATCTGCCGCCGTTTGCTCCCTCTCCGTAAAGCGCAGCAAAATAAAGCTCCAACTTGGTAAAAAGTTCTTCTTTTTCTCTTTGATATTCTTTAATTAAAAGCTCCGCTCCGATTTCATCAAACAGGACATCATCCTCGGCGGTATGCACCTTTAGCTGCAAGCTGCCCTCAGGGGAAAAGCCCATCTCCAAAATACCGCCGGCTTCTTCGGCAAAGCGGACACACATCAAGCGCAGCTCACTTTTGATATCAGCCGGTAGGTTTTGATAGCGCGGATTAAAATAGTATTTTTGCTGATAGGAATTGGCCGCCGCTAAAATTAGATTTTCTGCATTTTTTTTCATAACTTCTCTTTCCTTTATTAATTTCTTTTTTTCGATGCTGCTCGCATACCATTCATATAAACTGCTAAAAAGCAAAATTATCAACTCTTGATAAAAGCCGATGCCGGCGAATTGCTGATATCGACAGGCAAAAAACAAGCCTTTTTACCGCAAAAAGGCTTAAAAAGCGTTTTGAATTAATAATTCGTAGTAAAGGCTTTCAGACAAACATTGGCTTCTAAGTACTCCTCCGCCCGCTTCCAGCTTTTCCCGCCATAGCTGATATAGCCCTCACCGTCGGTCAAATCAACTCCGTCAGCCCATTTGGCCGCTCCCTTGGCTTCCGTCGCAATCGGGTGCTTGGTTGCCGGCGAATTAATCCGAACAACCACCGCAAACTTTTTATCGACCGGAATTCCCTGCCCCAGCTTAACCGTATAATAGCCGGCATAGCTGAAGTTTCCTTTGGTCAGGCTCTCCATTCGCTGAAAATCCTGAACCCCGCTAAAATCGGTGATCACATAAATCTCATAACTGGTATTCGGCTCCAAAGCATAAAAAGAAACCGCTTTCAGCATTTCCGATCCGCCCGGCTCATAGCAATTGGCAAAATAAGCCGTTCCCTCACCATAACCGGCCCGCAGCAAATACCCCAGCTTATCGCTTTGATAAATATGCTGATAGTTATTAACCGCTTCTATTTTGGTATAGGCAATCACATTCTGACCGATATATTTATCCTCGTAGGAAACATAAAAACAGCCGTCCTGCCCGAATGCCGGGCCAAAACTGTTTTTGCAGAGAAATGCACCGTCCCGTTTGGGTTTTTTCTTAAAATTATCACGGGCATAATGATCGTCCCAACCGATAATCACCACATCATGATTAATCGGTCGGCTGCCATCATAATAATACGCCGCTGTTTGTTCATTATAATACTCACTGTTACCCCACTGCTGAACCTGATCCAGATACAGAGAGGACTGCACACCGCCATACAGCAAAATCGCCCGCTTAATTCCCAACTCGCCTTCCTTCGGTAAAAAAATCGCCTCCTGCAAATGCTTGATTACTTTGGCATTGAGATTGACGGTATTATCCCCGAAAGGATCCTCCTGCTCCAGCACCGGCCCGGCCCAGCGGGTCAGATAGCTGAGGGCAATCATATAATCGCCGCCCTGCGCCTGCGAGAGATTATAGCCATGTCCCAGACTCATGTTATCTTCACTAAAATCATAATCCTCCCATGGCATCAGCGCGCTTTCCATCGCCCCCAAAGAAGCAAATGCCCAGCACGCACCAGACTGCTGCTGATCCTTAACCGGCGTGACCCGGTTATATTCCCGCAGGTCAAAAGCCTTGGGAATCCGCTTGACCGAAGTATCCTGCTTTTGATAGGTAATCCGGACGCTATCACCTGTCCAAACGCCCTTACCCCCGATAGCTTCTATAATCGCCCGTACCGGAATATAGGTTTTGTTGTTAATCAGCCGTGCCGCCGAATCGTGATTCAAGACCTGTCCATTGCGGATAAAATAATATTTTTCCAACGGAATTTCAATCGTATTGCCGTCAAACTTAATCCGCACTGTCCGCGTTGCTCCCTCCCAGATTACCTTTGCTCCCATCGCCGTCATCGTCTGCCGCAAAGGAGCCAGAATCTGACTATCCTCCCAAAAAGGCTCGCCGGTTTCCGGTGAGTATTGAACTTTTTTATCATTAAAATAAATCGTCGCCTTGGGCAGCAATTCTTCCGCCGCCGGAGCAGTCGCCTGCACCGTCAGGCTGCTCAGCCAAATCCCCGCTGCCATC
>CAUVDV010000222.1:0-3199 GCA_963550755.1 uncultured Lachnospiraceae bacterium
GAAAAGGCAACTTATGATATTCAGCTGGGCAATGTCGAGCGGCCGACGCACTGGAATACCAGTTGGGATACGGCCAAGTTTGAGGTGTGCGGCCATAAGTGGGCGGATTTAAGCGAGTATGGCTATGGCGTCAGCCTGCTTAATGACTGCAAATACGGTCATGACATCAAGGACAATGTCATGCGGCTGACCCTGCTGAAGTCGGCGGTGATTCCCAATGAGGATGCCGACCGCGAGGTGCATCACTTTACCTATTCGCTGTTTCCGCACAGCGGCGATTTTAGAAGCGGCGGAGTGGTGCAAGAGGCTTATTTCCTGAATCAGCCGCTGACGGCGTGCCTCGTGGAAAAGCAGGCCGGAAAGCTGCCGGCGGAGATGTCGTTTGCTTTTGTCGATGCAGAAAATGTGGTCATGGAGGTAGTGAAAAAGTCGGAGTATGACGACGCGCTGATTCTGCGGGTGCATGAATGTTACAATCAGCGGACAACAACCAGTATTTGCACCTATTTGCCAATCGAAAGCGTCTGCGAATGTGATTTGGAAGAACGGGAAATAGTGGAAAGCCTGAAAGCCGAGGGCAGCCGCTTTGCCTTTACCATTCGGCCGTATGAAATTAAAACCTTTAAAGTCAAGCTGAAAAAATAAAAATCTACGGCAAAATACGGAAAAATACAGAAAAATCCTTGTCTTTTAGGGGGAGGTATACTTCGTCTGAAAAAGACCATGCGGACAAATAGGGAAATAAAGTAAGCGATTAAAAACGGCGAAACAGCCAAAACAGCCAAAACAGCCTTTATATTGGGATGTTTTGGTTGTTTTTTATGGTTTGGGTTAGCGGAGGAAGAAACCGTACAGGCTTTCCGGTCATTATCAACCGGAAAGAAACATCGCTTTACCGGTCGGTTGCGGCGTTTGCTTGGGAAGATAAGCAAAAAAAGTAATTAACTTTTTAAGAAAAGATAAGGGGAGAATAAGTAATGGAGTTGTAATAATTAAGCGCTCAAGCTGGGAAATTCTGGGAAAATGCATAAATAAAAAGCGATAACGTTTGAAAATATAGCAAAAAAACAGGGAGGAGCCGAAAAAACACTTGACAATCCGTAAAGCAAATGTTAAAATTGAGTTAATAAAGAACTGGAAACAATGTTAACTACAATATTCACCCATTGATTGGAGCAAATGGGTGCAGAGCGGGATTGATGGGGCAAATGACGCGCGCCGGATGGAAAGGCAATGTCTTTTAATAGGCAGTTATAAAACAGCAAAAGGAGAAAGGGCTACGATGGCGGATCAAAATCAAAAAAAGCGGAAGAAAAAAAGCTGGACAATGGACGATACTGAATTGGCTTTGTTGGGGCTGCCGACTTTTGTCTGGTATGTGATTTTTTGTTATTTGCCGATGTTTGGATTGATTATTGCCTTTAAGAAATATAAGATTGCAACCGGCAAGAGCTTTTTAGTCAGTCTGCTGCAAAGTAAATGGGCGGGCTTCAGCAATTTTACTTTTTTTATTAAATCTAATGCGTTTGGACTTTTGCTGCGCAATACTATTTTATATAATATAGTTTTTATTGTTTTGGGAATTGCCATACCGGTTATTTTGGCAATGATGATCAGTCAGCTTTATTCAAAATGGAAATCCAAGACCTATCAGACGATGATGTTTTTTCCGCATTTTATGTCATGGGTAGTTGTCAGCTTTTTTGTATATGCTTTTTTAAACCCGGACAAAGGTCTTTTTAATACGATTTTGCAGGCTTTGGGCAAGGATAAAATTGATTGGTACACCGAAGCCGGATATTGGCCGTTTATTTTGACCTTTATGGCATTGTGGAAATCAACCGGTTACAGTATGGTTGTGTATTTGGCCAGTATTACCGGAATTGATCAGAGTTTATATGAGGCGGCGGTGCTGGACGGAGCCAGTAAGTTCCAGCAAGCCAGATATATTACGTTGCCGTCAATCAAGCCAATTATCATTATGATGTTTATTTTGAGTTCAGGGCGGATTTTTTATTCGGATTTCGGTCTGTTTTATCAGGTTACGCAAGGCGTACCGTCTACGCTTTATGAGGTGGCATCAACCTTTGATACTTATATCTATAATGCGGTTATGAATGGCACTATTAAGTTGGAGAGAATAGCGGCTGCCGGATTATTCCAATCGGTTGCTTGCTGCCTGACGATTTTGCTGACGAATTATATTGTAACTAAAATTGACAGCGACAGCGCTATTATATAAGGAGAAGAAAATGAAGAAAAGAGCCTTAAATCAAATCAAGCCGGCGACAAACTTCATCTTTAATATTATCTTTGCCGTAGCGGCGGCTGTTTCGATTGTACCGGTTATTTTTGTGATGATTATTTCTTTCAGTTCAGAGTTTTCATTAAATCATTATGGTTACCGGTTCATCCCGGCAGAGTTTTCGATGGCGGCCTATAATTATTTGTGGAGAGAGCGCCGGATTATTTTCAACGCCTTTGGGATTTCAGTGTTTGTTACAGTGGTCGGGGTGCTTTTGGGTTTGGTTTTGACAACGACGATGGGCTATGTCTTATCACGGCGGGAATTCAAACTAAGAGGCTTTTATACCGGCGTTGTGTTTGTGCCGATGATTTTTAACGGCGGTATGATTGCCAGTTATGTTGTCATGGTTCATGTGTTGGGACTAAAAGACAGCATTTGGGCGTTGATTTTGCCGATTGCGGTTTCTTCCTTTAATATTATTATCTGCAAGACTTTTTTCCGCAGTACAATTCCCGATTCCATTATTGAATCCGGGAAAATAGACGGTGCTTCACAGCTTCAGATTTTTGGACAGATTGTACTGCCGATTTCTAAGCCGGTTCTGGCGACCATTGGTTTATTCTTATCCTTTGGTTACTGGAATGACTGGTTTCAGGCGGCGCTTTATATTACCAGCACGGAAAAGAACTCTTTGCAGTCGCTCTTAAATCAAATTTTGCAGAATGTGGAATATATGAACAAGCATCCGGAATATGCAACGGCACTGCAAGAGCAGATTCCGTCCGAGTCGGTGCGGATGGCGATTGCGATTGTGGTTATTATACCGATTGCGCTGGCGTATCCGTTCTTTCAAAAATATTTTATTACCGGCCTAACAATTGGTGCGGTTAAGGGCTGATGCTTGAAAAATTATAGAAGGATTATAATTTATCAGGTTGATTATGCGGCTGT
>CAUVDV010000223.1:0-3162 GCA_963550755.1 uncultured Lachnospiraceae bacterium
TCAAGTCCGGCTGTCGGCTCATCCAAAATCAGGATTTTCGGGCGCATGGCCAGCACACCGGCAATTGCCACCCGCCGTTTTTGGCCGCCGGATAGCTCAAACGGCGATTTTTCCATATATTTTTCCTTTAAGCCCACCAGGGCCGCCGCTTCCCGAACGCGGCGCTCGACTTCTTCCGGCGGCAGACCTAAGTTTTTGGGGCCAAAGGCAATATCCTTGTCCACCGTCAGCTCAAACAGCTGATGCTCCGGGTACTGGAAAACCAGCCCTACCTCCCGGCACAGGGTATTTAAGCTGCTGCTTTGCCCGGAAATCTTGCGGCCGTCCACCTCAATCTCGCCGGATGTCGGCCGAATCAGGCCGTTTATATGCTGAATCAACGTGGATTTACCGCTGCCGGTATGACCGATAATCCCGGCGAACTCACCGTCTGCAATCTCTAAATTAATATCCTTTAAGGCCGCTTTTTCAAATGGCGTACCGGCGGCATAAATATAATTTAATCCTTTGATTTTAATCGACATAATGCCTCCGCCATTTCTTCTATCGTCAGTTCCTGTCCGCTCAAGGGATAGCCATCTTTTTTCAGCCGATAGGCTAATTCCGCCATCGGCGGCACATCCAACCCCAACTCTTTCATTTTCTCGACCTGAGAAAAGATTTGCTTGGGACTTCCCTCTAAGGCGATTTTGCCATGATCAATCACAAACACATGATCAGCCTCAATTGCTTCTTCCATATAATGAGTAATTAAAATAATGGTGATACCCTCACGGTGCAGGCGTTTAATGGTTTTCATCACTTCCCGCCGGCCGCTGGGGTCCAGCATGGCCGTCGGCTCATCTAAGACGATACAGCTTGGCCTCATCGCCAACACCCCGGCAATGGCGATTCTTTGCTTTTGCCCGCCGGACAGCTTATTAGGGGAGTGTTTGGCATAGGACAGCATTTTAACGGCCGACAGCGACTCCTCGACCAAAGGGCCGATCTCCGCCGTCGGCACGCCTAAGTTTTCCGGCCCAAAAGCGGTATCTTCTTCGACGATGCTGCCGATGATCTGATTATCCGGGTTTTGAAAAACCATGCCGACATTGCGGCGCAGCTCCCAGATTTGACCGGTATCGGTCGTACTGATCTGATTCACCGTAATGCCGCCCTCGGTTGGGAAAAGAAAAGCGTTTAAATGCTTGGCAAAGGTTGATTTGCCGGAGCCGTTATGCCCCAAAACCACCACAAAACTGCCTTTTTCAATCGTCAGGCTGACATCGTCCAGTGCCCGAAAAACCTTTTTTTCCCCATTTTCTTCATTGTCTGGCTGCTGCACTATAAAATCATGACTGACATGCTCGGCTCGAATCATTTTTATCCTCTCTTTTTCCTGTTTGCTGTGAAATGCGGCGGGTATGAAAAGTATCCTGGTGCCTAACACTTTAATCAACTCCCCACTGCCGTATCTTCGGCGTCAATTCTGCTTGCCAACGATAATCAAAAAAGGGATTAAGCCGCCTTAATCCCTCTTTCTTTTATACCAGTTCCAAAATTACCAATTCAGCGGCGTCGCCTCTTCTTTCGCCCAGCTTAATCGCCCGGGTATATCCGCCCTTGCGGTCAACATATTTCGGTGCGATCTCGGCAAACAGCTTTTCCACCAAATCCGCCTGCTTGGTGTTGGCCCGTCTTTTGGAATTCTCCGCCGGGACTTCCGTCACCGGATACAGTACCTGAAGCATTTTTCTTCTGGCGTTCATTCTGGACGGATTGTCCTTTTTCACCGTTTTTTGGATTTCTTCGTATTGCGTGACCTTCTTGCCGTCAACAACTTCCTTTACCCGCTTTCCGTCGGCCGTCTTCTTCGGAACTTTTTGAGTGACCGTCACTTCTGTGAAGTTGTCTTTTTCTTTTACAGCAAGCGTAATCAATTTTTCTGCAATTTTACGAATCTCTTTCGCTTTGGTTTCAGTCGTCTTGATCTTGCCATGATACAACAGCGCTGTAACCTGATTTCTAAGCAGAGCCTTCCGCTGTCCGGATGTTCTGCCGAGCTTACGATACGCAGACATTCAAGTAACCTCCTTTATTTCCTATTCATTATTCGGTTTTAACGAAAGACCGAGTTCATTTAACTTAGCCAAAACCTCATCCAATGACTTTCGACCCAAATTACGAACTTTCATCATTTCGTCCGGAGTTTTATTAATCAACTCCTCAACTGTATTGATATTAGCGCGCTTTAAGCAATTATAGGAGCGAACGGATAATTCCAATTCGTCAATGCTCATCTCCAGCGCCTTCTCTTTGTCATTCTCTTCCTTTTCGATCATGACTTCCGCATTTTTCGCGTTTTCCGACAGATCAATAAACAAGTTCAAATGTTCGTTCAGTACCTTGGCCGCCAGCGAAACCGCCTCATCCGGCGCAATCGTACCGTTCGTCCATACCTCCAGCGTCAGTTTATCAAAGTCTGTAATCTCACCAACCCGGGTATTTTCAACCATCAGGTTTACTCTTTTGACCGGCGTAAAAATGGAATCAACCGGAATCATGCCAATCGGCTGTTCCTCCATCTTATTTTTTTCCGCCGGAACATAACCGCGCGACCGCGCCATAGTCAGTTCCATGAACAGCTTGGAATCACTTCCGCCGTCAAGCGTCGCTATGACCTGATCTTGATTGACGATTTCAATGTCAGCGTCTGTTTTGATATCGGCGGCGGTTACCGTACCCTCGCCTTCAAATTCAATATACGCAACTTTTGGCTCAGAGGAGTTAGTATTTCCTTTAATCGCAAGTTTTTTGATATTTAAGATCACTTCCGTCACATCTTCTTTGACGTTCGGAATTGTCGAAAACTCATGTAAAACACCATCAATTTTGATACTGGTTACCGCGTAACCAGGCAGGGAAGAAAGCATAATCCGGCGCAGTGAATTTCCCAACGTCGTACCATAGCCTCTTTCTAAGGGTTCGATTACAAACCGGCCGTAGCAACTGTCTTCTGATATTTCTTGAATATCTATTTTCGGTTTTTCAAACTCAAACATTATTAAAGACCCTCCTTTGATCTTGTATCATAAGGATTGATGGTTATACTCTTCTTCTCTTCGGCGGGCGGCAGCCGTTATGCGGTACCGGCGTTACGTCCTTAATGCTCGTTACTTCCAG
>CAUVDV010000224.1:0-3155 GCA_963550755.1 uncultured Lachnospiraceae bacterium
GCCGTTAATTCCACCGGTTCTCTGGTCTGCCCCTCCTGCGGCGGAGCAATGCAGAGATAGGTTGATGGGATAACAAGCGGCTTATAAACCTTGATGTGTAAACTGTGGATAACTCCCCCTTTATCCACAGTTTCATTTTTCTGAATTCGGTCACCAAAAAAGAGAAAAAATCCTTTGATTTCCAGGCTTTTTTCTCTTTTTCTTATTTTCTGTATTTTCTTTCTATTTCCTTGTTAAACCATAAGTTGTGGATAAGTTCAGACAAGCGGATAGTTATATAGGATACTGCTCGGGAAAGCTTGCTTTCACTGGCAGTATCCTATATAACTATCCATTTGCGGGACGCAAACATGAGCGATTCGCTGCAAGCGAATTGCGAATGGGCTTGTCTGAACTGTTATTACAGCAAAAAGTTAAGCTTAATATGCCGACGGAGAGCTTGCTCGCCAAAGGCATATCAAGCTTAAATGCCTATTTGCGCGAGCAAATACACGGATAATTCGCTGCAAGCGAATTATCCGTGCTGCTTGTCTGAACTGGGTGCAGCTTGTCTGAACTGTTATCCCCACTCCCTATTTCCCCAGCCCGGCTAAAAGTTCCACCGCCGCGGCCTCATCTAAAAAGAAGGTAACATTGCGGTGAAGCTGCAAGGCCGATGCCGGCACCTGCGGCGTAATTTCACCCAGAATCGTCTGCGCAATAATTCCAGCCTTACCCTGTCCGCTGGCTAAGAGCATAATTTGCTTGGCCTGCATGATAGTAGCAATCCCCATTGACACCGCCTTTTTCGGTACATCATCAATCGAAGCAAAAAATCGGGAATTGGCCTCGATCGTGCTGGCCGTCAAATCCACTAAGCCCGTTCCCTTGGCAAAGACCGCTGCCGGTTCGTTAAAGCCGATATGCCCGTTATTGCCGATGCCCAGCACCTGCAAATCCACGCCGCCCAGCTCATAAATCCGCTCGTCATACTCGGCGGCCGACCTGACCACATCTTTTGTTTCACCGCTCGGCACATGGGTATTTTCCGGCTTAATATTAATATGCCGGAATAAATTTTCATTCATAAAATAATGATAACTTTGGTCATTGTCGTGCTGAATCGGATAATATTCATCCAAATTATAGCTGACCGTTTGCGAGAAATCAATTTCCCCCCGCTGGTACGCCTTAACTAACTCCTGATACATGCCAATCGGCGTGCTGCCGGTGGCCAGTCCCAGAACCGCCGCCGGTTTTTGCTTAACTGTCTGTCCAAGCAGCTCCGCCGCCGCCCGGCTCATCGCCGCATAATCTTTTTCTACACAAATTGTCATCCCACGGTAATTAAGCTTCATATTTTATTTCTCCTCTGGCAATCGTCTTTAATACTTTGATTTTGTCATCTAAGAGCACAATGTCGGCGTCTTTCCCGACCTCCAGACTGCCCTTGCGATCCTGCACACCAATGTAGGTGGCGGGCGTCAAGGTCGCTAATGGAATTACTTTTTCTAAACCGGCGGTCGTATTTTCGCTGAAATTGCGAACGGCGTCATTCAACTTCAAAACGCTGCCGGCCAAAGTACCGTCGATTAACAGGCAGCGCCCGTCTTTAATGATAACCTCCTGTCCGCCCAAATCATACTTGCCCTCGGCCATACCCGCGCCGCGCATAGCGTCGGTAATCAAAATCAAGCGGCTTACGCCTTTCTGCTTATAAATCAGTTCAAAAATCCCCTTATGCACATGGATCGTATCGGCAATCAATTCCGTATAAATATCCTCCGTCAGCCCGACTGTCACTACGCCGGGGGCGCGGTGCTGGAGCGGAGTCATGGCGTTAAATAAATGCGTCATGCCTTTCGCGCCTTTCCGCACAGCCAGCTTAGCCGTATCATAGTCCGCATCGGTATGCCCGATCGAAAAGCAAAAACGGTCGGCGTATTTTTCAATAAAGGCCATATTATCCGCCATCTCCGGCGCAATGGTAATGACCTTGACCAAATCTTCATAACCCTCAATCACCCGAATATCGGCCGGTATGATATCTTCGCCCCGCTGCGCGCCTTTTTTCTTGGGATTGATAAACGGCCCTTCCAAATGCACGCCCACAATCTCCGCCCCCTGCCGGGACAGCGCAGCGTCCTCGGTATATTCCCTGACCGCAGCCAAAGCGCTGCGAATCAGCGGTACGCCCATCGTCATGGTCGTGGCCAAAAAAGAAGTTACACCGTTGGCCGTCAGTCCCTTGGCCATTACGCTCAGCGATTCGGTTTTGCCGTCCATCACATCCGCGCCGTTAAAGCCGTGAATATGCACGTCGACAAAGCCCGGCGTCACATAAGCGCCGCCGGCGTCAATAATCTGATCGGCCTTGCCGTCCCAGTCTGCCCGGTCAACGATTTGCCGAATGGTTTCTGCAAAAAGAATAACTTTATCTTCCACAAAATGCGAATCCAAATAAACTTTTCCATTGATGACTGCTTTCATTTTTCTTTCCTTTCCAGCTCAATTTTCCCTGCCCTTAAAAGCCTTCCCTATTTTTCTCACCGCAAGCACCGGTTTTTCCGGCCGTACAGCTTTTGCGGTTTCGCCGCAAGTCCCTTATTTCATGAAAAAAGGCTTTTTTACGCCAATCTTCCTTGATATCCTGCCTTTTAAAAAATAAGGACTAACGAAAAATGCTTTTCTTTCCGCAATACCTGCCAAGGAGAGGATGGCTTTTTGCCATGACAAAAAGCCATCCTCTCCCCACCGCTTTCGGCTAAATCTTCGTTAAATAATCGCGGTTACTTCATAACCCACTTCGGCAATCGCATCCTTTAAAGCCTGCTCACTGACCTGTCCGTCCATTTCCACAATGGCATTGGCCTTATCCAAGTCAACCTGAACCGCCGTTACTCCGGCTACCTCCTGTAAGGCGTTTTTCGCATGCATCACACAGTGCTGACAGGACATTCCTTTGATCTTTAATTCTTTCGTCATGATTAGCTCCTTTCTCGCTAACTAGTTCAGGCAAGCCGGTAGTGATGTTGGTTATGCCGGGGCGAGCTTACTCTCAATCGGCACAGCAGACATAACTATCTATTTGCTGAACGCCTGAACTGGTATATTAAGTTTATAGTTTACTATTATCGGGCCGCGGCAAAGTCTTCCATATTCCAAACTTCGGTTGC
>CAUVDV010000225.1:0-3101 GCA_963550755.1 uncultured Lachnospiraceae bacterium
GCAGAAAGGATAAAACATGCTGAGTGATATTGAAATTGCCGGTCAGGCGAAAAAAGAGGACATTCGGAAAGTGGCGGCAGGACTTGGGATTCAGGAAAGCGAGTTGATTCCCTATGGCTATGACAAAGCCAAACTGTCCGATGAACTGTGGGATAGAGTGGAAGATAATCCGGATGGCAAGCTGGTTTTGGTGACGGCAATCAATCCGACTCCGGCCGGAGAGGGCAAGACCACGGTGACGGTCGGCTTGGGACAGGCTTTTCACCGCTTGGGGAAAAAGGCAGTGATTGCGTTGCGTGAGCCGTCAATGGGGCCGTGTATGGGCATGAAGGGCGGAGCAGCCGGCGGCGGCTGGTCGCAGGTTATTCCGATGGAGGATATCAATCTGCATTTTACCGGCGATATTCATGCTGTGACCAGCGCCCACAATTTGCTGGCGGCGATGCTGGATAATCATTTGCAGCAGGGAAATGCTCTGCGGATTGACGTCAAGCGGATTGTCTGGAAGCGGGTCATGGATATGAATGACCGGGTGCTGCGCCATATTGCGGTTGGTTTGGGGAGTAAAGCCAATGGCGTTATGCGCGAGGACAGTTTTCAAATCAGCGTTGCCTCCGAAGTGATGGCGATTTTGTGCTTGGCACTGGATATAGACGATTTGAAAGAGCGCCTGCGCCGGATTATTGTGGCATATAGTGTTGACGGCGAGCCGGTCAGAGCCGGCGACCTGAAAGCGGAGGGCGCTATGGCGGCTTTGCTTAAAGATGCGATTAAGCCCAATTTAGTACAGACTTTGGAGAATTCTCCCTGCATTATTCATGGCGGACCGTTTGCCAATATTGCTCACGGCTGCAACAGTGTTCGGGCGACTAAGTATGCCTTGAAGCTGGCCGATTATGTGATTACCGAGGCTGGTTTCGGCGCGGATTTGGGGGCGGAAAAGTTCTTGGATATTAAGTGCCGGGTAGCCGGCTTAAAACCGGCGGCGGTGGTGCTGGTGGCCACGGTCAGAGCCTTGAAATACAATGGTGGCGTCAGCCGGGAAAATTTGGCTGAGCCGAATGTTGAGGCGCTGCACCGGGGGATTGTTAATTTGGAAAAGCATATCGAAAATATTGGCAAATACGGCGTGCCGGTGGTAGTGACGGTCAATCGCTTTGCAACTGACACGGAAGCGGAAATTGCCGTGATTGAAAAGGCCTGCCAAAGGCTGGGGGCGGATTTTTGTCCGGCCGAGGTCTGGGCGAAGGGCGGCGCCGGCGGAACGGCGCTGGCCGAAACGCTGATGCGCGTGATGGACAACAAGGCCAGTCATTATCAGCCGCTCTATCCCTTGCAGATGCCGATTGAGGAAAAAGTGGAGCGGATTGCCCGGGAAATTTACGGAGCAGCGGCGGTGTCCTTTTCGCCGGCAGCCCAAAATACAATCAAGCAAATCCGGGCGCTGGGTATGGAAGAACTGCCGGTTTGTATTGCCAAAACGCAATACTCTTTGTCGGACGACCCCAAGCGGTTGGGCCGGCCGGAGGGCTTTACCATTACCGTCCGGGAGATCAGTCTTTCTGCCGGGGCGGGCTTTATCGTTTGCCTGACCGGTGATATCATGACCATGCCGGGGTTGCCCAAGCAGCCGGCGGCCGAGCAGATTGATGTAGTGGATGGCCGGATTGTGGGGCTGTTCTAAACGGAAAATGGATTAAAATTGATTAAAAAGAAACGAATCGGAGCACTCGGCTGATTGGGGATTGCCGGAATTGGACTTTAAGCAGTAAGTTAACTTCCTGTGTTCGCCAAAACAGTCTTTTTAGGCAGATTGCCCGCCCGGGCAGAAGTGTGCAGCACTGTGAACAGGGGGAAGCTCGGACAGTAAGCAAGAACAGCAAAAAATCAAGTGCAGTGAAGGAATGAAGCGGAGTGCGTAGAAGGAGCGAAGATGCAGATTATAGATGGAAAAGCAGTTTCAGAAAAAATACTGACCGAGCTGAAAGCAGAGGCGGAGCAGTGTCTGGCTGCCGGGATTCAGCCGGCTTTGGCGGTGGTTTGGGTGGATGATGACCCGGCCAGCGCAATTTATGTCAGAAACAAGGAAAGAGCCTGTGCCAAGGTCGGGATTCGGGCGGAAACCTATCATTTGCCGGCGGACAGCCGGGAAGATGAGGTATTGGCGCTGTTGGAGCGCTTAGATGCGGATCCGGCAATTCATGCGATTTTATTGCAGCTGCCGGTGCCGGAGCATTTAAATAGCGAGCGGCTGTTAGCGGCTATTTCGGCGGAGAAAGATGTGGATGGCTTTCATCCGCAGAATATGGGGAAATTGGCTTTGCAAAAAGCAGCGCTTTCTCCTTGTACGCCGACCGGAGTAATGGAACTTATAGAGCATTATCAAATACCGGTTGCTGGTCAGGAATGTGTGGTTGTCGGGCGCAGCAATATCGTCGGCAAGCCAATGGCGCTGCTGCTTCTAAACGCTCACGGCACGGTTACGATTTGCCACTCTAAAACTCAAAACTTAAAAGAGATTTGCCGGCGGGCGGATATCTTAGTGGCGGCGGTGGGAAAAGCCAAGATGATTACCAGCGACTATATTAAACCGGGGGCGGCAGTGATCGACGTCGGGATTCATCGCTTGGCGGACGGCAAGTTGTGCGGCGATGTGGATGATAGTCTTGGCCACGCCGCGTATTTGACACCGGTGCCGGGCGGCGTCGGACCGATGACGATTGCCATGCTGATGAAAAACTGCCTGACCGCAGCACGAGCGCAAAATGCCAAAATATGAGCAGACGATAGGTGAAAAAGACATTAGATTTGCTGGCTAAAAGATGGGTTTGCATGTGCAAAAAAAACAGTGCCGTTCTGCTTGCCTTTTGGCTGCTGCGGAAATGGAGAATTTTGTTTGAAGCGGAAGGCTTTCGGCGGCGGGTGGGAACGATAGGCAAATGGTGATGCTGTCGGCCGAAAGTGGAGTCCATGCAGGTTGTCTGTCCGGGAAGAAAAGTATGCAGTGTTTTGGTAGGGGAAATTGGGTTAATAATAGGAGAAAATGTGGAATATAAAATATATGTAGAATCACTGGGCTGTGATAAGAACTTGGTTGATAC
>CAUVDV010000226.1:0-3088 GCA_963550755.1 uncultured Lachnospiraceae bacterium
GGAACTTTAAGAAAAACCGGTTGAAATATCAGTTTAAGCCGTATATTTGGCAGGTCGGCGGCAAGTTTGTCTGGCCGCGGGATAAGGACGACTTGGAGTTTATGTTTGACCGTGGCTTCCATGACGCTTTTACGATTGAACCGGATTTGCCGTTTAAGGCTTTGTTGTAATTTTAACAATGCTTTTCGGTTTATGGCACAGATCCCAAAAAGTGGCGGCCGACAGCTGGAAAATGAATTACAGTCAATGAATACATTGGCGAAAAATCATGAGTGAATAAAAAGACACGGTCTTTCCATGGAATGACTTGTGTTTCAGCCAAAATCAAGCGCTGTTTTTATAATAGTGAAATGTGGGTTTTGATACAAACCGGCGAGTTTGGCGGAAAAAAATAAGGGAAAACAAAACAACAGCGCGGACAAGGTGCGGCTTGGAGAGAAGGCTGCACTTTGCTGCGCCAAAGCGATAAAAAGTCAGCGGAAAACGCAGAAGGAGAATTTCAATGTTAAAAGTATTAGCGGCTTGCGGTAATGGTATGGGTTCCAGTATGATCATCAAAATGAAGATCGAAAAGATTTTAAAGGAAATGGGCAAGGAATGCAGCGTACATCATGCCAGCGTAGGCGAGGCCAAGACGCAGGCCAAGGATTTTGACGTAGTCATCGTTTCGCAGATGTTTGCTAAGGATTTCAGTGTACCGGCCAATGTTAAGGTGATTGGTTTGCTTAATTTATTAGATGAAAAAGAAATTCGCACCAAATTAGAAGAAGCTTTAAGTTAGGAGGCAATATGAAACCGAAATTACAGGTAGCTTTGGATAATACTTCGCTACAAGACGGACTGGCAGCGATTCGTGAGATTGGTGATGTGATTGACGTGATTGAAGTGGGCACGATTTTGCATGTTGCGGCTGGGTTGGAGCCGGTACGCTGCTTGCGGGCGCTGTATCCGGATAAGATTATTTTGGCTGATATCAAGGGTGCGGATGCCGGCAGTCTTTTGGCCAAGCAATGCTACGGCGCGGGCGCGACATGGATGACGGCGATTTGCTGTGCAGAGCTGGCAACAATGAAGGGTATGCTGGAAGTGGCAAAAAGTATGGGTGGCGAGCGTGATGTTCAAATTGAGCTGTACGGTGACTGGACTTATGAGCAGGCCCAGGGCTGGCTGGACGCCGGACTGAAACAGGTGGTTTACCATCGCTCCCGGGATGCGCAGGCAGCCGGTAAAAACTGGGGCGAGGCCGATTTGCAAAAGATTGGCAAGCTGTGCGATATGGGCTTTTTGGTCACGGTAACTGGCGGCTTAAATGTAGAAGATATTGAACTGTTTAAGGATTACCCGATTTATTGCTTTATTGCTGGCCGGGGAATTCGGGATGCGCAGTGTCCGCGCAAGGCTGCGGAAGAGTTTCAGGCCACGATTGCCAAATACTGGAGTTAACATGAAAAAGAATCCAATTGGAATTTATGAAAAAGCGATTCCCAATTGTTTTGATTGGGCGGATAAGATTCGAATCGCCAAGGCGGCCGGCTTTGACTTTATTGAAATTTCAATTGATGAGTCGGATGAGCGGCTGGCCAGGCTGAAATGGAGCAGGGAAACCAGAAAATACCTAAGGGAGCTTTTGGCCGAGCAGGATTTTGAGATCCGGTCGATGTGTTTAAGCGCCCATCGCCGCTTTCCGTATGGCAGCAAGGACGAACGGCTTCGGCAAAAAGCGTATGAAATCATGACGGAGGCGATTCGTCTGGCCCAGGATTTGGGAATTCGCAATATTCAGTTAGCCGGTTATGATGTTTATTATGAACCGGCAGATGCCGAAACCAAGGCCAGATTTAAGGATGGTTTAAGACAGGCGGCCAAGGAAGCGGCGGCGGCCAATGTCATGCTGTCGATTGAAATCATGGATACGGAGTTTATCGGTACGATCAGCCGTTGTCTGGAGTATATTGATGAGATTGCTTCGCCTTGGCTGAAAATTTACCCGGATCTCGGTAACTTATCGCGCTGGACGGGTGATCCGATCGGCGAATTAAAGCTGGGTTGGCCGCATATTGTGGCGATTCATTTAAAGGATACGCAGCCCAATGTGTTTAAATGCGTGCCGTTTGGCGCGGGAACGGTTGATTTTGCCGGCCTGCTGGCTAAGATTCAGGAATGGGAGTATACAGGACCGTTTTTAATTGAAATGTGGGCCGATAACCAAAAAGAAGTCAGCCTGGCAGAAGCGGCCGAGCAGATTAGGGCAGCAAAAGCATGGCTGAGTCAAAAGGCAGGAGGAATGTTTTAATGCTGGAAAAATTGAAGGAAGAAGTGCTGCTGGCGAATCTGGAGTTAAAAAAGCAAAATCTGGTTATTTTTACTTGGGGCAATGCCAGTGCGATTGATGATAAAACGCAATATGTGGTGATTAAACCTAGCGGAGTTGGCTATGATGAGATGAAAGCCGAGGATATGGTGGTGCTTGACTTGGACGGCAATGTCATTGAGGGGCGCTATCGGCCTTCGTCAGATACGCCGACGCATTTGGTGCTGTATAAAAAATATCCGGAAATTAAAGGTATCGTGCATACCCACTCGGAATGGGCGACCTCATGGGCGCAGGCCGGTCGGGATATTCCCTGCTACGGTACGACGCATGCGGATTATTTTTATGGGGCGGTGCCCTGCTGCCGGCTGCTGACGAAAGCGGAGATTAACTCGGCTTATGAGAAGGAAACCGGCAATGTGATAGTTGAAACCTTAACCCAAAGAAATATTAAGCCGCTGGAAGTGCCAGGTGTGATTTTAACCGGACACGGGCCTTTCACCTGGGGCAAGAGCGCGGCAGAAGCAGTGCATAATGCCAGAGTTTTGGACGAAGTAGCCAAAATGGCGCTGCGTACCGAAGCCATCAACCCGGAGGCTAAACCTCTGCCGCAGGAACTGCTGGATAAGCACTACTTAAGAAAACACGGCAAAAATGCATATTACGGGCAAATTTGATTTTTCACTCCGCCTAAGGCGGAGTGAAAATATCAGGCGACGTAAGGGTTTGCGAAGCAAATCCAGTCGCCATACAGCGGCGCCTAAGGCGGAGTGAAAA
>CAUVDV010000227.1:0-3062 GCA_963550755.1 uncultured Lachnospiraceae bacterium
ATAAGAGTCTGGCATTGGAGCCGGTGATATAAATATCACAGTTTAAAGAAAGCCGCAGAGAATTGATACATTTTTCCCAGTCTTTCACTTCCTGAATTTCATCAAAGAATAAATAAACCTTGCCCTCGATTGCGGCGGCTCGTTGAGTGATTTCATCATGCAGAGCGGCCGCTGTCTGCAAATGAGCATAGCGCATATCTTCAAAGTTGACCGAGATAAACTGACAAGGGTGGATGCCGCTTTCGCTTAATTCCTGCTTTATTAATTCCAGCATAACCGATTTGCCGCAGCGCCGAATACCGGTCATCACTTTAATCAGTTCTGTTCCGATGAACGGACGAATACGGCTCATATATAGTTCCCGTTTAATCATCAAGAGCGCCTCCTTTTCCTGCGGTTTCAGCTTGCTATTATCATAAATGTATTTAAGTGAAATGAAATTTTCAAGATGGTTAGCTTATATTGCCTATACGAAAGCTTGCTTTCAGTATAGGCAAATACAGCTAATCATCAATGTCGTTTTATATGCTTATAAAATAGCACAGTTACAACTGAAAAACAAGAGAAAAAACCGATTTTATCAGTTATAACTGATAAAATCGGTTCAAGATACTAGAATAGAACCACAAAAACATCTTTTCTTTGGCTTGCGGGCTCACCCCAAAAGCTGTTTATAAATCATTGCATAATTTTCTCGCCAGCGGCGGCACAGCCGCAAGGCAGCCGCCTCATCGGGGGTCAGTACGGTCAGATCGATCAGGAGCTGCCCCTGATCTTTGGCGATTAAACGCACATAGAAGCCGCCGTCCTTATTGGGATAATAGTCGGCGGCCAGTTCCGTTGCCTGCCGCAGTTCAATTTGGTTACTCTTTAAATAGTTTTGCACCGTCATTCTTATTTTTTCCGGAATTTCCTCGGCAAAAAAATCCAAAGTAACCTGCCCGTCTTTCGTGATTTCATACTGCGTTTCCGGATTTTTGGGAAGGACCCGCAGCAAATGAACATCGACCAATTCCGTTAAAGCTTCCTGCAACTGAAAATAAGTGCTGTAATACTCGCCGACCATAAGCTCGGAGATCGTTGTATTGGACAGAGGCAGGCTGACTTCATTTAAAATATATAAGACAACCAATTTACGCAGTTTATTTTCTAACATAAGCTCTCTCCCCTCTATTATAATCCGTTTTCGGGTGTTCGTTATTGGGCTGGCGCATAATTGCCTATTTTTGAATGGAACAAGGCAGATCGTGCGCGGGTGCTTCAACCTTGATGGTGCGTTCAAACCAGAAAGCCGGGTCAAGAAAAAGTTATGACCGGCTGCGGTTATGTTTAATTCGGTCGCCGGCGTTTAAGATTTTTTTGCGCATCCGAATGGCCGTCAGCGTCACCTCGACCCATTCGTCCGGCTCAACAAACTCCAGCGCCGCCTCTAAGGACATTTCCAGAGGTTTTAACAGCTTAATTGCCTCATCGCTGCCGGCTGCCCGGGTATTGGTCAGCTTCTTGTTTTTCGTGGGATTGACCACCATATCTTCGGCCCGGTTATTCATACCGATGATCATGCCTTCGTAAACATCCTCCGATGGACCGACAAACAGCCGTCCCCGGTCGCTCAGGTTAAACAGCGAATAGGCCATCGTCTGGCCGTCCTCCTGCGAAATCAAAACCCCGTTTTGCCGCCCCGGGATTTCACCGGCATACGGACCGTAAGAATCAAATGCCCGCAAGAGGATCCCCTCGCCCCGGGTATCATTAATGAATTCGGAGCGATAGCCTAAGAGTGCCCGGGTGGGAACTAAATATTCCACCTTGGTATGACCGTTTTCCGCCAGCATGGACTGCATGGCGCCTTTGCGCAAATTGAGCTGGGCAATTACATTGCCGATATACTCATCCGGCGCGCTGACGCTGACCTTTTCATAAGGTTCTAAGCGCTTGCCGTTCTTCTCCCGAAACAGCACTTCCGGCTTGGATACGCTTAACTCATAGCCTTCCCGCCGCATATTTTCAATTAAGATAGATAAATGCAGCTCGCCCCGGCCGGAGACCTTGTAGGCATCGCTTCCTTCAATCGGCTCAACCCGCAGGCCGACATTGGTTTCCAGCTCCTTTTGCAGCCGGGCGGCAATGTGCCTGGTGGTGACAAACTTACCGGTCTTACCGGCAAAGGGCGAGTTATTGACATAAAAGTTCATCGACATAGTCGGTTCTTCAATGGCAATCATCGGCAGCGGCAAAATATTGTCCGGCAGGCAAATCGTTTCGCCGATGGAAATATCGCTGATACCGGAAATGACGACGATATCGCCGGAATGCGCTTCTGGGGTTTCGGTCCGCTTTAAACCGACATTGACAAAAACCTGATTGACTTTCGCCTTGACGACGCTTCCATCCCGCTTGCTGACAGCTACGATATCTGCCGGGTGGAGCGTACCCTGACTGATCCGGCCAATTCCCAGCCGGCCGATATAATCATCATAAGCCAGCGCCGAGATTTGAAATTGGAGCGGCAGATCGTCCTTATCGGGATAAGACGGCACCTGCCGGGTAATCATTTCAAACAGAGGCTCAATATCTTCATTGGTGTCATCCAGATCATAATGAACCACGCCGGCTCTGGCCGTTCCGTATAAAATCGGAAAATCCAGCTGTTTGTCATTCGCACCCAGTTCGGCAAATAAATCAAAGGTCATATTGACCACTTCCTCCGGCCGAGCATCGTTTTTATCAATTTTGTTGATCAGCAGGATCGGACAAAGTCCCTGCTGCAAAGACTTTTGCAGCACAAAGCGGGTCTGCGGCATGGGGCCTTCCGCCGAGTCAACCAGCAAAATAGCGGTATCGACCGTCCGAATGATGCGCTCGACTTCCGAAGAAAAGTCGGCGTGGCCGGGGGTGTCGACAATATTGATTTTGTAGTCTTTATAGGTGATGGAACAGTTTTTGGAATAAATGGTAATGCCCCGCTCCCGCTCAATATCATTGCTGTCCATCACGCAGTCAACGATTTCTTCATGTTCGCCGAATACACCCGACTGCGCCAGCATGGCGTCAACCAGCGT
>CAUVDV010000228.1:0-3034 GCA_963550755.1 uncultured Lachnospiraceae bacterium
TAAAACCAAGAAAGTAAAAGCTTTTGCGTGTAAAATTTGACCTTTTCGACTTGCTTCTTCGTGCAAACAGGAATGAGTTAAAGCTGCAAAAAGCAATGGTGTTAGAGCTGAATAATATGGCATCTTGCGCTATCAGTTTTTATATAGTATAATAAGTATGATTTTTCATACTTGTTATACCGTTTCGGGAGGTAGCAAATGCGAAGTAAAAAAGATGGAAAACTGCATGCATGGACGGCCAAAGTAGGTGCGAAGGGACAAATTGTTATTCCCAAAGAGGCCCGGGAAATTTTTTCAATAGAGGCGGGCGATAACCTGCTCATACTCGGAGATGAAGCAAGGGGATTGGCGATTATGAACGGCGCTGCGGCAACGAAAGTTTTAATGAATATCCAAGGAGATTTGGAAAATGAAAAATAGGACACCGAAATTTGCTGCTGTATTGTTTGCAGCTCCTATTGTTTTGCTTGTGCTCTATGTACTTCGAAACTTAAACTATGATTATTCCGGAGAAAAGTTTAGAAAGAACACCTCGTTAAGCTTGGGTTTAGAAGAAAAACAGTTTCATTTGAATGACGGAAGCGTTATAAATTATGCGGAAGGTCCAGACAATGGCCCAGATATCGTATTATTGCATGGGCAAATGGTAGATTGGACAGATTACCGCACGGTCTTGCCGGAACTAATAAAAAGCTTTCATGTTTTTGTACCGGATTATTATGGGCATGGAAAATCAAGCAAGGATCCTGCTTTATATAATATTGAGCGTATCGGGGCGGATATCGCGCTGTTTATACAAGAAAAAGTTGGCGCAAGCACTATTATTTCGGGGCATTCGTCCGGAGCGCTGATTGTTGCATATATGGCCGCTAAATATCCGGAAAATTTAAAGGCAATTATTTTAGAGGATGGACCGTTCTTGGCAACAGAAAAGGGGCGGGCAGAAAACACATTTTCTTATAAAACTTTTCAAAATATCCACAATTATTTAACCGAAAAGCCTGATATCACCTATTTTGAACATTACTTAAACAATGATCCGATGCGGACACTGTTTAACAAGGACGGGAAAGATAATTGGAAAAAGATTGTGGCAGAACCCGCACTCAAAATATTTCGTAAGGATATGACAAAGATCCCCGTTATCTGGTACTATCCCCCGGAGTTAGGAGTGAATACCTTACTTCAGCTGACGGTGAATTTACAAGATAAAACCGGTGATTATGACTTAAGGTTTGCGAATGCTTTCTATGACTTTAGCTTCTTTAATGGCATCAAGCAAAAAGAACTGCTGAGCCAGATCAGCGTTCCGACCTGTATCTTCCATGTAAAGCCGCCGAAAGATACGGCACCTTCTTATTACACGGCAGAAGGAACTTTGATTTCGGCAATGGATGAAAAAGATGCACAACTGGTCAGGGAATTGATTCCGGGGAGTGTTTTAATCGAAGAATTTGATTCTATGCACAATATTCATGCGGAACAGCCAAAGGCATATTTGAAAAAAGTAATAGAGTTTTTAGATAGTATAGAAAAGGAAAACCGATGAAATCCAAGGGATTTTCCCCTATGAGAGGATAAGGACGATCCCGTAACTATTAACCTTTTATCCCGAAAAGAACGAAACACGCAGAAAGCTGGTGAAATATATGAGCGTGACTGTAGCTGATCTTTTTAAGCTGCCATCTTTGCGCCAGGCGAAAGTGCTTGGCGGCAAAAAAGGACTAAAGAAAACCGTTTCCTCGATTTCTGTTTTGGAGTCCGTTGATCCGGCGGTGCTGGTTCATGAGATGTTTCCGCACGACAAATACTCCGGCGGTGAGATAGTTATCACCGGATTTTTGAATTGTATTGATGATGTTGACCGGCAGTGCTCGAATCTTCTGCGCTTGATTGGCGGCGGAGAAGTGGGGCTGGTCTTATATTATGTCGGAGTTTATCTGCCCTATGTGGATCAGCGTCTCATCGATATTGCGGATGAGCATGATTTCGTCTTGATTTGTATGCCGGAGGGACAACGCCATCTGCGGTATAGCGATCTCATCACGGATGTAACCGATTGCATCTATCGCGCCCGGGCAACCAATGTTTCACTGGTGTCGGATATTCTGGCCCGGATATCAACCGTACCGCATCATCAGCAGACGGTAGGCACCGCGCTGCAAATGCTTTCTGCGGAATTGAGCTGTTCGGCGGTTTTAAGCACCCATGAAGGAAAAATATTAAACCTGGCCGCGTGGCCGGCCGGAACGGAAGATGCGATTTATCAAGGCATAGAGCGTTGCTTGCCGTTGGAAACGGAGCTGGCAATTCCATGTCCATTTCTGGCCGATACAGAAATGTTTTGTCAGTCCATTCGGGCGGATTTAATCCAGCCTCTGCAACTGACGTTAATTAAGGTCGGTGCGCCTCTTAATACGCAGCTTGCCGGACAAGCAGCCGATGCTATCCGGATCTGCATCAATATATGGGGAAAGCAGCATGGCGCGGTGGCGATTCATGAGCTGATCCGTGCGATTTTACAGGACGAACCCCTGAAAATGCGGAGATTAGCGGAAATATTTCATGTTGATGTGGCTGCGATTCATGAAATCTGGGTGCTGTGCGGTCTTGAGGCTCCCTCTGAGATTGATATGCAGCAAAGTATTGAGATAGCGCGCCAATGCGCGGATATTGTGATTGGTGCTTCCTATGACGGCAATCCAGTCATGAGTTTGAGTACGCCACATTCCTTACAGGAAACGGAACGCGCCATGGAAACCATTCTCCGACAGGCTTTGCTGAAGAATCCGAATGCCGTTTTAGTGCGCTGCGGCGACTTGTTCAATACGACAGAATGCCGGAAAGCATATCGTTTGACATTAGACAATTTAGATGACGCCAAATGCATCTTTCCGCATAAACGGATTTTTTTGCTGGGAGAACTTGAACTGGCGGAAAAAAGCAGAAAACGGATCAGCGAAGGGGAAGCGGCTGCATTGCGGCGCACGCTCCAGCTTTCCGGGCTGCAAAATGACCGGGAATATCCGGAATT
>CAUVDV010000229.1:0-3033 GCA_963550755.1 uncultured Lachnospiraceae bacterium
AAAAGACCGAATTAACGGCTTTACCGATTTTTTGGCCAATGAACAGGTCAAAAAAGTATCCCGTTTTTCTTTTGATATGAGGGCATAAGAAAAGCAAATCAAAAGATTAGGGCAGATTGCCCGCCCGGGCAGAAAGCGAAGCTTTCGATCAGGGCAGACCGCCCGCCCGGGCAGAAGTGCGAAGCACTTCGATCAGGGGAAAGTTGAGTTAAAAATGAAAGGAACCGGCGGAGATGGAAGAAAAAAAGATATGGCCAAAGCCTGAAAAACCCAAAATTAAAAAAGCAGCCGCCATCCGTTATGACGCCAAGGAAGCAGCGCCGACTTTAATCGCCAAAGGAGCGGGCGTGGTAGCGGAAAATATTATAAAAGCAGGCGAGGAAGAAAATATTGCAATTGTTGAGAATAAAGAGCTGGTTGAGGAATTAAGCCGGATTGAGCTGGGCGACCATATTCCGCCGGAACTGTATCAAATTGTGGCCGAGGTCTTGATTTTTGTATCGGACTTGGATGAACTGCGGGCCAAAACGGAACGATTGCGATGACAAGTAAAAAAACGGAACAGTTAAAAGCAGCAGCGGCCAAAGGAACCGAAAAAGCAGCGAAAACCAGCGTCGATAAAGGCCGGATTTATGAGAAACAAGCAGCCGCTTATATCAAAGAACTGGGCTATCAAATCAGGGAGCAAAACTTTCGCTGCTTTTACGGTGAGATTGATTTAATTGCTCAAAAAGGAAAAGATCTTTTCTTTATTGAGGTCAAAGGTCAAAAACAGGATTATCAGGCGGAAATGAAAATTAACCATGCCAAACGGCAGCGGATTTTAAATGCTTCGGCGGAATATTTACGCCGCCAAAATCTATGGCAGGATTATACTGTTCACTATGATGTAGTGGTTATCACCGGCAGCCAAATTCGCTATTATTCCAATGCCTTTGAATGGTAAATTGGAGTCCCGCAGTCAACCAAAAGGAGTAAAATGAAACACGAGAAAAAAGAAGTTTTACAGTTTAATTTATTTTTACAGTTCCCTGATATCATTCACGGAATGAATACGAGACTGGGCGGAGTCAGCACCGGTGTTTATGAAAGCATGAATATGGGCTGGGGACTGGGTGACAGCCCGGACAATGTTCACGAAAACTACCTCCGTTTTGCCGCGGTACTTGGCTTTCCGGCGGAAAGTTATACTTTTTCTGATCAGGTGCATCAAACCAAAATCGCGCATATTACCAAAGCGGATGCCGGCAATGGCTTTTTGTTCCCTAAGAAAGAAGAACGAAAAGGAATTGACGGCTTATTAACTCAGGAACGGGGCGTGGCGCTGACGATTTTTTCAGCGGATTGCGTACCGCTTCTTTTTTATGACCCGAAGCAGCAGGTAATCGGAGCGGCTCATTCCGGCTGGCGGGGAACGGTACTGAATATTGCCGGTGAAATGCTGCGGCAAATGACAGAGCGATATGGCTGCCATCCGGCGGATATTCGGGTAGGACTGGGCGCTTGTATCAGCCGGGAAAACTTTGAAGTTGGCGAAGATGTAAAAAAAGAATTTGAAAAGCACGGGAAATATGATATACTAAACCAAGTCTTTTTCCCGAAAGGAAACGGGAAATACCTTTTGGATTTGCGAAAATATATTGCCTTTGCTTTAAACAGCGGCGGGATCTTGCCGGAGCATATGGAAGTTTCAGCGGAATGTACTTACGGACAGCCGGAGCTGTTCTTTTCGCACCGCCGCAGCGGATTGCAGCGCGGATCGCATATCAGCATAATCTATTTAAATTATATGAAATGAGGAAATACTATGGGAAAACCAATCGTAGCGGTGGTTGGCCGGCCGAATGTAGGAAAATCAACTTTATTTAATTATTTGGCGGGAAAGCGAATTTCAATCGTTCAGGATACGCCGGGTGTAACCCGCGATCGGATTTATGCCGATACGGAATGGCTGGATCGCACTTTTACTTTGATTGATACCGGCGGACTGGAATTATCCAGCAGCGATACTCTGCTCAAGCATATTCGGGCGCAGGCGGAAATTGCCATTGATTTGGCCGACGTCATCTTATTTATTGCCGACGGCCGGGCCGGGGTAACCGATGCCGATTATGAAGTGGCCAATCTGCTTAGAAAAAGCAAAAAGCCGATTATTTTATGCGTCAATAAAGTGGATAGCTTTCAAAAACAGGCCAATGATATTTATGAGTTTTATAATCTGGGACTGGGTGAACCGATTCCGGTCTCGGCGGCCAATCAGCAGGGATTTGGTGAGCTTTTGGATGCCATTACCACTTATTTTCCGCAGGAAGAAAAGGAGGAGGCGGAAGAATATCCGTCGGTCGCGCTGGTCGGTAAGCCAAACGTCGGCAAATCCAGTCTGCTCAATCAACTCTTAGGGGAAGAACGCTCGATTGTTTCAGACGTGGCCGGAACAACCAGAGATTCCATTGATTCAGTAGTTACCTATAATCATACCAAATATGTTTTTACCGATACGGCCGGGCTGCGCCGTAAAAATAAGGTTACTGGCGAAATTGAAAAGTACAGCATTATCCGAACGGTAGCAGCCGTTGAAAAATCGGATATTACCTTGCTGATGATTGATGCAACAGAAGGCCTAACCGAGCAGGACGCTAAAATTGCTGGTATCGCCCATGAGCGGGGCAAGGGCATCATCATTGCCGTCAATAAATGGGATGCGATTGAAAAAGACGATAAGACCATGAAACGCTTTGAAGAAGATATCCAGCGGACATTATCCTATTTGGACTACGCGCCGCGCGTGTTCATTTCGGCTAAAACCGGCCAAAGAATGCATCGCCTGTTTGAAACAATTGAAGCGGTCGTCCAAAACCAAAATTTGCGGGTGGCAACCGGTGTTTTAAATGAAGTCCTATATGACGCGATGGCAATGAATCAGCCGCCAGCCGATAAGGGCAACCGCCTGAAGATCTTCTACGCGACTCAGGTAGGGGTTAAGCCCCCGACCTTTGTGCTGTTTATCAATGATCGTGAATTAATGCATTTTTC
>CAUVDV010000230.1:0-3028 GCA_963550755.1 uncultured Lachnospiraceae bacterium
TTGAGGTGCTTATGAACATTATTTGTATTTCACCGCTGAAAAAACTGGACAGCCCTTATGCCGAGGCCGTTAGGGAATACGAAAAAAGATTGAGCCGCTACTGCAAAATCAAACTTTTTTCGGCCAAATCCGCTCCGCCGCCATCACCGGCGGCCGAGATTCTGACCATTACCAGCGGCCTTGCCGGCGCATCGATGCTCTCATCCGAAGAGTTTGCCGCCCAGCTTGCACAGTATGGGCTTAACGGCCAAACCCGGCTTCATTTTATTTTAGCAGATAGCCCGGCCGTTTCCGAAAACTGCCTTTCCCTCAGCTACGCCAAGCTATCGCCGCCGCTTTTAACCGTGCTTTTATATGAACAAATTTACCGAGCTTTCCGCATCATTCACCAACACAGCTATCATAAATAGCTCAGCTTGCCTCTAATCGAAATGCTGCACACCTGCCCGGCAGACAATTTTTCTAAAAAGACTGCTATAGTTTTGCGAACATGGGAAAGTTGAGTTAAGTAAATAAAACAGGAGCTTCTATGAAAATAAAATGGAATGAAAAATATACCACCGTCTCCGTTTATGTCGTAATCGTTTTTGTAATCTGTTACGGCATTTACAAAATTACCGACAACATCTCAGTCAATCAGCAAATTTACACCACCATCGTCAGTGCATTGGTGCCTTTTTTTATTGCCTTTTTGCTTTCCTATTTTCTCTATCCGCTGGTGGATTTGATTGAAAACAAGTTTATCGGCGGTGTGCGCAGTCAAAAGCTGAAACGCTTTATTTCTATTTTTATTTCCTACCTGACCGTGATCGGCTTTTCCATCCTGCTGCTGTCCTTTGTTATCCCCCAAATTTTTCAAAGCATCCGCGATGTCAGCCGGCTGGTTCAGCGCTTTAACAGCTATGTTCCAGAAATAGAAAAAATGCTGCAAGCGCAGCACATTCGTATCTTCAATACTTCCTTTTATCTTGATATGACCTTTTTCAACCGTTATTTCAGCAATAGTTTGAATATTAAAGAAGCCATCAACTCTATTTCCGAATTGCTTACTGGCTTAGTCCCCGCTTTGATTAATTTTTTATCCCATTTTGCTGCCGGTTTTTTAAATGTACTTTTAGGAATGATTTTGGCTGTTTATCTTCTGGCCGGCAAGGAAAAACTGGGGGCTGCCTCCAAGCGCTTCGTCCGTTCGTTATTTTCCCAGAAAAACGCTGAAAACCTTTTGGAAATCATGGCCGACAGCCACAGCATTTTCAATGGTTTTATTATCGGCAGCCTGATTGACGCTTTAATTATCGGTATGCTTACCTTCCTGGCTATGCTGATTTTGCGAATTGACTATGCCCTGCTGATTAGTATTATCGTCGGCGTAACCAATATTATTCCCTATTTCGGTCCGATCATCGGCGGTGTCGTCGGTTTTATCCTGCTGATTTTTGTAAGCCCCGTCAAAGCCTTGATTTTTGCCGGTCTGATTTTAGTAATTCAGCAGTTTGACGGCAATTTCTTAAAGCCCAAGATTTTCGGCCAATCGGTTGGTTTGGGGCCGATTTCGGTTATTTTTTCCATTTTCTTATTCGGCAAATTATTTGGCTTTGTCGGTATGTTCCTTGGCGTTCCCATTTTTACCATTTTCAAAAATATCATTGATCGTTATTTAAATAAGCAGTACCAGAAAAAATATCCGAATGGCTGCCCGGAAAGCCAAGCCGCTGCACATGCTGATTTGCCCTACGATATCCATAATAAAAAATAGTCTGACATTCTCCGCTTTTTGCTTGGGCAGGCAGCCTGCATAGCTGATGAAAAGTCAGCGTCATTTTCCCGCACTGACAATCAGCAGGGCAATCCCTGTTTCCAAATCGGCGCGGCCGCTCTTATAGTCCCATTCCAGCTGCACCAATTCACGCAGCAGACGACTTAACTCTTCCATCCGAAAGAGTTTGGTCTGCGCCGTCAGCTTATTTAAAACAAAGGGCTGAACGCCCAGAAATTTCGCTATTTCCGCCGCCGGCGTGCGCTTTTCCAGCAAAATCTTAGTTTGGCTGATTTGCCGGATTTGCCGGCCAATCATAAACAAGATGCCGGTAACCGATTCTCGGTTTTGCAGCATGACTTGATAATTTTCCATAGCCGCTTGCCGATCCTTGCGCCCCAAAGCATCCGTCAACTGAAAAACTTTTGATTCCAGGCGTTCCGGCACGATCGCCGTCACCATTTCATCGGTCACCACTTCCTCGGCCAGCGCCGCCAATTTTTCACACTCATTCAGAAGCGACGATAATTCCATCCCCGCCCTTTGCAGCAGCAGCTTTACCGCACTGGCTTTGATCCGCAGCCGGTAACGATAAAACCATTTGCCCAAAAACTGAATCAGCTGCTCTTCGTTCAAATAATTCTGTTCCGCCACACAGCCCCTATCTTGAAACAGCTTAAACAGCTTTTTTCGCTTATCAACCGCCGCCTCCCGAATAATAAGCACCGTACTTTCCGGCAGTTTGGCTATTTTTTCGGTCAAAAGCTCCAGCGCCGCCTTATCCTTAGATTCAAAAATACCCGTGTTTTTTAGAACTACCACCCGATACTCGGCCATAAAAGGCAAGGTTTCACATTTATTCAGCAATTCAAAGATATCCTTGGGCAGACTTTCCAGCACTTCTAAATTTAAATCCGCTTCTCCTTCGTGCAGATAGGTGTGAATTATTTTTTCCATATTTTTTTCCAGCAAATATTGTTCCTGCCCATACAGCAGAAAAAGTCTTTTTTTCTCAGCCAAAGCCATATCCAGATTTTTACTCATCAATAATCACCTCTCCCGTTCGGGAAAAACGCAAGAAAATCGCACCATCCCACGCTGTTACCCGGCTTTGTGTCCCCCGCTCCGCAAACTCCTGAATCAGCTGCGGCGCAGGATGTCCATACCTATTATACAGGCCGCAGGAAATGATGGCAAGCTTTGGTTTGGCCTTATCCAAAAACTCCGGACTGCTGGAATATTTGGAACCGTGATGCGCTGTTTTTAAAACGG
>CAUVDV010000231.1:0-3020 GCA_963550755.1 uncultured Lachnospiraceae bacterium
GGCAAGGGCTTCCACGATTTGATTGCGCAGCTGGGTATAAATCGGAATTTCACTGCTTAAGTTTAAAGCAATCATCTTTGCTCCTTTCCGTTTGTCGCCTTTTGTCTTATTTGTATTACATTATATAATACGAATAAGACAAAGTCAAGGGGATTAAGCAGCTTTTTGGAACTATTGACGCTAAACCAAAAATCGATTGGAAGATTTTATTATATTTGCAATTTTTTTAATATCTAAATTATCCGTATAAAGTAAATGATTCTTATTAATACTTTTCGATAAAAACTCATTTCTTGATTTCATGGATAGATTCCCCATATTCTAACGCCTCCCGAAGCCAATGCTGCCATGCCTATCACTATGGTGGCAGATAAGCACGTTATCTGCTGCTGCCCGCCGCAGGAAAAAATGTAGTATCACGATCGCCAGCGGCATAAAATATAAGACCACCGCCAGCTACGCCCAATTTTATCAAAATAAAATCCGGCTACTTCCTTGTCTTTTATTTAGCAAGTATGAGGTCAAGCAAAACTCGGCAAATTTCATGCCTGTATGAATCACAATAGCATATCTATCCCATTTTATCAATCCCCCTCTCTAAAAAAATTACGACCGGTTGCGCGCTTACAGTTAAAAGGCAAGCTTTCTGCCGGGAAAAGATAAAATAATACTTACCTTTGCGAAATTTTGCTGATTTTTTTTATAAAACCCTCGTATTTTATTCAAAAATATGCTATACTGTTTTTAGTTGGGTAGTATGACCGGAGTGCGAAGTTTCCGGCCAGAAAAAGGAATAAAAAGAGATAAACTGTAATTCTAACCAGAAAAGGATAGGGAAAGTTTGATAAGGGAGAGTGTACTATGATTTTAAATCATTCTATTTTGGTATCCAAATATTCTTCTCATTTTTGCCGCTTTCCCGCTAGGGAGGTAATCGTATGAGTTCCGCACCGCATTTAAAAAAATTAACACTGCTTCATTCCAATGATTTGCATGGTGATTTTTTAGCCGAACAAGTTGATGACAAACTGGTTGGTGGCGTTTCTATGCTGTCCGGCTATATCAATCAAGTCCGGCAATCAGAGCAAAATGTAATCTATGCCATTGCCGGGGATATGTTCCGCGGCTCGATTATTGATTCGGAATACAAAGGCATTTCCACCATTGAAATCATGAACGCTTTGGCGCCGGATATCGCTACCATCGGCAATCATGAGCTGGATTACGGCATTCCGCACTTGCTTTTTATTGAAAAATGCGCTCAATTTCCGATCATCAACGCCAACCTTTTTATTAAGACCAATCATGCCCGCCTGTTTCCGCCTTATTATATCATGGAGATCGACGGCATGAAAATCCTTTTTATCGGCATTATCACCGACGCTGTTTTAGCGCAAGCCAAGCAGGATCACCTGATCGGCTCTTTCATTGGCATTGAAGAGGCGGCGCAGGAAGTCGGCCGGATCTGCAACACCTATAACCGAATTGATATTGATTTCACCGTGCTGCTGACGCATATCGGCTTTGAAGCCGACAAGGAACTGGCAGCGCTGCTGCGGCCGGAATGGGGCGTGGATTTGATTATCGGCGGCCATTCCCATACCTTAATGGAACAGCCCTATACCGTTAACGGTATTCCGATTGCCCAGGCCGGGGTCGGCACCGACCAAATCGGCCGGTTCGACATCATTGTCAATACCGATACCAACAGCATTGAAAGCTACCAGTGGCAGTGCATCCCGATTGATAACCAGCACTGCCCGGTGGATGAGCAAATGGAACATCTGATTCGAAAATACAAGGAGATAACCGACCAAAAATATGCCCGCATCGTTACCCGCTTCAGCTGCCCGCTGACGCATCCGCAGCGCAATACCGAAACGACTTTGGGCAATCTTTTCGCCGATATCTTTAAAAATAGTTTAGGCGTGGATATTATGCTGCTCGGTTCCGGTAGCATCCGCGGCACGAAACTGGGGCCAATCGTTGAATACGGGGGCTTAGCGGAAATATTCCCTTATGACGACGGCGTATATATGCTGAAAGTGGACGGCCGGACTTTCCGCCAAATGATGCTTTATATGCTGCGGGACGACGCTTTTTTAGACAAGACGGAATTTTACCAGCTGTCGCATGGGGTAAAGCTGTCCTACTCCCGTTCGCGCAGAGAAATGGTCAGCCTGACTTATCAGGACAAGGAAATCGCAGACGATGATATTTTTACCATTGGCATGCAAAACTTTCATTACTGCAATTTGGAAAGCTTTTTCGGCGTCAGCTTTGATCATGTCAAAACTTTCGGCATTCCTAAGGTTATTTCCACTTCCTGTCTGGATATTTTGGAAGAGTATTTAAGCTCTCACAAAGCTATTCGCCAAGATATTGAAGGCCGGGTAACTATTTTGGATTAAATCGTTCCCAAGCAGTTTTATGCAAATTTTTCCGCATAAACTGAAACAATACATAATCAACTTAGGAGGAGAGAATTATGGGATTATTTGAAAAAAAATACTGCGAGCTCGGTAACAACAGCGTAAATTTATTAACCAGATTAAAGTTGTCCGATGGCTTTCTTTGCTCGGCCTGCCGCAAAAAATTAAGCTCCTTTTCTTCCAATTGGGGACGCCGAACCATTGACGACGTGCGGCAGCATTTAGCCGCCCGGGAAGAAAACAAGCAAAAGTTTGCCCAATTTCAAAGAACCGCCAGTGCCGGCCCCAATTCCGAATTAGTAGTGGATGCCAATCATCGCTGGTTTTACTTTGCCTACGGTGCAGATTATCGGGAGCAGAACCCGGAAGTTTTCAATTTTGACCAACTGGTTGATTTTTATATCACGGAAGACTATGAATTTGTCAGCTCCCGCGATTCCGACGGCGACGGTGTACCTGACAGCCAAGACGCTGTTGACAACCGCACCGGACAGGTTAATCAAGCCCGCGCCCGGCAAATCGCTCAACAGACGCTTAACGCCAACGCTCTTAATTTATCGCCGCAGCTGCAAATGTATGTCCGGCGGG
>CAUVDV010000232.1:0-2939 GCA_963550755.1 uncultured Lachnospiraceae bacterium
GGGAGCGTTATTTTTGGCAATCTGCCAATCATTTTTGCCATGGCGGTAGCGCTGGGAATGGCCAAAAATGAAAGGGCGGTAGCGGTTTTGGCTTCGGCGATTTCTTTTTTTGTGATGCATGCCTCAATTAATGCTATGCTGCGCTTAACCGGCTATATTTTGCCGGACGGCAGCTATTCAGACAAAGTGCTGGACGGAATGTTGACCGGCGTATGTGGAATTGATTCTTTGCAAATGGGGGTATTTGGCGGAATCATAGTTGGCTTAGGCGTAGCGGCGCTGCACAACCGCTTTTATAAGCAGCAGCTTCCGGCGGCACTGTCTTTTTTTGCGGGTGTTCGATTTGTACCGATTATCAGTATTTTAACGTATACTTTGGCCGGTATTGTTTGCTTTTTTGTCTGGCCGGCGGTTCAAAATGGCATTTATGCGGTTGGCGGTTTGGTTACGAGTTCTGGATATGCGGGAACCTTTTTGTTTGGCTTTATGGAACGGGCGTTGATTCCTTTTGGTCTGCATCATGTTTTTTATATTCCATTTTGGCAGACAGGACTGGGCGGAACAGCAATCATTGACGGCGTAACGGTTGCGGGTGCGCAGAATATTTATTTTGCGGAGTTGGTTTCTCCGTCGGTTAGCCGGTTCAGCGTGGAGGCCTGCCGGTTTATGACCGGAAAATATGCGGTTATGATGGCCGGGCTTCCCGGAGCGGCCTATGCGATGTATCGGACGGCTAAGCCGCAGAACCGAAAGATTGTTGGCGGACTGCTGCTTTCGGCAGCGCTTACTTCTTTTCTGACCGGCATTACCGAGCCGATTGAGTTTACATTTTTATTTATCGCACCGGCATTGTTTGGCCTGCATTGTGTGTTTGCCGGATTATCCTTTTTGCTGACACACTTGTTTAATATTTGCATTGGCACGACATTTTCCTGCGGCCTGATTGATTTTACGCTGTATGGACTTTTGCAGGGAAATACTAAGACGAATTGGCTGGCAATTCTGCCGATTTATCTGGCCTATGCTGTGGGGTATTATTTTATTTTCCGCTTCTGCATCCTCAAGTGGAATCTGCTGACGCCCGGACGGGAAGAGGACGGTGCAGATATTCAGCTTTATACCAAAGCGGATTATAATAAGAAGAAAGCCGGTCAAGCTGGTGACTCTTGTGAAAAAAAGGACACTCTTTCGCCCATGATTTTGGAAGGGTTGGGGGGACTGGATAATGTGCTGGATGTTGACTGCTGTGCCACTCGGCTGCGCTGCACGGTGAAAAATATGGATTTGCTCAATGAGCCCATATTAAAAAAGACCGGCGCGAAAGGGGTGATTAAAAGCGGCGGCGGGGTTCAGGTTATTTATGGCCCGCATGTATCCATTATCAAAGCGGATCTGGCGGAATATATAGAAGCAGTTAAAGCCGGGCTGATCAAGCCAGAGGAGAAAGTAAAGCTGCTTGCACCGGCCAGCGGTACGGTCATTGCAATGACAGAAGTGTCGGATCCGGCATTTTCTTCCCTCGCCTTGGGCGATGGAATTGCTGTGCGGCCGGAAAATGGGATGGTTACTGCTCCGGTTGCCGGAGAGATTAACGTAATTATGCCGGCCGGTCATGCGGTCGGAATTCATGTGGCGGAGGGTTTTGATATTTTGCTGCATGTAGGAATTGATACGGTTTCGCTCAATGGCGAGGGATTTGAAACTTTGGTAGAAGTCGGGCAAAGAGTTTGTGCCGGCGATCCGGTTCTGAAGTTTGATAAAGACCTCATTGAAAACAAGGGTTATTGTTCCGATGTCATTATGATTCTGTTAGAAAGCGACCAGTTGCCGGAAATAGAATATAAAAATGGTATGAGGGCAGAAGCGGGCAAGACAGAAGTTGCCTGTGTAAAATAATTTGCATATATTAGCTGGTAAGGGAGATTTTAAAAATTTCCGATCAGGCACAGGGCGCAGGAGATTTTCTGCGCCCTGTGCTTTGATGCGAAAAACGTGCAGCAGTTCAGGCAAGCAGATTGCTTGATATCACCGGAAAGTTTGCCTGCATGGGAAGTATCAAGCATAAGTATCCATTTGCTTAACGTCCACATGAGTAATTCGGCGGCATTTCGATGAATTACGAACGGCTTATTTAAACTGTAACAAATTTTTATATGCCATATTTAAAATTATGTGATATACTAAATTTAATTTTCCTATATTTATAAACTCAACTTTCCCATCTTCGTCAAAACAGTTTTTTAGGCAGTTTGCAGAGCCGCGCAGAGGGTGGGGGGAGTTCGAGAGGGGCTCGCCCATTTCAGGAAGGCTGCGTCTTTCGGCGGCAAGCGGGAACATTAGGTGCTTAAGTTGAGTTAGGTAAATTGCAGAAAGCGGAATTTTGGTAAGGGAAAGCGAAAAAGCAGGAGGAAAACGGGATGAATGATCGGCATACGAAAATTGTTGAAATTGTAAACAAAGCTGTTAAAATAGAGGTAAATTCCTTGGCAGATATGCTGGGGGTATCATCGGTTACGATTCGCAAAGATCTGGATCAGTTGGAAATGAAAGGGCTGCTCAGCCGAGAACATGGCTACGCAGTCAGACGGAACGAAGATGATATCAATAATCGTTTGGCGATTCGTTATGAAACAAAAGTTCGAATTGCCAAGGCGGCGGCGGCTATGGTCAGCAGCGGCGAAACCATAATGATTGAATCTGGTTCTAGCTGTGCGCTGTTAGCGGGAGAGCTGGCGCGAAGCGACAAGGATATTACGATTATTACCAATTCGGCATTTATTGCCGGGTACGTTCGGGAGAATGGCGGAGCGCGCGTGATTTTGTTGGGCGGGGAATATCAGAAAGAATCGCAGGTTATGGTTGGTCCTTTGGTTCGGCTCTGCGCGCGGGAGTTTCATGTCGATAAGCTGTTTATTGGTACAGACGGATTTGATTCTAAG
>CAUVDV010000233.1:0-2937 GCA_963550755.1 uncultured Lachnospiraceae bacterium
CGGAAGATCCTTTTGCTGCTCTTGGAAACTTTACCATGATTGTTGGTCATGCTCAGCCGGAAGGAAACCCTCGAACCATTTCTATGGAACAATTCGCCAAAGATGTGACCGAACGGACCAAGGGACATGTGACCATTGATTTACATGCTAACGGACAACTTGGTACGGAAAAAGAAATGCTTGAGCAGGTTGTCGCCGGTACCATCCAAGGAATGCGCGGCGGCCAATATGATTTCAGCCCAAGACTTTTAATGTTTACTCTGCCATTCCTGACCAACACTCGGGCTCAGGTAACTGCCCTGCTGCAATCCGACTTGGCCAAAAAAGTATGTGCCGAAGCCGAAAAAACAACCGGCACCATTATTATCAGTTTGTGTGATGCTGGCGGTTATCGGCAATTTTCCAACTCCAAGCATCCTATTACCAAGCCGGAAGATTTGGTTGGTTTAAAAATGAGAACCAATGGCATGAAAACCATTGATTTAACATTTCAATCTATGGGTGCTACCACTACCACCATCCCTTATTCCGATTTATATATGGGCTTAAAAACAGCGGTGGCGGATGGCCAGGAAAACCCGTGGGTAAATGTTCAAACCATGAAGTTTTACGAAGTTCAAAAATATTTTACCACTGTTAATTATCAATTCCATCCTGATCCATTTTATGTCAATGCCGCTTGGTGGAACTCTCTGCCAGCGGAATTCCAAAAGATTATCAGTGAATGTGCTGATGAAATGTCAGTCTTTAATGATAAATTAATTGATGAAAACTCGGACAAGGCCTTAGAAACTATCAAGCAAGCCGGTTGTGAAGTCTATACTCCAACTGCCGATGAATTGAAAGCTTTCCAAGAAGCCTGTAAGCCGGTTTATCAAAAATGTATTGATGAAGGGATTGTCACTCAGGAAGAGCTGGATGAAATGCTTAAAATCGTAGAAAACGCAAAATAATGATCTCAACTTTCCCATGTTCGTCAGAACAGTCTTTTTTAGGCTCGTTGCATGGCGGGAACGATAGGCAAATTGCGGAGCAAATTGCCGAAAGTGGAGTCCATGCACCCGCTCTCTGAGCGGGATAGAGCCCAAAAAGACTATGGGAAAGTTGAGTAATGATCTGCCCGGGGCTGTTGCATTTGCCAACAGCCCCTTTGAAAACCAGAAAGAAGGTAGACATGATTAAAAAAATTACCCGCACTTTATATCATATTTATTTCGGCATCGGCATTGCAGCTATGGGCATCCTAACTGCCAGCATGATTTTTTCCGTTATCGCCCGATATTTATTTTCTTTAAGTTGGAAACAACTGACCGAATTCAATGTCACGACTTTTGCTTTTACCACTTTTTGGGGAATGGGGCTTTGCATTTTAAATAATGAGCATGTTATAATCGATATATTTTATGATAAAGTACCTCCCCATCTTAAACGCTGGTTAACCATCTTTAATTATGGAGTGGCTCTGGTTGTGGATATCGTTTTTACAATATATGCCTATAAATATACAATAATGGCCGGCATTCAAATCAGTCAGGGGATGGAAATTCCGATGAAATACATGTATGGCATTATGCCGGTTAGCGGACTGATTTGCGCAGTTTGCATGATTTATAAAATTGTGGAATGTATTAAGGCACCGGTCACGTTCTTTGCTGCTAAAAATATTGTAATCACCAATGAAGTACCTGAAAAAAATCAAGGGGAGTAAATAGTTATGGCAATGTTTTTCTTACTAATATTTCTTTTATTCTTTGCTTTTTTAGGAATTCCTCTGGCCTTTTCCATTGGAGCTTCTTGTGTTACTTATCTGGCTGCCAATGCTCCTAATTTGTTCAGTATGTTTCCACAAAAAGTTTGGAGCGGTGCCTATTCCGAACTGATGATTGCCATGCCGCTTTTTATTTTGGCTGGAGAATTGATGAATACCGGCGGCATCACCAAACGAATCATTAATTTTTGTCTGCAAGTGGTCAAACCTTTTCATGGCGGCCTGGGCGAAGTGAATATTGTCGCATCCATGATTTTTGGCGGCATCTCCGGCTCTTCTGTGGCCGATACTTCCGCACTTGGCTCCATTTTAATTCCTTCTATGGAAGAAAACGGCTATCCGCCGAAAGCCGCTGCCGGCATTACAGTTGCCTCTTCTACTATGGGCATGATTATTCCGCCTTCCACTCCAATGATTATTTATGCTATGATTTCCGGTGCTTCGGTCGGTGCACTGTTTATGGCCGGTGCCGTTCCCGGAATCCTGATTGGAATCACTCAGCTGATTGTGGTGGGCTGGATTTCTCATAAAAAACACTGGCATCCGCAAAAAACCAAATTCGTTTTTAAAGAATTTTTTTCCGCTATTATTGTCGGGATTCCGGCTCTGCTCATGCCGGTATTTGTTATTTTATGTGTTTCCTTCGGCGTTTGTACTGCTTCTGAAAGTGCCGGTATTGCTGTGTTTTATGCCATTCTGGTTGGCTTTTTCCTATATCGGGAATTAACCTGGAAGGCGGTATTTCAGGCTTTGAAAAAGACCTTAATCACATCCTCCTCCATTATGATCATCATTGGTTTTACCACTATTTTCACTTGGATTCTGACCATGATGAAGGTGCCGCAGGTAGTAGCCGGATTTTTTATGGAGCTGAATATGCCTTTCTGGGCGATTGCTTTAGTCTTTGATTTGCTGATTCTGCTGATTGGCACCTTTATTGATGTCAGCCCGGCCATCATGCTTTTAACACCGATTCTTCTGCCGGTCATGCAGGCGTATGGTTTTTCCGAGTTGCAATTTGGAGCCATGATGATTGTCGGCTTAGCCATTGGTTTAGTTACACCGCCGGTCGGCATGTGCTTAAATGCCTGCAATAAAATCAATCGGATGCCGATTATTGATATTTTTAAAGGTGCTGCTCCTTATATTGTGTGTAATATTATTGTCCT
>CAUVDV010000234.1:0-2930 GCA_963550755.1 uncultured Lachnospiraceae bacterium
GATCCCTGCCGGAGAAAAAAACAGCGCCGCCGGCATCAAAGAGAAAAAGACTTTGATGCCGGCGGCGACTTTTCATTTGGCTTCATCTGGCGGCAGTTTCACTTCCAAAGGCGGCCTGTTACCAATACTCAATCGGCGGGCAAAATGATAGGCGGTCGCGTTTTTATAATTTAATTTAAGCTGACTACCGTAATTTCTTTGGGTACATGGTTGATGACTTCGCAGCCGTTTTCGGTTACAATAATCAAATCTTCAATCCGCACACCGAATTGGCCGGCCAGGTAAATGCCAGGCTCAATCGAAAAGACCATGCCGGGCTGAACCGCCCAATCATAAGCGGCGGAAACATCACCGTATTCATGCGTATCTATGCCGATAAAGTGGCCGAGCCGGTGAGTAAACTCCCGGTCATGTCCGCCGGCGCGGATAACCGAGCGCGCTGCTTCGTCAATATCGCACAGCCGCATACCCGGCCGGATATAATTTTCAGCCGCGGCGTTAGCCTGCCGCACCAGTTCATAGACCCGCCTTTCGTCAGCGGTTGGTTCTTGGGTAAAGAAAGTTCGGGTCATATCCGAACAGTATTCATCTTTTTTGCAGCCGATATCCAGCAGCACCATATCGCCGGCTTTCAGGCGGCGATTACTGTTTTCGTGGTGCGGGTCGGCGGCATTTTCATGGAAAGCCACAATCGGCGGAAAACTGATGTCGTCCGCACCTAAGTCCTTGTAGGTTTGCAGGATAATCTGCTCCAATTCCTTTTCGGTCATGCCGATGCGCAGCGAGTTTTTGGCGATTTCGATGGTTTTATCGTTCAGCTCCGAGGCGATCCGCAGCTTTTGCAGTTCATCGGCTGTTTTTACCGCCCGAACCAGGTCAACGCAGGGCGAGCCGTTGACATAAGCGGAAGCGGCTTTTCGTTCCATCAGACCGATTAAAAATCCGGCAAACAAATGCTTATCAATTCCCAGCGGCTTTTGCCGGTCGGTTTCCGCAGCAACTAAGGATAAGTAATCATCGGCATCGGCAAAGCCGACAACAGCAATCCCCTGCGGCGTAACCGGAAACAGGCGGTGGATAAAAAAGACAGGCGCTTTTTCGCTGCGCAGCAAAAGCCCCATAAAGCGTTCGCCCGGTTCAATCCGAACACCGGTTAAATAAAAGACCGAGGACGGTTCGCTGATTAACAGCTGAGTCAGCCCTTGCTCCTGCATTTTGGTTAATACATGATTCATTCGTTGTTTATACATATTATGCTCCTTTGGTATAAGATGGTATTTCAGGTGAGTTCCATCTGAAACGACATTCTTATGTGGTCAGCTTTTTGGGGAGTATCTTCCTGTCAAAATAGTACAAAACCGTAAGAGACGTCATCGGAAATGATTCGGCCTTATCGGGAACAGTACCATTTAACAGGATTTTTTGTTTGTTTTTATTTTAAGCGCTGTTATGGAGTTTGTCAAATAAAACTAAATGTTCAGGCAAGGTATTATGAAGCGTCCCGACACCGGCAATGAAGCTGTGGCAAAGAAATAGCTGCGGCTGAAGATGTGCCGGCTGGTGACTGTGTCGGAGAAAAGTGCGGTTTGACTTTCTCGTCCAAAAACATTATAATAATACTCGACTTTCCTGTGTTCTGCAAAACTAAAACAGTCTTTTTTAGGCAGAATGCCCGCCCGGGCAGAAAGCAAAGCTTTCGATCAGGCAGGTTGCCCGCCCGGGCAGAAACGCATAGCGTTTCGAGCAGCGGGGAGGGGGAAGTTGAGAATAATACAAGTGCCAAACACATGAAAACCCGAGCAGCTTGCAACAAAGCGGAAAAATTAATACCGGAAAAGAGGGATCAAATGAAAAAAGCAGGAAGAAAAACATATATTTTGGCCTTGGCAGCTTGTCTTTTGCTGACAGCCTGCCAGCTGGGGGATTCCGAGAAAAAAGCGGAAAGCAATGTAACGGCGGAAAGCAATCAGCCGGAGGAAAAGCAAGTGACCGAGCCGAACCCGAATACCGAAGCAGGATCGGAAAAAACCGGGCAGCCAAATGGGCAGGGAAAAGAAGAACAACCGGAACCTGCACCGAAAGAAGGACAGAACGAGCCACCGGCAGCACTCAGCCGCCAGTCCAAGGAAATGCTGGAATATACCAAAGCGGCTTGGCCGGAGGAATTGGAAGAAGCCTTGAAAGAGCTTGACTTTTCGGCATTTCATTTTGATGTGAATGAGCCCAGGCAGATTGAAGACGTGAACAGCTTGTTTGTGCTGGCCAATAAAGCAAATTATTTCCCGGAAGATTTTGAACCGATTGAGTTGATTGACCCGCAGTCTAAGCATGCCGGCAACCAAACCCGCAGAAAGCTCCGGAAAGTGGCGGCGGATGCGATTGACGAATTGATTGCGGCCGCTAAAAACGAGGGTCTGGATATTCAAACCGTTTCCGGCTACCGGACGATTGCTTATCAGAAAATCTTATATAAGAGCAATGTCGAGCGGCAGGGACTGGAACTGGCCAATCGTTACAGTTCCAAGCCCGGACACAGCGAGCATCACACCGGATTGTGCATGGACGTCAGTTCGGCCAGCGTGGGCTTTGATTTGGTGGAGAAATACGGACAGACCAAAGAGGGCAAATGGCTGGCGGAAAACTCGCATCTCTACGGTTTTGTCATTCGTTATCCCGAGGGTAAGGACAATATTACCGGCTATAGTTATGAGCCGTGGCATATCCGCTATTTGGGCGTGCCGCTGGCAACATATCTGTATCAGACCGGGCTTTGTTATGAGGAGTTTTTGGCCTTGCAGCAGGGCAAGCAGCCGGAAGAGATTGTGATAAAATAGACTTTCTGCGGGCAGTCATTTTATGCATGTGTAGAAAACCAAGCGAAGAGATAGAACTTTTGCATGGCAAATATGGAAAGTTTTCGTTTCGGCGCG
>CAUVDV010000235.1:0-2915 GCA_963550755.1 uncultured Lachnospiraceae bacterium
CAAGTTTAAAATATCTTTCTCTTCAAAATAAACCGCCTTAGAAAACATTTTTTTCCCTGCCTGTGATTGGACACAGCCAATATTTAAACTTGGCTTCTCCTCCATTAACTCATAAAGCCTAACTGCACTGGCGGTACTGCCGACCACAACCAGCACTCGCATCTTCTCCAGTTTTTCATGCTTTAACAGCTTTGCCGCTTCTTCAACACTTCTGACGGCCAACCTCACGCCCTCCGGCACCCCTATTTTCAAGGCGTTTTTCCGAAATTCATCCTTAGCCGCCGCATCATCAGCTATTACAATCGCTTCATACGATAGTTCGCTTTTCCAGCTAAGCGCTATTTGCCCATGCAGCAGCCGGTCGTCAATTCTCACCAGTACAATCATAAAACCCCTCCTTATAAAATTTAAAAATCAAAATCCTCCGTATATACGGTTTCCGCCAGCTTTTTATTGATATAACAAATTCCATCTTTAGCATCCTGAATCAGCCGCTCTATATTCTCATCACTAAATGCTGCGCTTTCATCTTCCATCACAACCGCCAAAAGCAAAGCCAGATTGATACCGCTGATTAGTTTAATCCCATGCGTTTTAATATATGGCGTACATTCATTATTGGGACTGCCAAAAGCCAAATCAGTCAAGACAATTTTTTCATCCTCAGGATTCAATTTTGAAAAATAATTTTTCAGCTGCTCAGATAAGGGCGTATTATCCACATAAGCATTGATAAAATCCACTTTATTTCCGCCGCCGCATATTAAATCCATTGCCGCTACAAACCCCTGCGCTAATTTAGAATGTGAAACCACCAGTATTTTTCTCATAAATCTTCTCCTGTCTGTAACTCAACTTTTCAACTGATAGGAACTCCACTTTTTAAAAAGCTGACTCAAATCTGTTTTTGAATATAATTATCAATTTGCGAATGAATCCTTTTACTCAAATCTCTCCCCTTAAAATCCGAAAAATAATAAGCTAATACCTGACAGGCCGCTGCCAATTCCAGAAAATAAAAATATCGGCTCTCTAATTGCAATGGTAAATCCATATCTGCGCCTTTTTCATTACTGATCAAAATAGAATCACCGATTTCATTTTTAATAAACTCATGGATTTTAAGAGCTCTCAGCGAATCACAATCTTTGTTATACAGAAAAATAAATAAAATTTCAGAATGGAAAGCATTTTGCGGACCATGAATCAATTCTTCGATTTCATAAGAATCACTCATAATCGGCAGCATTTCCATAAATTTAATGGCCGCTTCCTGGGCAATCGGCCAAAGATCACCTTCTCCCGATACAATAAGACATTTCTTTTTATCAATTACAGCCATATTTTTAGCTGCCCAATTTTCCGCCGCGCAGATTATACCGGAAAGCGACCGGGGAAGTGCTTTCAAATCCGCCAAATACTGGCATAGCTCTTTTTCCGCCCGCAGCCCGGCTGATTTGGCAACGGCCATACATAAAAGAATACAGCTGACAACCGTACAAGTATAGCCCTTTGTCCGGAACAGGTATTGTTCTTCTCCGCATCCGATATTAAAATGAAAATCAGCTAATTTTGCAATCCGGCTCGTATCATCCGCCGTCATGGATAAATTCATCTGCTCCTTCGACAAAACAAAACGAATACATTCCTCCACCGCTGCCGTCCGGCCGGTTTGAGAAATAAAAACATACAGCGCTTTGTCATTTAGAATTGTCCTTTGATATAAAAAATCATTGGGATAAGAAAGTGTAATCCGAATTCCTAAACTTTTCTCAGCAAAATGTTTGACCGCAAAAGCAGCATTATACGAACTGCCGCTGGCCACAAATACGATTTCATTCGGATAAAAAGAAAACTGTCGAATATACTGCGCTATCTCCTGATCCAGAAAATCAAAATTACCAACTAATTGCTCAACTCTCTCCGGTATTTCTTTTATGGTATCTATTAGCCGCATTTTTTTCCTCTCTTTGAATGATCCGGTTAAATCAGGTTCTCTAAAATCTTTTCTTAATTATTATAATACACGGAATCAAAAGAAAAAGAAAGATATGATTTTGCACTTAACTTAGTGCAGAAATATATTTTTTGTTTTATTTTTATATTTTTTTGAAATGTAACTCTTTTTTATCTATTTACTCCATTTTTCTCGGCTGAACAACACTTGCCAAAATCTTCTTCCTTACAGCCAGTAATAGACATACAGAAAGAATTACCGACATACTATCTGAAATTGCTTCTGCCCAAAATACTCCGGTTATGCCGATGACAGAGGGCAAGAGAAGCATCAGCGGAATCAGCAGGATTATTTTTCTAAATATTGCCAGCAACATAGAATATTTGGCTCTGCCCATTCCTACAAAAAAGCACTGCACTCCTGACTGAATACCGAACACGATCCAGCCCAGCAAATAAATCGGAAAATACCTGGCAACAATCCTAATGACCGATAAATCGGTTGTAAAGACCTGAGCTGTTATTTCCCTGGTGACAATAAGCACGATACTGCCGATTACTGTTATGATTAAGTGAGCGATAATCCCGATTTTATAGGCTGTTTTTACCCCATTTCTATCACCTGCTCCATAATAATAACTAATCGTTGGCTGAACTGCTTGGGTCAGACCATTTGCAAAAACATAAATAAACTGCATTAAACTCTGGATTATAGTCATGGCAGCAACATAAAGGTCCGAGCCGTAAAATTGAAGTGAGCGATTATATACCGCATAAATACAGGTTTCCGTAAAATCCATCGTGAAAGAAGGAAGCCCATATATTATGATTTTTTTACTAAGTTCGTAATTTAACCGGAAAAAACGAACTCTAATTTTTATCTTTTCAGGATTACTGGGTTTTATCAGAAATAAAACTAAAATAACAACACCGATAAACTGCGATATCACAGAAGCAAC
>CAUVDV010000236.1:0-2891 GCA_963550755.1 uncultured Lachnospiraceae bacterium
GACGATAAATCCTTTTGCAAGCAAGCTTGCAACGGATTTCCATACTTTTGATGCTTGTTAGATCAAAAAGTCGTTTTCATCGAACTGCATATCATACGGTTCGCTTAAAAGCTCAATCTCCGGGTTATCCTTCAGCGTTTCATAATACGGCAGAGAAACCTCGATTTCATTCATATGCAAAGTGTTCAAAATGCGAACAATTTTGGCCTGTGTATAATCGATTCCGAGACAGGTCCGAATACATACCTTGATAGCTTCTAAATCGGTTTCCACATACATCGGAATACTGCCGCCGGTTAAAATATTAACCGTAGCTACATTCGTCCAAGTCGAACTGAAATCAATGTCATTTAAGCACCGCCGGGTGGTAATATCGGCCCCTTTAATCCCGGCACCGTTATGATGCGATTCCTTGCTGATTCCACGGATAAACAGCTTTTGAATATTGACCACATCCTCAAACCCCTTGGAATTGCTGCGCCCGGTAATATTGGGGTCATGCCCGTTACCGCTGATATTTTTACCGATTTCATCAATAATCAGCAGATCAAAATCGGGATTTTTAAACTTGGCGATTTTTTCCTTGGCAATTTCCAAAAGCGCCGCATCCCTTTCCAAAAACTTCTCGGTCGGAATAATTTCCAGCTCACTGATTTCATCATACGCGTTTTGAACGATGCCTACGCCGAAAGCCAGTTTGGCATTTTGTAAAAAGACTTCACACACTTCCGGAATCCGCCGGGCAAAACTTTGAAAGCCCATCCGGTGGAACATCGATGCCCCCTTATGATTGGCAATTCCAATCGCCATCATTTTGGCCAAACCGCTTTCATGCTTGCCTCTAAAGTCAGTATGCGGCTTAATCTTATTTAAGATGACGATACCGTCCGATTCATAAGCGTACTTATCGCAGTAAACCGGTGTTTTATCCGGCAACTCGCCGATCTGAACAACATCTAAAGTGGCTCGAACCGGTACACCCATTGTTTTTTCGGTAATGCCGTAGCCTTCTAAAATCTCAATCTGCCCCTCTACACTGGCACCGCCATGGCTTCCCATCGATGGAATAATAAAGGGATCGGCGCCGTATTCCTTTAATTTCTCAACAATTGTCCTGACCATCAAATCCAAATGCGGAATACCCCGGCTGCCAACCGTAATGCAAATACTCTTGCCTTGATAATCGGCTTTGTTTTGGATGGTTTTGTCCATTTCCTGTTCAATAAAACCTTTTAAATCTTCAATCTTGGCGCTGTCATATTTTTGCCGGATTTTCACCATTTTCGGCAATTTTACTTCATCCAGTCCCGGAATCTTAAAATCAATTTTATTAAAGTTAATAAATTGCATAGCATCCTCCTTTCCTGCCTTATTATTTCCCTTGCCGGTCTGCCTGCTTCTCCGCGCAATTGTAGTGAACGTTACACAACAAATGAATAACGTTCTCTACATCGCCGAAAAATTTATTTTGCTCGTTTTCCACCGGGAAAATCATTATGCCGTCAGCAGAAAACAGGGCTTATCTCTTTTATTTTGCAGGTTTTTGATTGATTTTCTTGTAACCGATCACAATCGTCGGCAGAATAACTACAGCGATACAAGCATAAGCCAAGTAAGTAAAGCCCTTACCAACGATAACATTCAAGCCCAGCCGCGATACCAACAGGCAAAGCACCAACATAATAATCAAGGTAACCAAATCACGACTTACGCCCGGCTTTAGCGGAATGTACTTGCCATAGCGGTTGCAGACAGCAAATGCAAAGCTGACCAAAGTGGTGATAATCGCCAGCAGCAGGATCAAAACATACAGATATTGAAGTACCGGGATGTCCAAGAACTTAACAACCTCTAAGTTCGGAATATAGCTGCGAATCGGAGCACCGTCTGCGCCGGTCACCTTTCCGGCCAAAACGCCGAAGAAAGTATTTAAAATATTAGGATATGCAAACAGCAAAGCAGCGATACCGACGATCAAAACAGCATTGGCAACAACACCGTAAAGCACTGCTTTTAAAGAATCCTTCCGGTCTTTCAAACCTTCCGCTACCGATACGGCATTGGCCATATTACCGGCCGATTGGAAGCCCGCATACAAAACAGCCGACCACAGCGCACCCAAAATGCTGACATTGCTGGCAGCCGGAACATAAGGATATTCGGAAAGATTTTGGCTCATATGCAGAGCAAACTGCGCTTTATCAGAGGTCAAACCAACGAGGATGATAATGCAGAGCGCCACTAAAATAAGAACCGTCATTAAAGTGGAAGACGACCGAACCAGTGCCGCACCGAAGATGGATAAAACAATCGTAACGCCAGCCAGCAGCAAACTGCCGATCAGATTCGGGATTCCGAATGTGCTCTCAATCGTTTTAGCACCGGTAGCGATACAGGAACCAACTACCAAAAGTACCGTCACCGCATAGGTAAAGTCAAAGAAGTTGGCAAAAAACACTTGATAGGGTGAAAAGAACTTATTGGCAAAGTCCTTGAAATTGTAAGTATTGTTGATTCTGGCGAATTCAATGGAAAAGAAAATACAGGTACCCAGCAAAAGCATAGCGAATAATCCCGTGAATAATCCGTAAATGCTAAACTTGCTGTAATACTGTCCTACTTGGTTTCCGGAAGCAACGCCCGGGCCGCAGTGTGTACCAAACCACACGCTGGCGATACCAATGGAAACCGGTAAACTTTTTTTTGCTGATTTCATAATCATTCTCCTTAAACCTGTCATTAAATAATATTGCCATAGCTTTTCTGAGCTAAACCCATTCGCCTTCAGAAAAGTTATTTTTTTGTCAATCTATGGTAAAAAAAATAACCCTTATATTTACTCAACTTTCCCATGTTCGTCAGAACAGTCTTTTTTAGGCTCGTTGCATGGC
>CAUVDV010000237.1:0-2876 GCA_963550755.1 uncultured Lachnospiraceae bacterium
TTTGGTTAATATTTGATGAGTAAAATATAAAGATGATTAGGATAAAATTAAGGGATTGGTTTTTTGGGGAGCTTATGGTATACTATCTTATGATATAGAATGATTGAAAAGGAGAAAAATGTGAAAGGGATTGTTTTAGCAGGTGGTTCGGGAACGCGGCTTTATCCGCTGACAATGGTAACATCAAAACAGCTTTTGCCGGTATATGACAAGCCGATGGTTTATTATCCGCTGTCAGTTTTGATGCTGGCGGGGATTCGTGAGATTTTGATTATTTCAACACCTCAGGATTTGCCCAATTTTGAAAGATTGTTGGGTGATGGTTCTAATTATGGCCTTCATTTAAGCTATGCCGAACAACCGTCGCCGGATGGTTTAGCTCAAGCTTTTTTGATTGGTGAGAAATTTATTGATGGTGATGCTTGTGCAATGGTGTTGGGAGATAATATTTTCTTTGGCAACGGGTTGGGGAAAAAGCTGCGAGAAGCTGCTGCCAGAGAACATGGTGCAACGATTTTCGGATATTATGTGGAAGACCCGGAAAGATTTGGCATTGTAGAAATTGATGAAAATGGGAAAGCCCTTTCGATTGAGGAAAAACCGAAAAATCCTAAGTCGAATTATTGCGTGACGGGGCTTTATTTTTATGATCATAGAGTCTGTGAATTTGCCAAACAGGTTAAGCCGTCGGCGCGGGGAGAACTGGAGATTACGGATTTGAACCGGTTGTATTTAGAGGACGGAAGCCTTGAGGTGCAAACGCTGGGCAGGGGATTTGCTTGGCTGGATACCGGCACGGTTGATTCCTTGGCGGAAGCGACGGAGTTTGTCAAAGTCATTGAAAACCGGCAGAGCATTCAGATTTCGGCATTGGAAGAAATTGCTTTCCGTAATGGTTGGATTAATAAAGAGGAGTTAATCCAAGCGGCCAATATGTACGGTAAATCAGCCTACGGTCAGCATTTACATAAGGTTGCGGAAGGAAAGATTATTTATTAAAAAGGTGGTAATCAGTGTGAAGGCAATAGAAACAGCGGTAAAAGATGTATATATTTTGGAACCCCAAAGATTTGGCGATAACCGGGGCTGGTTTATGGAGAGCTGGTCGCAGAAAAAAATGGAAGAGGCTGGGCTTTTTTATACTTTTGTTCAGGATAATCATTCCTTTTCAGCAGAAAAGGGAACTTTGCGAGGGCTGCATTTTCAAAAAGGAGATTCGGCGCAGGCAAAACTTGTGCGCTGCACTCGCGGAGCAGTGCTGGATGTAGCGGTTGACTTGCGGAAAAGTTCGCCGACCTATAAAAAGTGGGTATTGGTTGAACTGACCCCGGAAAACGGCAGGCAGCTTTTAATTCCCAGAGGTTTTGCCCATGCTTTTCTGACGTTGACCAATGATGTGGAGTTTTTATATAAGGCAGATAATTACTATGCTCCTCAGGCAGATCGAAATATCATTTGGAATGATGAAGACATAGCCATTGACTGGCAATTGGTAAAATACGGAATAAATGAAGTGATTTTATCGGAAAAAGATAAGAGTGCACCAAGATTAAAAGACTCAGATGTTGATTTTTAAGAGCAATTTCCCTATTGATGGAATAGCAGCATTGAAAGATTTGAATTACATCGGCAATGCTTTTATAGGAACTCTTTATTTAAGAAGAAAGGACCGGAAATGAAAATTTTAGTTACAGGCGGAGCGGGCTTTATTGGCAGCAATTTTATTTATCATATGTTAGAAACTTACCCGGACTATGATATTATATGTTTGGATGCCCTGACTTATGCAGGCAATATGGAAACTTTGGAAGAGGCAGCAAAGTTTCCGAAATTTAAGTTTTATAAGGGAGATATTGCGGATAGAGAATTTGTTTATGATTTATTTGAAACAGAAAAGCCGAATGTGGTGGTTAATTTTGCGGCAGAAAGCCATGTGGACCGTTCCATTGATAATCCTGGTATTTTCCTGCAAACCAATATTTTAGGAACAGGTGTGTTGCTGGATGCCTGTCGTAAATATGGAATTAACCGCTATCACCAAGTGTCTACGGATGAAGTATATGGAGACCTGCCGCTAAATCGTCCGGATTTATTTTTTACAGAAGAAACACCGATTCATACTTCCAGTCCATATTCAGCTTCCAAAGCGGCGTCTGACTTATTGGTTCAGTCCTATCATCGTACCTTTAAAGTGCCAGTAACGATTTCCAGATGTTCTAACAATTATGGCCCTTATCACTTTCCGGAGAAGCTGATTCCGCTGATGATTGCCAATGCCCTGAATGATAAGGAATTACCGGTTTACGGGAAAGGGGAAAATGTCAGGGACTGGCTTTATGTGCTTGATCACTGCAAAGCAATTGATTTGATTATTCATAAAGGAAAAGTCGGCGAAGTTTATAATATTGGTGGACATAATGAAAGAACTAATTTAGAGGTTGTGAAAACAATTTTAAAAGAACTTGGGAAACCGGAGTCATTAATCCGTTATGTAACCGATCGTCCCGGCCATGATATGCGCTATGCGATTGATCCGACCAAGATTAGCAGGGAACTGGGCTGGGAACCGACCACTGCTTTTGATGATGGTATTAAATTAACCATTCAGTGGTATCTGAATAATAAAAAGTGGTGGGAAAATATTATTAGCGGCGAGTATCAAAGCTATTATGAGAAGATGTATGGAGAGAGATAGTAAACATGAAAATATTAGTAACGGGTGCAAAAGGTCAGCTGGGGCATGATGTCATAAAAGAATTGAAAAAAAGAAATCAGGAACCTATTGGGGTAGATAGGGAAGAATTCAATATTTGTGATGAAGTAGCAGTAAAAAAATATTTAAATACTTTTCGGCCGAATGCGGTGATTCATTGTGC
>CAUVDV010000238.1:0-2856 GCA_963550755.1 uncultured Lachnospiraceae bacterium
AAAGTCAAAATCGGAAACTCCTCCGCTAAATCATAGCGGTTGACCACAGCAAAACGCTTGATGGTATGCGCCGGCGTGCCATCCGCCCAATGCGGCCGAACCTTTTCCCCCTCCGAGGAATATCCATGGTCAAGGATATCGCGGCACATTTGTTTAAAAATCTGATCGGCTTTGCTCATGCTTTTTCCTCCTGTAAGCCCAGCTTGCGAATATAGGCTTCTTCCAAATAGGCTTCTATATACGTCCCGTTTTCGGTGTATTCCTCTTTCACCACCTGACCATAGCGCCGGATAAAATCCACCTTTTGCCCGTCCGCGTAGCTGATGGTGGTGCGAATGTAGGGCTTTAGGCGGCAAATCATTTCCTCGATTTTGGCCAGCAGTACATCCAGTCCCTCGCCGGTGCGGACTGACACCGAAACAGCCGCCTCCGCCATCGGATCCCGCAGTACAATATCTTCCGGCCAAATATCCTTTTTATTAAAAACGGTAATCACCGGAATCTGGTCGGCGCCGATTTGGGCCAGCGTTTCATACACCACCTGCCGATGCTTTTCCTCAAAGGGATTGGCCCCGTCAACTACATGCAGGATCAGGTCGGCCACCGCCGCTTCTTCTAAGGTCGAGCGAAAAGCTTCCACCAAATGATGCGGCAGCTTACGGATAAAGCCGACCGTATCGGTCAGCATAACGGTTTGTTTGCTGCTCAGCTCCAATTTGCGCGTCGTCGTGTCCAGGGTAGCAAATAATTTGTCCTCAGCCAGCACGTCCGCCGCTGTCAGCTTATTTAAAAGCGAGGATTTGCCGGCGTTGGTATAGCCGACAATCGCAATCAAGGGATAGCCCTGCTTGCGCCGCACTTCGCGATTCATTTCCCGTTGGGCTTCCAATTCCTTTAATTCTTTGCGCAAAACCCCCAGCCGCAGGCGAATATGCCGCCGGTCGGTTTCCAGCTTTTTCTCGCCGGCGCCGCGCGTGCCGATGCCGCCGCCCTGCCGGGAAAGGGCATGTCCCTCGCCAATCAGTCGGGTCAGGCTGTCCGCCAGCTGGGCCGCTTCAACCTGCAAAATACCCTCCCGGGTCGTAGCCCGCTGCGCAAAAATATCCAAAATCAGCAGCGCCCGATCGAGCACCTTAATCCCCAGCGCTTCCTCCAAATTACGAATCTGGCTGGGTGCCAGCTCATCATCGGCAATCGCCGCCTGCGCGCCGACCACCTCAGCCAGCGCCTTTAATTCCTCCACCTTGCCCTTGCCCAGATAAGTCCTCTTATTAACCGCCTCCAGCGGCTGAATCATTTGACCGGCCACTTCGCCGCCGGCCGTCTGCGTCAGTTCCGCCAGTTCAATCAGCGAATTCTCCGCTTTTTTAACCTCACCTTTTTCCGTTACGGCAAAAAGCACCACTTTTTCCGGCTTTTGCCCTTGCTCCCTTTCTGTCATTCTATCTTCTCCAATCTCTTGCTTTTTTTCATCTAATCCGTTATGATATAAGTATTACAGTATTAAAATATTGTCGCTTTTCATATAGCTTGCTAAAAGTCTAACCAAAGATCCGCCTTTTCACTAATCATCAGACCGATACATAAATACCAGAAGCACCGGCAAACCAAGCCAGACACAAGCCAAAGGGCGCAGCATTTTGCTGAGCCAAACACAACAAAAAACATTTTAGTACGTTGGCAAGTTAGGGCATCCATAAGGAGAAATTATGAATAAAAAGCAAATCCTATACTTAATTTTAACCATTGTCTTCATTTTATTAAATGTTTCCGTCTTGTTTTTGGCGGTCAGCGGCGCGCCGCCGCTTTTCACTATTCTGACGCTGGCACTTAGCTTTGTTATGGGCGTATTTCTTTATTTTATCCTGCGCTTTCATAAAAGAGAAGTCGAACGGCGCGAGCTGCTAAAAGAAGAAGCCGCCAAGGACAAGCAGGACTAATATGTGCAGGCCTAATCTCTCCTAGCTTAACGCTATGAAAATCACCCGCCGGCCCTCTCCGTCAATCTCTTTATGCCTGCCCTCTTTATGCCTGTGCGCGGACAGGCGGCCAGTCCGGCATATTACGAACGGCTGTCTGAATTATGCCCATTTTTTAAATAATCCAGCCATTCGCCGATTTTTCTTTCATAGCCCTGCTGCGTCGGCTGATAATACCGGCGACCAACCAGCTCGTCCGGCAAATACTGCTGGTCGACATAATGGCGCGGGTAATCATGGGCATAAAGATAGCCGCTGTGCCCCAAATCTTTAGCACCGGCATAATGCGCGTCCTTTAAATAAACAGGAACCGACGATATCGTTACATTTTTCACATCTTGCAGCGCCTTATCGACTGCCAAATAGGCGGCATTGCTTTTCGGCGCGGTTGCCACATAGCAAACGGCTTGACTTAAAATAATCCGTGCTTCCGGCATGCCGACAAACTCAACCGCCCGCGCGGCCGCCACCGCCACTTCCAGCGCTCTTGGATCGGCATTGCCCACGTCCTCGGCCGCGCAGATAATCACCCGCCGGACGATAAACTTTGGATCTTCGCCGGCATAAAGCATTCTGGCCAAATAATAAACCGCCGCGTCGGCATCTGAACCGCGCATCGACTTAATAAAGGCTGAAATAATATCATAATGCTCATCGCCGTCCTTGTCATAGCGAATTGCCCGCCGCTGAATACATTCCTCGGCGACCGCCAAATCAATAACGACCCGGCCATCTTCTCCGGCCGCGGTGGTCATTGCTCCCAGTTCCAGCGCATTTAGCGCCGTTCGGGCGTCACCGTCCGCCATTTCCGCCAAAAACTTAGCCGCTTCGTCCGTCAGCGTCACCTTCTGCTCCGCCAGCCTTGCATCCTCTGACA
>CAUVDV010000239.1:0-2816 GCA_963550755.1 uncultured Lachnospiraceae bacterium
AGCTGTATTTGATATTGTTAAAATCATTTAAATTGGTGGTATTGCCGTTAATCAGCCGCCGTTTGCTCAGCTCAATATCACCCTTTTCATTAAACAACGCCTTTCTGATAATTTTATTATCCACTGTTGTCTCCTTTCGTTATGTTCTCTCTTTTCCCTGTCTGTCAACATAGTCTGTTTAAACCGGACGGATGCCCCGCCTGCGCAGTGCTTTACGATATGCAAATTGCGGGGACAAAAAAGCACTTTTTATCCTGCTACGCCGAGCAGCTGTCGCACTGCTCAACCTCCAGCGATTTGCTGCGGACATAATAAATGCTCTTTACGCCTTCTTCCCATGCTCGCAAATAAAGGTTTAAAATTCGCTTCATCGTAAAATCATTGGTAATATAAAAATTAACCGACTGTCCCTGGTCGATATGGCGCTGGCGGATACTCGCCGAACGAACAACCCAGTTTTGGTCAATATCGTGCGCATTTTCATACAGCCAAAAAGTCTCGGCGTTCAGTCCCGGTGCGACCCGCGGAATGATCGCTCCCTTCTTTTCTTCCAGAAAATAGCGGCTCATAACCGGGTCAACCCCGGCTGTCGTTCCGGCAATGATCGAAGTCGAGCCGGTCGGCGCCACCGCCAGCAAATAGCCGTTGCGCAGTCCCTGCTCCGCCACCTTGGCCTTGAGCGCCTGCCATTTGTCCGAAACATAGCCGCGCCGCTCAAAATACCGGCCATCCTGCCACTCACTGCCGGCAAAATAAGCATAGCTCCCTTTTTCGGCCGCCAAATCCGAACTGGCTTTAATTGCATAATAATTAATCTTTTCATACACCTCGTCCATATAACGCAAATGTGCCTCCGAGCTGAAAGCAATCCCCCGCTGCGCCAAAGCATGATGATAACCGCTGGTGCCCAGTCCAATCGCCCGATATTTTTGATTGGTAATTTCGGCATAGGGCAGCGGATAATAATTTAAATCAATGACATTATCCAGCGCCCGAACAGCAGTGGCGACCACTTCCTCCAGTTCCTGCGCCGAATCCAGATCGAGATTGCCCAGCACCAGAGAAGCCAGATTACAAACCACAAAATCCCCGGCTGCTGTTTTCGTCTGCACGATGCTTTCCCCGCCATCCGTTACAATCTCCGTCTCCAGCGAGCGAATCTCTTTCATATTCTGCATGATTTCCGTACACAAGTTCGAGGAATAAACCATACCCTGATGCTTATTCGGGTTTAAGCGATTGACCGTATCGCGGTTAAAAGCAAACGGCGTTCCCGTTTCAATCACACTCCGAATGATCAGCCTGACCATCTCCTTAACCGCCATCGTTCGTTTGGAAATTCGGGGGTTTTTAACACATTCCCAATATTTTTCCTCCCACTGCTGGCCGTAAAAATCTTCCAAGGCATAGCCCATTTCTGTTTTAATCTCATGCGGGCACATCATATACCAGACAGCGTCAATATTTTCCTTGGCCAGCCGCCAAAACAGGTCGGGATAGCAAATTCCCGGAAAAACATCATGCGCCTTCATCCGGTCGTCGCCGTTGTTCGTCCGCAGCTGCAAAAACTCCGGCACGTCCTTATGCCAGACATCCAAATAAACCGCCACGCTGCCCTGGCGCACGCCCAGCTGGTCAACCGCCACCGCAGTATCGTTAGCCAGCCGCACCCAGCGAATAACACCGCCGGCCACGCCCTTAAAGCCGCGGATATCCGAGCCCGCCGCTCTGACCTTGCCGTAATACATCCCCATACCGCCGCCATGCTTGCTGACCTGGGCAAAATTATCCAGCGACCGGTAAATGCCTTCCAGCGAATCCGGCACCGTGTCGATAAAGCAGGACGAAAGCTGATGAAAAGGCTTGCGGGCATTGGATAAGGTCGGCGTTGCCATCGTGACCTGCAATTTGCTTAAAATATCGTAAATCTTTTTCGCCCACTTAACCCGATTTTCGCCCTCCGGCAGCGCCAGATACATGGCAATGCCCATAAACATCTCCTGCGGAGTTTCCAGAATACGGCCGTCAGTATCTTTGATCAAATAGCGCTTCATCAGCAGATCCAGTGCCGAATAGGTAAATAAGGCATCTCTTTCCGGTACCAGATAGCTTTCCAGCTGGCTGATTTCATCATTGCTGTAATTCTTCCTGATATAAGCGCCGTACAGTCCCATTTGTTCCCATTTTTTGATTTTTTCCGGCAAGCTGAACACTCCGTGCCGGGCATTTTCCTGATCAATTTCATTTTGCAGGCCAAGGCGCAGAAAACGGCCGGCAATAAACTCCCAATCCGGCGCTTCTTTGGCTGTCAGTTCCGCCGCTCCCCGAATCAGTGCTTTCAAATAATCCTCTTCCGTCATCTCCTTTTTAGCAAAACTCTCCAGCTTGACCAGCAAATATTTCAAATCATATTCTTCAGCGCTGAACTCCTTGGCAATCCCCTTAATCAGTGCCAGCGTATCCGGATCCTGAATATATGCTTTAAATCCGTCTATTTTCCAGCGTTTGTCATTATGAGCCGACCGGTACAAAATAAATGCCTTGACTGCCGAATAATATTTGCGGTCAATCAGCGTCAACTCAACCAAATCCTGCACTTCTTCCACACCGGGAACTCCTTCTGCTCCAAAGCGCTGCCAGATCAATTCCGTCACCGCGTCCGTCAAAGCGGTCAACTCTTCGGAAGAAACGGACTCGCCCACCGAATGAAATGCTTTATCCATGGCAGTTCCGATTTTTTTTGCCTCAAAATCAACCACACTGCCGTCTCTTTTTTTGATTTTCTTTATTTTTTCCATTTCTCCTCTTTCCATCTT
>CAUVDV010000240.1:0-2816 GCA_963550755.1 uncultured Lachnospiraceae bacterium
CGGTGGCGGATATTGAACTGGTCAATGCAATGAATGAAGTTGTGCGGCAAACGGGGAGAAAATATCGAAATGGTTTAAACTGTACGCTGGATGGATTTTATCGAGAAATGCACGATTCTAGATTTTCAAAAGAATGCGGACAGGATATGAGCCGGACATTTGCTGAATTAAAAAAGCTGGGGGTTGTTGGTATTGACATGGAGTCTTCCTGTATTTTGACTTTAGGCCGACTGATGGGAGTAAAAACCTGCGTTTTAACGATGGTCACAGTTTTAGAAAACTTAAAGGAAGCTTTGAGCGGAGAGGCCAGAAGGGAAGCGGAGGATTTGCTTTGCCGGACAGCACTGGAAGGAATTTATCATTATCATCAGCAAAAAGAGAGGTAAAAAATGGAAAAAAAGTTTTTGGAATTAGGCGCACAAACGGTAATTGGGATGGTACATTTGCTGCCGCTGCCAACGACCGCGGGTTTTGACGGAGATTTTCAAAAAATTATTGATAAAGCGGTTGCAGATGCGCTGACGTTAGAAAAAGCCGGAATGGATGCCGTGATTGTAGAAAATATGGGCGACACGCCTTTTTCGGCACTATTGAATAAGGCTCAAGTAGCGGCTTTGGCAATGGCGGCTTTTGCAGTAAAAAAAGCGGTTACGATACCAATAGGAATTGACGCGGCTTTTAATGACTATGAAGCCAGCCTGTCAATTGCGGCGATGGCGGGAGCAGCGTTTGTGCGGGTACCGGTTTTTGTTGATACGGTTGTGTTTACCGATGGATTTATTTATCCTTGCGCCAAAAAGTGCCGGGAGTATCGCCGGCAAATCGGCCGGGAGGATATTAAGCTGTTGGCGGATATTCAGGTTAAGCATGCGCATATGCTGCTGCCTCAGATTACCATAGAGCAGTCGGCCAAAGAAGCAGCCGGTAACGGCGCGGATGGTATTATTGTGACGGGCAGTCAAATCGGTGAAGAAACACCGATTGAGATGATTAAGAAGGTAAAAAATGTGGTTAAAATTCCGGTATTCGCCGGAAGCGGCGTCAATGCCGGTAATATTAAAGAACAGCTTAGCGTTGCCGATGGCGCGATTATTGGTTCGGGCTTAAAGGAAGGCGGCATGATTTCTAATCCCATTTCGTATGAATTGACTAAAAACGTGCTGCTGGCGCTGCGATAAGAAGCTAAAAAATTATATTTTTAGGATGATTTTTTGATTTTGAAAAAAGCCGCAGACGGATGCGGAAGAAAGGATAAAGAAAAATGATGAGACCAATGAAATTGGCGGGTTCGGAATTGATGTTTGGGTATGGTTCGCTGGAATATATTAAAAGCATAAAGGCCAGGAAAGCGGCTATTGTTATCGGCGGCAGCAGTATGGAAAAAAATGGAATACTATATAGGGTTAAAGATTATTTGACAGAAGCGGGAATGCAAACCATAATAATTAGCGGTGTAGAGCCAGATCCGTCGTTTGCTACGGTTATGCGCGGGGCTAAGAACATGCTGAAGTTTGAGCCGGATTTGATTGTGGCTTTAGGCGGAGGCTCGGCGATGGACGCGGCCAAAGCCATGTGGATTTTTTATGAGCATCCTGAACTACAAAGCATGGAAGACATTTTGCCGCCGCAGCCTTTCCCCAGTTTGAGAAAAAAAGCCAGACTATGTTGTATTCCTTCGACCAGTGGTACAGCCAGTGAGGTATCCAGGTCAATTGTGATTTCAAGTGATGAAGGAATCAAGCAGGGATTGGGTAATATGGAAATGATGCCGGATATTGCGATTTGTGATCCGGAAGTGACATTATCCATGCCGCCAAAGATTACGGCCGAAACGGGCATGGATGCCTTAACCCATGCGCTGGAAGCGTTGGTGTCTACTCGGGCCAATTATCTTTCGAATATATTAGCTGCGCAGGCGGTTTTAGATATTACGGAAGCTTTGCCTCAAGCGTATCAGGATGGAGAAGACCGCCCAGCCAGAGAAAAAATGCTGTTAGCGTCAATGCTGGCAGGGATGGCATTTACCAATGTATCTTTGGGTATTGTCCATTCCATGGCGCACACAGTAGGAAGCTTGTTTCATATTGCCCATGGCTTGGCTGACGCGATACTTTTGCCTTATGTAATCCGCTATAATCAAAGAGATCAGCGGGCGGCGGCAATTTATCAGCAAATGGCGCAAAAGGCGAAAGTAAAGGATATGATAGCGTTAGTTAAAGAATTAAATAGTAAGCTGGGGATTCCGGATTGCTTAAGTGCCGTAATTTTAGATCAGGCAGCCTATGAGGAAAAGATGGACCAAATGATAGAAATGGCTAAAAATGACGGCTGCACCAAAACTAATCCGATTATTCCATCGGCGCAGGAATGGCGGGAATTGTTTACTAAGGCTTATAAAGGAGAATAAAAATGGAAATTATTTGCTATTTATCAAACGGCTATCCGACATTGGAAGCCAGTCATCAGATTGCAAGAGAATATGTAGATGCCGGTTGTAAAATGATGGAGGTGGATTTTCCGGCTAAAGATCCGTATTTAGAAAGCGAATATATTGCCGGACGGATGGCGGAAGCGTTAAAGCAATGCGGAGACTATGCTGTTTATATGCAGTCAATTGTTCAGATAAAAAAAGAGTTCCCGGAAGCAGTCATTCTGCTGTTGGCCTATGAGAGCACGGTGGCAGAAATCGGCGTAGCGGAGTTTATTGGATTTTGTCGGGAAAATGATTTGCTGGATATTATCTTGGTGGGTTTAAAAGATGAGCAGATTAAAAATCAGTTGCTTGCGGCCGGCTTAAGAATATCTTGCTATGTTCA
>CAUVDV010000241.1:0-2807 GCA_963550755.1 uncultured Lachnospiraceae bacterium
CAGGGCAAGAGTGCCGGATAACGTCCGGTGGAGGCGACTCCAAGGATAGTGCAACAGAAATAAACCGCCCTATGCAAGTAGGGTAAGGGTGGAAAGGTAAGGTAAGAGCTTACCGCCTCGCTGGTAACAGCGGGGGCATATGTAAACCCCACTCGGAGCAAGACCAAAGCAAACCGTAAGCTGCCCGCCAGGTTTAGGTAGGTCGCTAGATTTTACCGGTAACGGTAAAGCCAGATAGATGATCGTTCACGACAGAACTCGGCTTATCTGCCTGCTCATATTTAAAAAAATGATTTTCCCAATCTGAAATTTCGCTTTTGGGGGATTCGTGATTTACCGAAAAAGCGATTTGGTTGGAGGAAAGTTGAGTTGAAAATATAATTTTTTAAGAAACAAGCTTTGACCGGAAGTGCAGACAACCAGAGGCGAAGCCTTGTGCGTGAAATCGCGTATTTACAGTCAGGACAAAGCATTTCGGAGGTTCTAATAAAAAGCAAAAAGGAGGAAATGATGGCAATACGGTTTGATTATTCCAAAAGCGGAATTGACGCGGATGAGTTAGCAAGGATGCAGGCGTTGACGATGGCAGCCCACACGGAGCTGGCGGAGCGAAGCGGAGCAGGCAATGATTTTTTAGGTTGGGTGAACTTGCCAACCGATTATGATCAGGAAGAGTTTGCCAGAATTAAGCAAGCTGCCCGGCGAATTCAGGAAAAAGCCGATGTGCTGGTGGTGATTGGTATCGGCGGTTCCTATTTGGGAGCCAAGGCGGTGATCGACGCGCTGAATAATTATTTTTATAACTGGCAGTCCAAAGAAAAGCGCCGGACGCCGCAGATTGTTTATGCCGGCAATAATATCAGCGGTACTTATTTGAATCAGCTAATTGAGTTTTTAGAGGGGAAAGAAGTTTGCTTAAATGTCATTTCTAAGTCCGGCACGACCACGGAGCCGGCGATTGCTTTTCGGGTGCTGAAAAATTGGATGGAAGAAAAATATGGCAAGCAGGAAGCGGCCGTCCGCATTTTCGCGACGACCGATAAAGCCAGAGGGGCACTGCGCGGTTTAGCCGATAAGGAAGGTTATGAAACCTTTGTCATTGCCGATGACATTGGCGGCCGGTATTCGGTTTTAACGGCGGTTGGCCTTCTGCCGATTGCGGTCAGCGGTATTGATATTGATGAGCTAATGAAAGGCGCTCAGGCCGGTCAAACCGAATACGGCAAGGCGAACTTTGCGGAAAATATGTGCTATCAATACGCGGCGGCCCGTAATATTTTATACAACAAGGGCAAAACCACGGAGATCTTGGTGGACTATGAGCCGGTGCTGTTTTTCTTCGCTGAGTGGTGGAAGCAGCTTTACGGAGAATCGGAGGGCAAGGACCATAAGGGGATTTTCCCGGCAGCGGTGCATTTTTCCACGGATTTACATTCAATGGGCCAATATATTCAGGAAGGCCGGCGCGATTTATTTGAGACCGTCATTCATATTGAAAACAGTCAGGCCGATATGACCATCGGCCGGGAAGCAGAGGATTTGGACGGGCTTAATTATTTGAGCGGACAGGGCTTTCACTTTGTCAATGAAAAGGCCTTTGAGGGAACCTTGCTGGCGCATTTGGACGGCGGCACGCCGAACCTATTGATTCATGTGGAAAAATTAGATGCCTTTCATCTGGGACAGCTGATTTATTTCTTTGAAAAAGCCTGCGCGGTCAGCGGCTATTTGCTGGGGGTTAATCCCTTTGATCAGCCGGGCGTGGAAGCGTATAAGAAAAATATGTTTGCGCTGCTGGGCAAGAAAGGCTATGAGGATTTAAAGGCGGAACTGGAAAAGCGGATATAAAGATAGGGGCAAACGGGCGGAAATCCCAAGCCGGTTTCCCGGCGAAAGGATTGTCAGATACCCATATTATAATAGGAAAGAACACGAATGACCAGCAATTACTTATATTATAATAGGAAGGAATACGAATGAATCCAATCAATGCGAAAGATGTGATAGTGGCGCTGGACTTTCCCGGCGCCCGGCAGGCGCTGGAGTTTACTGCGAAGTTTGACCGGCCGATTTTTGTAAAAATAGGGATGGAGCTTTTTTACGCAGTCGGGCCGGCCATTGTCGAGGAAATCAAGCGGCAGGGCCATAAAATATTTTTGGATTTAAAGTTTCATGATATTCCCAATACCGTAGCCGGAGCGACCAAGTCCTGCTTAAATTTGGGAGCGGATATTATGAATCTCCACGCCGGCGGCGGCAGCAAAATGATGCAGGCAGCGGCGGTGGTGGTAAAGGACTATCCGGCGGAAAAGAAGCCGCTTTTGATTGCGGTTACGCAGCTGACTTCAACCAGCGCCGATATGCTGCAGCAGGAGCTGCTGATTTCAGCCGGCATGGAGGACACGGTTTTAGCCTATGCGCAAAACGCAAAAAACAGCGGATTAGACGGCGTGGTTTGTTCCGCGCTGGAGGTTCGGCGGATTAAAGATAGTTTGGGCGAGGATTTTATCACGGTAACGCCTGGCATTCGGCCGGCCGATGCTGAGGCCGGCGATCAGGCTCGGGTGGTGACGCCGCAGATGGCCAGAGAAATCGGGTCGGATTATATCGTGGTCGGCCGGCCGATTACCCAGGCCAGCGATCCCGTTGCCGCCTATGCGCAAATTAAAAAGGACTTTTTAGGAGAATAAAATGAAAGAAATTGCTAAAAATCTATTAAAAATCAAAGCGGTTAGTCTATCGCCCGAAAAGCCCTTTACTTGGGCGTCGGGCATTCAGTCGCCAATTTATTGCGACAACCGGCTGGT
>CAUVDV010000242.1:0-2778 GCA_963550755.1 uncultured Lachnospiraceae bacterium
AGATAGGAGAATATCATGCAGGAAATAGGATTGATTGGTTTATCGGTTATGGGCGTCAATCTGGCGCTGAATATGGCGGATCATGGAGTTAAGGTATCGATTTTTAACCGGACGACGGCAGTGGTGGATGAGGTGATGGCTGAGCATGCCCATCCAAATTTTCGGCCGACCCACTCACTGGCGGAATTAGCCGCATCGCTTCCCGTTCCCCGGAAAATTATGATGATGGTCAAGGCCGGTGAACCGGTCGATATGCTGATTGACCAGCTTTTGCCGTATTTGCAGCCGGGCGATATCCTGATTGACGGCGGCAATTCCTTTTTTAAGGATACGATTCGCCGGGAAAAAGCGCTGCGGGAAAAAGGCATTTTTTATTTGGGCGTTGGTGTATCGGGCGGAGAAGAAGGTGCCCGGCGCGGCCCTGCCATTATGCCGGGCGGCGATGCTGCGGCTTATGGTGAGGTGCGGGAGATATTAGAAGCGATTGCCGCCAAGGCCTACGGTGAGCCCTGCTGCCGTTATATCGGCCAGAACGGCTCCGGCCACTATGTGAAAATGGTGCATAACGGTATTGAGTATGCCGATATGCAGCTGATCAGCGAGATTTATATGATTTTAAAGCATTTAGGCGGGCTGGATAATGCTGAACTGCAAAAGGTTTTTGCCGACTGGAACCGGGGTGAGCTGGAAAGCTATTTAATTGAAATTACCGCCGATATTTTTAAAGTCAGGGACGGTGACGGTTATTTGTTGGACTTTATTTTGGACGAGGCCTCGCAGAAAGGAACCGGGAAATGGACAAATCTGGAGGCAATGGATTTGGGTGTTGATATTTCGGTTATTACTTCGGCGGTCAATGCCCGATATATGTCGGGTTTAAAAGCGGAAAGAGTCAAAGCGGCCGGGCTGATTGCCGGGCAGACGCAAACCGCCGATATCAGCCGGCAGGAACTGATTCGGCTGGCGCAAAAGAGCCTGTATGCCGCTAAAATTGTGTGCTATGCCCAAGGCTTTAAGCTGCTGGACAAAGCGCAATCGGTTTATGACTGGCAGCTGCATTTCGGTGAAATTGCCAAGATTTTCCGGGGCGGCTGTATTATCAGAGCCAAGTTTTTAAATGATATTGCCGAAGCGCTGACTGCCGAGGCGGGCGTGGAAAACCTGATTTTTGCCGGCTTTTTCCGGCGGGCGATTGAGGAGAGTTTAGCATCGCTCCGCCGATTGGTGGTGCAGGCGGTGCAGGGCGGCGTGGCTGTACCGGCGCTGACGGCGGCGCTGGCTTATTTGGATACCTACCGGACGGCGGACTCCGGCGCCAATTTGATTCAGGCGCAAAGAGATTATTTTGGAGCACATACCTTTCAGCGCAAGGATAGGGAAGGAAGTTTTCATTATGAATGGACAGCAGCAAGCAGACAGGAGTAAGGGAAACGGCATCGTTATTTTTGGCGGTACCGGTGATTTGGCTTACCGCAAGCTCTTTCCGGCATTGTATAATCTTCATGTCCTGGGCGAACTGCCGGCCGATTACCGGATTGTCGGCATCGGCCGGCGGTCGTACACGCAGGAGGAATATCTGGTGATTATTCGCGACTGGCTGCAAAAATATTCGCGGATTAAATATTTGGAGGAGCGTTTCTGTGATTTCGCCCGGCGCATTTCCTATTATCCGATGGATTTTACGAGTGCCGGAGAATATAGCGCTTTGCTCGGCTATTTTACCGAGATTGGATTAAACGGCGAAATTATTTTTTACTACGCGGTGGCGCCTCAATATTTTCTGCCGATTACGCAGAACTTAAAGGCGCGCGACTGCCGCTTGAACCGCTGCAAGGTCGTTGTGGAAAAGCCTTTCGGCAAAGACCTGTCGTCGGCGCATGAACTGAGTGAGCAGCTAAAGAACAGCTTTTTGCCGGAGCATATTTATTATATCGACCATTATTTGGGCAAGGAAATGATTTTAAATATTATGACCATCCGCTTTTTCAATTCTATTTTTAAAGGCGTGTGGAACCGGGAATTTATTGACTTTGTTCAAATCAATGCCTTTGAAACGGTCGGCGTCGAGAGCCGGGGCGGGTATTATGACGAAAGCGGCGCGCTGCGGGATATGATGCAGAATCATTTGTTTCAAATCCTGTCGATTGTGGCGATGGAAGAGCCGGCCAATATGGAAAGCGAAGCGATTAAGAAGGCGCAGCAGCGGATTTTTGAAGATTTAAAACCCATTGTGGCGGCGGAGATTGAGCAGTCGATGATTTTGGGGCAGTATGAGGGCTACCGGTCGGAGGAGAAGGTTCGGCCCGATTCGCAGACGGAAACCTATGCGGCAATGCGCATTTTTATTGAAAACGAACGCTGGCGGGATGTGCCTTTTTATATTCGGACCGGTAAAAAGCTGTTTAGCCGGGAGAGTGAAGTCATTATTCAGTTTAAGGCCACGCCCAAGGCGGCGGAGAGAAATGTGCTGATTATTAAGATTCAGCCGGATGAGGGGATTTATCTGAAGTTTAATATCAAAAAGCCGGGTCTGGAAAAGGAAGTCCAAACCGTGAAGATGGACTTTTGCCAAAGCTGCATTTTGGAAAACCGAATTAACACGCCGGAAGCCTATGAGCGGCTGCTGAAGGCCTGTATGAACTCGGATAAGAGCCTGTTTTCGCAGTGGAATCAAATTGAAACCTGCTGGAAGTTCATTGATCAGGCGATGGACAGCTACCGGCAGCATTCCGGCCGGGTCTATCCCTATGCGCCGGGAACGGCCGGGCCGAAAGAAGC
>CAUVDV010000243.1:0-2772 GCA_963550755.1 uncultured Lachnospiraceae bacterium
TTGTTCATTTACAACAAAGAAAATAAGGAGTAAGATAAAACTGTAAGCGCTTACATAGATAAGGATAGTTAAAAAGACGATGAATATACAGGATATTGCCAAACAGGCGGGAACTTCGATTGCCACGGTGTCCAGAGCAATGAATAATTCCGGTTATGTCAAATCGGAAACAAAACAAAAAATATTAAAAATCGTGGCCGAAAATAATTTTGTGCCCAGTGCCATTGCCAGAAGCCTGAGCCGAAGTCAAACGGGAAACATCGGTGTGATTGTGCCGGATATTGAAAATCCGTTTTTTTCCAAAATTATTGTGGCTTTGGCCGAAGAAATTCAGGGCAGCGGTTATCATTTGCTGTTTTTGACCAGTGACGAGCAGCGGGAAAAAGAGCATCGCCTGATTAACCTGATTGAACAGCAGCGGGTCAGCGGTTTGGTTATGGCACCGGTGGCGGAGGACGATGAAATCAGCCGCCAGCTTTTGATCCAGCTGGAGAAAAAGAATATTCCGGTGGTGCTGGTTGACCGTGATTTACTGGGTGGCAATCTGGACGGCGTTTTTATGGATAACCTGCTGGGCGCGTATGCCGGGGTGGAAGCCCTGATTCAGGCCGGACACCAAAAAATCGGAATTATTACCGGGCCGATTAGTTCTAAGCCGGGCAAGGAGCGACTGGACGGTTATGTCAAGGCGCTGCGGAACTACGGACTGGAGGAGCGGCCGAACTATGTGTTCAAAGGCGATTTTAAGATGCAAAGCGGTTATGAGGGGGCAAAGCGGTTGTTAAGCTTGTCTGCACCGCCGACGGCCATTTTTAGCTCGAATAATTTAATGACCTTGGGTTGCCTTAATTATTTGAATGAGGCCAAGCTGCAAATCGGACAGCAGATTTCGCTTGTGGGCTTTGACGAAATAGAGGTCTTAAAGCTGATTGGCTATCCGCTGTCGATTATTGACCGGGATGTCAGCTTGCAGGGCAAGCTGGTCATGGATATTTTACTGGAAAAAATGACGGTGCTGCGGGCAGAAGAAAAAGCCCTGACGGCGCGCAAAGTGAAAAGACTGACCATTCCCTATCAGCTAATTTTGCGGGGTTCAGAAAAAATGAAAGGGAAAGTTTAGAAAATAACAAATTAAGAAAATTTTTTAGCTAAATGTGGAAACGTTTACATAAATTAAACAGCCGATGGCGGACAATCCGGTCTGATCGGCAGAGAGCAATTTTGAGAGGAGGAAAGACAGTGGGTAAAATCTTAGTTTTTGGCAGTTATGTCGCGGATTTAATGGCCAGAGGAGATCACTTGCCGGTGCCGGGCGAAACGATTAAGGGTAGTATGTTTCAAATGGGCGCGGGCGGAAAGGGCTTTAATCAGGGCGTGGCAGCTTTTAAAGCCGGCGGCCAGGTGCAGCTGGTGACCAAGGTCAAAAAGGACGCGTTCGGCGAATTGGCGCTGAAAACAATGAATGATTTAAAAATGGATACATCCAGAGTATTGATTTCAACCGCAGAGCCAAGTGGAGCGGCGCTGATTTTGGTGGATGAAAATACCAGCCAGAATTCGATTATGGTCGTGCCGGGCGCGTGTGATCATATCACGGCCGAAGAAGTGGAGTCGCTTCGGGATTTGGCACGGGAAAGCGATTATTTGCTGCTTCAGCTGGAAACCAATTTATTATCAGTGGAAAAAATGATAGAGTTGGCTGTTCAGGAAAAAGCAATGATTATTTTAAACCCGGCGCCGGTTCAAAAAATTGATGAGGCTCTTTATCAAAAGATTGATTATTTGACGCCGAATGAAGTGGAAGCCGAGATTTTAAGCGGAATTTCGGTACAGGATGAGGTGGGCGCGGCGGCGGCGGCCGATTGGTTTATGGATAGGGGCGTAAAAAATGTAGTTATTACTTTGGGCGAGCGGGGCGCTTATTGTAAAAACAGTCAGGTAGAAAAGCTGATACCGGCGTATAAAGTAAAGGCGATTGATACAACCGGAGCAGGCGATGCTTTTAGCGGCGCGTTTGCCGTTGCTTTGGCGGAAGGAAAAGAATTACTGGCGGCGGCAGAGTTTGCCTCGGCGACGGCGGCACTGTCGGTCCAAAAGCTGGGTACGGCCGTTTCGATGCCGCTGCGCTCGGAAATTGATGATTTTTTAAAAGCGCAAGAGTCATAGGAAGGAGAAAGTTATGCTGAAAACAGAAATTATTCATCCCCAGTTAAACAGGGTATTGGCTGAATTAAGACATAATGATTTATTGGTGATTGGTGATGCCGGTCTGCCGGTGCCAAGGGGCGTGGAAAGAATTGATCTCGGCTGGAAAAAGGATTCTCCCCGCTATGTGGAGGTGCTGGAGGCAATCACCAAATATTTGGTAATTGAAGGGGCGACCTTTGCAAATGAGGCCAAAGAAAACGGGGAAGCCAGTTTGGCAATTCACCGGCGGGCGTTGGAACTGCTGCCAAAAGCGGAAATCGATTATATTCCGCACAGCGAACTGAAAGCCCGGTCAGCCGGAGCCAAGGCCATTATTCTGACCGGCGAATATACAGGCTATACCAATGTTATTTTGCGCTGCGGCTGTGCCTATTAAATCTTTGGCAAAAAGGAGATGGGTATGAAAACGGATAAGATATTGGAGCTGGTGGACATTGTAAAGATCTTTCCGGGGGTAAAGGCGCTGGATAAGGTAAAAATGGACGTCTGCGCCGGAGAAGTCCATGCCTTGTGCGGGGAAAACGGAGCCGGCAAATCCACTTTGATGAGAAACATTGCCGGTGC
>CAUVDV010000244.1:0-2763 GCA_963550755.1 uncultured Lachnospiraceae bacterium
TGCCGGTAATCATACAGCCCCAAGTATTTAAGAGTATCTTCAATCGCGGTTTTATCATTGGTGACCAGCGCCAGCTCATTAAAAACCGAGGTGCCAAAAAGCTGAAAATCCGGATCCTGCATGATATAAAACGGCAGTTCGCCGGAATGGATCTCGCCCTTATCCGGCTTTAAGCTTTGGCACAAAAGCTTAGCAATGGTGGTTTTGCCCGCTCCGTTGCTGCCAACTAAGACGCTGACCTCGCCTTTTTTAAACTCAAGATTTATGTCGCTTAAAATATTCTTGTAACTAACGGCTTTCAGGCAGGCCGCGCTTTCCCCGCCCGGGCTTTTTTCCGGTACGGGCATATCCAGCGCAAAAAGCGTGAAGCTTCTGGTATCATAGGCGCTTTGCTTAAACTCCGCCTCGCTTTGAAAACACCGGAGTCGGCCGTTTTCCATTAAAAACACTCGGTCAATCAGCCCCTGCAGGTAGTAAAAGCGATGGTCCGCCACAATGACGGTTATGCCCGACTGCCTCATTTCAGCGATAATCTTTCCCAGCTTCATGGCGTTTCCATAGTCAAGATTGGCCGACGGCTCATCAAAAATTACCGCCTGTTGGTTAAGCGCCATCGCCGAGGCCAGCGCCAGGAGCTGCCTTTCGCCGCTTGAGATTTCAAAAATATTGCGATTCAGGAGCGGATGCAGCCCGAACTTTTCCGTCAGCGCCTTCAGCCTTTCGTCCATAACCTCTTTCTTTAATCCATAATTTTCCATTGGGAAAACCAGCTCCGCCGTAGAATTCGTAGTAAAAAACTGGCTTCTGGGATTTTGAAATACCGAGCCGATCCTTTGATTCAGCTCAAACATTTTCAGCTCCCGGTAATTTTTCCCTTCAAAGGAAAGCATTCCTTTCAGCGTTCCCTCAACCGTTTCCGGTATCAAGCCATTCAGACACTTTAAGAGCGTAGATTTGCCGCTGCCGCTGTCCCCGGCCAGCAAAATAACCTCGCCGCCTTGAATCGAAAAATCAATATCCCTGATGCCGTCTTTGGACTGCTCATACGCAAAGTCCAGTTTTTCCGCTCTTATCATCTCGTCCATAATCCTGCCCACACAATTCCGCTGATCAATAATATCATCAGCACTCCGTCGCTTTTCCTGAACTGCTGCTCATAATAAGAAGTTCTTTTAATATTAGCGTCAATCCCTTTGACTAATCCGGCCGAGGTTACTTCCTCCGCCAAGGCAGCGCAGCGAAAGAGCTGCGGAACCATAAAATAGCGGAAACTCTCAACCGGCCGCTTCCAGCTAAAGGCAATTCCCCTTAGCCGCATGGACTCCTTTATATAGCCAAACTCCCGCCTAAAGGTCGGCACATAGCGGAGCGTAATAATGACCGCCACCACCAAACTTCTTGGCAGCGGCAACTTTTCCAGCGTTGACAGCAACTCGGCCGTAGTATAATCCCTAAACAGAATAGTCGCCATCATCAAACACGGCAAGAACTGCATCAATATGCTTAAAAACACAAGCACATAGCCTGCCGGAATAACATCCGCGAAAACAATACAGCCTGCTGCCTCTGCCGCATATATCGCCATAAATATCAGCGCCCTTTTAACCTTACCTGCCAGCAGCAGCACCAGCGAGGCAAACGCCATCAGAATGTAATTAAGCGGAAAAGCCGCCATAAATATAAACAGTGTCGGTATCAGGATATTAAAAAATAAAACCAGTGACGGATTTATTTTTATTGCTTTCACTTTCATAAAGTTCCTCGACATACTTTGTTGACAGCACAAGTTTCAAATTGCTCTCTTCCCTTTCCCGGATTCGACAGAACCATCTTTTTAAGCTGGTTAGCCGTTTGCGCAGAAGCACACAGTTTCAGCATGAAAAAGGGAGGTTAGCTAATACTAACTTAAAACAGTCTACTCTTTTTTAGGCATTTCGTCAAGGAAAATATTTTTAGTTTGGCACTCTTATCCTCTGGCCTTAAAATCCTGGTCAATTTCCTCTTTCCACACCCCTTCGGCAAAAACGGAACTGATTTGAGCGGAAGGGCAGCGTCTGGCACAGGATACCGCTTTTTCCAGCACTCGATAATTAAGTGCCGTTCCCTTGGCGTCACTGTGGAAATTAGCCGCCCGATCCCGGTCAATTCCCATACCCTCGGCTGCTTTAATCGCGTCAATATTCGCTCCCAGAAAAAGGAATTCCCAGTTATATTTCTTTTTCTGACGCTCAATCATTTTCTTAACCTTGTCAACACTGTATTTGGTACTGGCATTTTCCAGCCCGTCGGTCGTAATGACAAACAATGTCTTGCCCGGCCGGTCTTCTTCCCTGGCATATTTATGAATATTGCCGATATGATGAATTGCTCCGCCAACCGCGTCCAGCAACGCCGTACATCCCCTGACATAGTACTCTTTTTCGGTTAACTTCGGCACATCCTTAATCTTTATCCGGTCATGAATGACATCGCAGGCATCATCAAATAAAACCGTTGAAACAATCGCTTCTCCCGCTTCCTTTTGCTGTTTCCCGATCAGCGAATTAAAACCGCCAATCGTATCCGACTCCAAGCCGCTCATAGATCCGCTCCTGTCCAGAATAAACACAAGTTCCGTTAAATTTTCTCTCATAATAAATCCCTCCGTAAACTGGCTGCAGCGTAAGCTGCGGTTTTGTTAGCTTCTGAGATTATTATAAACTTATGAGCAAATATTTGGTCACTTGTCAGGCGACATATTGCCCCCTGTTCAGGCAAGCGAAT
>CAUVDV010000245.1:0-2760 GCA_963550755.1 uncultured Lachnospiraceae bacterium
CGCAGTAATCCCCATCCTCAAAGCAGGTATGCTCCCGGAACAGCGGTACGCCCATGGCGCCGCAGGCCACATAATCTAAATTGCAAAGATAAGGCATATATTCCTCATATCCATACTGCTTGGCAAAGTTTGCCAGCGGGCAGACCAGATTATGAAAACTAAACGTATAGCCCGCCTCCGGCGGAATTTGAGTTTTGGTTTCAAAACTGCCGGCGTTCTTGGCGGCATTGGCGCTGTTTTTAGCGTCCCTTTTAACAAATAGCCTGGTCAGCAGTTTGGTATTGCCGGACAGCCGGCGGATTAGCCAACGGGCAGTTCGCGGCAGCTTTAACACCATCCGCTCGTAAGATAACATCATAAGGTAACCGCTTTTTTCCACGGTGCAGCCATACTTTTTTAGGACTTCGCCCATAGCGACAAAACAGTACGCACCGGTCAGATTATGCGTCCCGCTGACGCTCTTGCCCCCAATATAAGGAAACCGTTCCATAAGCTCGGTCTGATAATAGTTCCATATTTCGGCAAACACCCGGCGATAGCTTTTTTGACTGACTTCCTCTAATTCGGGTGCGATCAGAGAAAGCATTTTATGCATATCCTTTTTTAGTTTTTCTCTATTCTCCTCGTAGTATTGATGCATGACTTTTCCTCGCTTTCTCATTCAACTATTATACTACTTAACTCAACTTTCCCATAGTCTTTTTTGGCTCTATCCCGCTCAGAGAGCGGGTGCATGGACTCCACTTTCGGCAATTTGCTTCGCAATTTGCCTATCGTTCCCGCCATGCAACGAGCCTAAAAAAGACTATTCTGTCGAACATGGGAAAGTTGAGTACTTAATTAAAGCAAATGTCTCAATCATTTCCAACAGCATATCAGCTTTGGCTATTTCATCATTTAGCAAATCGTCATAATCCGTTTCCAATTCCTCTGCCCGTTCCAAAATCCATTCTAAGTTTTCCTTTGATAACATATAGTTTTGATGAATGAAATAATATTCTCCCAGAAAACACCGAGCCTGAACCGCAGCAACGATATCGCCCCCCGCCTCAATCGCTTTTTTCATGCTGTCAGCTGCTTTTTCTATTTCACCTTTCGCCATCTGTAAGGAAGCTTTTTTGATATAAAGTTCTGCGTCCATTTTTCCATCTCCTCATTTTAACCTTGATCAGAGGTGCTTCTTCATAAATCAAGAATGCCGCTGGTATAAAAAGAGCGGCCATGATACCCACAACCGCTCTTTTCTCTTTCCTTTTCTGTCAATCACTTAGCATAGTGAACAGCTCTTGTTTCCCGAATGACGTTGATCTTGATTTGTCCCGGATAATCAAGCTCCTCCTCAATTCGTTTTGCAACTTCTCGTGATAGCAGCACTATCTTGTCGTCCGATACTTTTTCCGGTACTACCATAACTCGAACTTCTCTACCGGCCTGAATAGCAAAGGATTTCTCCACGCCATCAAAACTATCAGCAATTTCTTCCAGTTTCGTTAATCTGGTCACATAAGACTCCAAAGTTTCCCGTCTGGCTCCGGGGCGAGCGGCGCTGATCGTATCAGCCGCCTGAACGATTACGGCAATGTCGGTTTCCGGCTCCACATCATTATGATGTGCCTGAACGGCATTGATAATAATCTTATTTTCCTTGTATTTTTTACAAAGATTTACCCCAATCTCCACATGCGAGCCTTCTGTTTCATGGTCAATCGCCTTGCCGATATCATGCAGCAGACCCGCCCTTTTGGCTAATTTCACGTCCGCGCCCAATTCATTGGCAATCAGACCGCACAAAATCGACACCTCAACCGAATGCTTGAGTACATTTTGACCGTAGCTGGTCCGGTATTTCATTCTGCCCAGAATCTTAATCAAATCCTGATGCAGTCCGTGGACGCCCGTATCCATAACGGCATTTTCGCCGGCCTCGCGAATCGATTCATCGACTTCCTTTTTGGCTTTCTCGACCATTTCCTCAATCCGCGCCGGATGAATCCGACCGTCAACGATCAATTTTTCCAGAGCAATTCTGGCAATTTCCCGCCGCATGGGATCAAAACCGGATAAAATGACGGCTTCCGGCGTATCGTCAATGATAAAGTCCACGCCCGTCAAGGTTTCCAGCGCTCTAATATTCCGGCCTTCCCGGCCGATAATCCGGCCTTTCATCTCATCGTTCGGCAGATTTACCACCGATACCGTTGATTCGGCCACATAATCCGAAGCGCACCGCTGGACGGCTGTTGATAGAATTTCTTTGGCTCTTTTGTTTGACTCTTCTTTAACTCTGGCTTCAAACTCTTTAATAATAATTGCTGATTCATGCTGAACATCTTCTCTGACTAACTGCAGAAGATATTCCTTGGCCTGTTCGGTAGATAAACTGGAGATTTTCTCCAGCTCTGACAGGTGTTGTGCTTTGAGCTCTTCCACTTCCTGTTTCGCTTTCTTCAAGGAAGTTTCTTTGTCGGCCACGGATTGTTCCTTGCGTTCAAAATCCGCCGCTTTCTTATCCAAAGCTTCTTCCTTTTGCAGAACGCGTTTTTCCAGCCGGGACAGCTCATTTCGTCGTTCTTTGACTTCTTGTTCTAATTCATTTTTCAGTTTAAAGGTTTCCTCTTTAACCGCCAGTCCGGCTTCCCGCTTCACAGTTTCCGCTTCCTTAATCGCTTCATCAACGATCGTCCGCGCTCTTTGCTCCGCGCCGCCGTACTGAGCCTCGGCTACCTTTTTGCGGTGATTTTCCCCCGCCCTATATGAAAT
>CAUVDV010000246.1:0-2756 GCA_963550755.1 uncultured Lachnospiraceae bacterium
TTACGCTGGCGGAAATTGATGCAATTGCGGTGTCGGCAGGCCCCGGTTCTTATACTGGCTTGCGGATTGGGATTGCTACGGCCAAGGGCTTGGCTTTGCCTTCGGGAAAACCGGTTGTGCCGGTGTCAGCCTTAGAAGGGCTGGCCAATAATCTGGCTGATTTTCAGGGACGGATTTTTACGCTGCTGTTTGCCAGAAGTCAGGAGTTATATTATGCCCAGTATCAGGCGCAAGGCGGATACTTGAGTGAGATTGAAGCGCCGCAGGTTTTGCTTTTGCCGGAAGTGATTGCCCGGATTGGGACGGCGCAGGCGGCGAGCCAGGAAACGGCAGTAGTGGGCGACGGTTTTTTTCAGTTTGAACAGGAATTAAAAACGCAGCTAAACCCGCAGCTTCTTTTTATTCCGGATGGGCGCCGGCATCAATTATCGGCGGCCAGTATCGCGCTTTTGGGAGAACAAAAACAGCGAGCCGGCGGCGGTATTGCCGGCAGCCAGCTGGTGCCGGTTTATTTGAAAAAAACGCAGGCAGAAAGAGAATACGGCGAATAAAATGGAAGAGATCAGGGAGATGCGCATATCTGATATTGAAGCGGTGCTAAGGATTGAACAGGAAAGCTTTTCTTTGCCGTGGAGCGCAGCGGCATTTGAAAATGAACTGCACAATCCCAACACCTATTATTATGTCTGGATGGAAAATAACGAGCCGATTGGCTATGCCGGTTTTTGGAAAATCCTGACAGACGGAAATATTACGAACATTGCGCTTGCCCGGTCAGCCCGGGGGCAGGGGCGAGGACAAAGGCTGGTTGCTTTTTTAAAAGAAAAGGCCGAGCAAATGGGTATAACAGCGATGACTTTGGAGGTCAGAAAAAGTAATGCGGCGGCGATTGCCGTGTATCAAAAAAATGATTTTCAAATTGCCGGGGTGCGGAAAGATTATTATCAGAAGCCGGCGGAAGATGCTTTAATCATGTGGGCGGAAATAAAAAAGGAGGAAACCCAATGAATATTGAACAAAAAGTAATCAATACCTTGCGCGGATTATCCGCAGATACAGTCCAAAAAGCCAATTCCGGGCATCCCGGACTTCCGCTGGGTGCAGCGCCGGCTGCGTTTACGCTGTGGGCCAAAGCGATGAAGCATAACCCGCATCATGCCGGGTGGTATAACCGGGATCGTTTTATTTTATCGGCCGGTCATGGTTCGGCATTGCTTTATTCTTTGCTGCATGTCTTTGGCTATGGCTTGAAGCTGGAAGACTTGCAGGCGTTCCGGCAATGGGGATCGCTGACACCGGGACATCCCGAATATGGCCACACTACCGGGGTGGAAGCCACGACCGGTCCCTTGGGCGCAGGCTTTGCTATGGCAGTTGGGATGGCAATGGGCGAAGCGCATTTGGCGGCTAGGTATAACCGGGGAGAACATAAGCCGGTGGATCATTACACCTATGCTCTGTGCGGTGACGGCTGTCTGATGGAAGGCATCAGTTCGGAAGCGGCTTCTTTGGCCGGCAGTCTGGGATTGGGAAAACTGATTGTGGTGTATGATTCCAATCGGATTACAATTGAAGGCAGCACCGAGATTGCTTTTACTGAAGATGTGGCCGAGCGCTTTGCTGCTTATCATTGGCAGGTGCTTGACGTGGCTGACGGCAATGATGTGGCGGCGATTGAAAAAGCAATTGCTGAGGCGAAGGCAGATTTGACCAGACCTAGTTTGATTGTAACGCATACCATGATCGGCTATGGCTGTCCGGCTTTGCAGGGCAGTGAAGAATCGCACGGTGCGCCGCTGGGGGCAGATAATGTCAGAGCAATGAAAGAAAACTTAGGCTTGCCAGCAGAGAAAGACTTTTTTGTGGATGCGGATGTTTATGCCTATGCCAAAGAAGTTCTGCAAAAAGGGGAGCAGGCGGAAGCGGAATGGAACGCGGCTTGGGCTGCTTATGAAAAGGCGTATCCGGAGTTGGCTGAAGAACTGTCAAAGCGACTGTCCGGCAAACTGGATTTGGCTTTTATGGACGAACCGGATTTTTGGAGTTTTGCCGATAAGCCGAATGCCACCCGGAATCTGTCCGGTGAAGTGATTCAGCGGATTGCCGCCAAAACGCAGGTTTTATTTGGCGGATCGGCGGATTTGGCGCCGTCAACCAAAACATATATGAAAGGTCAAGGGGATTTTGGTAAGCAGGATTACACCGGCCGGAATCTGCATTTTGGTGTGCGTGAACTGGCGATGGCCGGTATTTTGAACGGTTTGGAGCTGCATGGCGGCTTTAAGGCCTATGGAGCAACCTTCTTTGTGTTCAGCGATTATATGAAGCCGATGATTCGGCTGGCGGCGCTGATGAATATTGCGCCGGTTTATGTTTTAACGCATGACAGCATCGGTGTCGGCGAAGACGGCCCGACGCATCAGCCGGTAGAGCAGTTGGCATCGCTGCGCAGCATGCCGAATGTTATTACTTTCCGTCCGGCGGATGCGAAGGAAACGGCGGCCGGTTGGTATGCGGCTATGCATTCGCAGCAAACACCGGTTGCGTTGGTTTTGACCCGGCAAAACTTGCCGAATTATGCCGGCAGTGGGAAAGAAGCCTTAAAGGGTGCCTATATTTTGTCGGACTGCGAAAAAGCCGTGCCGGATGTATTACTGATGGCCAGCGGTTCGGAAGTAGAGCCGATGATGAAAGCACAGGCGATGTTAAAGGCGGACGGCATTGCGGCCAGAGTTATCAGTATGCCCAGCTTTGAA
>CAUVDV010000247.1:0-2740 GCA_963550755.1 uncultured Lachnospiraceae bacterium
TATGTTAGACCTGTGGAGAGGTATCGAAGTGGTCATAACGGGGCTGACTCGAAATCAGTTTGTGAGCAATCACACGCGGGTTCGAATCCCGCCCTCTCCGTTCATAAGCAAACGCTTACAGCGTTTGCTTTTCTTTTTTTAGCGCGATACGTCCGAAGATGCGCCTGTGTTTGCGGAAACCCTTAAGGACAAGGTAAATCAAGCGGGCTTTCCCGCTCGATGGAAAAGCGGAACCGGACAGAAAACAAAGGATCTTTTCAGCAGTGCCGACATAACCTTATTTAAATAGGAAGGAATTAGTGTAAAAGAAAGCAAAGGAAAACCATAAATTGGCGCACTTAACTACAACATAGCGTAAAAAGTTGAAGCCCTTTCATTACTATTTGTGCCGCCAGCCAAAGGCGGCGGAATGGAGATTACCATGAATTATGTTAATGAAATCATTGATTTAGTGAAAAACAAATACCCCGACCAAGCCGAGTTCCAGCAGGCCGTCAGTGAAGTCCTGACCTCGCTTGCCCCGGCCATTGCTCAAAACGAAGCAGCTTACCGGCAAAACGCCATCTTAGAGCGGCTGATTGAGCCGGATCGGCAAATCCAGTTCCGGGTCGGCTGGGTTGACGATAACGGTCAGTATCAGGTCAACCGCGGCTACCGGGTACAGTTTAACAACAGCATCGGGCCCTACAAAGGCGGCCTGCGCCTGCACCCTTCGGTTAATTTAAGCATCATGAAGTTTCTGGGATTTGAGCAGGTTTTGAAAAACTCTTTAACCGGCCTGCCCATGGGCGGCGCCAAGGGTGGCTCTGATTTTGACCCCAAAGGCAAATCCGATCGGGAAATCATGGCCTTCTGCCAAAGCTTTATGACCGAGCTTTATAAATACATCGGAGCGGATATTGATGTGCCGGCCGGCGATATCGGTGTCGGTGGCCGGGAAATCGGTTATTTGTTCGGCCAGTACAAACGCATCTGCTCCTGCTATGAAGGCGTTTTGACCGGCAAAGGCATCAGTTATGGCGGATCACTCGCCCGGAAGGAAGCAACCGGCTATGGCCTGCTCTATATTGTGGAAAAAATGCTGCAAACCCATGGTCATGAACTAAAAGGCAAAACCATCGCCGTCTCCGGCTCCGGCAACGTTGCTATTTACGCCATTGAAAAGGCGCAGCAGCTTGGCGCCAAGGTTATTACCGCCAGCGACTCTTCCGGTTTTGTTTATGACGAAGCCGGCATTGACCTGGCGCTTTTAAAAGAGATTAAAGAAGAAAAACGCGGACGCGTGGCTGATTACGCCAAACAAAGGCCGTCCGCCGTCTACCGGGAAGGTCGGGGCGTATGGCAGTACCCCTGCGACATTGCTTTGCCCTGCGCCACCCAAAACGAACTGAATAAAAAAGGCGCCGAGGCCTTAGTCGCTAACGGCTGCCTGGCCGTGGCCGAGGGCGCTAACATGCCGACCACGCTGGAGGCTACCGAATATTTGCTGGCGAATAAGGTTCTCTTTTTACCGGGCAAAGCCGCCAATGCCGGCGGTGTCGCCACTTCCGGCCTGGAAATGAGCCAAAACAGCCAGCGGCTGGCCTGGAGCTTTGCCGAAGTTGATCAAAAGCTGAAAGCGATCATGACCGGCATTTTCCAAAATATTGACGCGGCGGCCGCCAAATATGGCGCGCCTGATAACTATGTACTGGGCGCGAATATCGCCGGCTTTGAAAAAATAGCCGACGCGATGCTGGCTCAGGGCTGTGTTTAAAAATTAAACTAATTACTTTGTTCAATAAAACCGCCTTTTGGAGCCAGCTGCGCACCGGCTTGCGAAAAAGCGCGAAGCTTTCGACACACGCGGTTCGCAGAATGCCTTATTCCTACTTACAAAAGAATTGCGCTTTTTTGATAGGCGTTCAGCTTGGCTATGTGCGCGCCCATGCAAAAACGCGAAACTTTCGACACGCACGGTTCGCAGAATGCCCTATTCCTACTTACAAAAAGATTGCACTTTTTTAATAGGCATTCAGCTTATTCAGCTTATTTAGCTTATTTAGCTTGGTTGAATAAATTTAAGAAAGGATTTATGATGGTTAACCAATCTCGTCTGATTCAAACTTTTACGGATTTAGTCGCTATTGACAGCCCCTCCTTTGGCGAGCGGGCCGTCTGCGATCATTTAAAAACGATTCTCAGCCAGTTAGGCCTTAACCCGGTGGAAGACGGCGCCGCCGCTCTTATAAACGGCAACAGCGGTAATTTATATACTTACGTTGACGGCGGTCTTGATCTGCCGCCCTTGCTTTTCAGCGCGCATATGGATACAGTTGAGCCTTCCTGCGGCAAAAAAGCGATTGTCCATTCCGATGGCAAAATTACTTCCGAGCAAAAAACGGTTTTAGGCGCCGATGACTTAGCCGGCGTAGCCGCGATTATCGAGGCGCTGCGCTGCCTAAAAGAGCAAAACCAGCCGCACCGGCCGGTTGAAGTCCTATTTACGGTAGCCGAAGAGCCTTATAACGTAGGGATTCATTATGTTGATCCCGCCACGCTCCGATCCAAAGAAGCTTATGTTTTTGATTTGACCGGTCCTGTTGGCAGCGCCGCCTATCAGGCGCCGACGATGCTGACTTTTACCGCCGTTTTTCACGGCCGGCCGGCTCATGCCGGGTTTGAGCCGGAAAAAGGAATTCATGCGATCAAAGCCGCTGCCCATGCTATTGAGCGGATCCCCTGCGGCCGTGTCGATGGC
>CAUVDV010000248.1:0-2730 GCA_963550755.1 uncultured Lachnospiraceae bacterium
TTGGTCATCGTCTTGAGCTCCAAATAAAGGATCGTTCCCTGGCCATAAACACCCTCCACAGTTTTTAACTGCTGATTGAGCAGCCGATTGATCGTAGCAATAATGGCAAAGGTCAGCAGGGAAATATTCTCCGCGCTCATTTCGTGCCGTTTAAAGTTCTGATTTAAAATATGGGTCAACAGCAGATGCGTTTCTTCTTCTTTTCTCTGCTCAACATAATTCATCAAAGTTTCTTCCACGTCCAGCGGATAATAATAAGTGATCGGTTTAACCTCCAGGCTTTGTTCATAGGAGGCCAGCTTATTTTTAGGCAGCAGGCTCCGGTAATTTAAGGCTTCAATCGCCGAGCTGTAGCTTTCCTCCAAATCACTAAGCGCGGCCGCCGGTTTTCCCAAAACAGCCAATACCTGAAAGCCATAGTCTTTTCCTAAGCTTTCCAGCAGTTCTTCCAAATCGGTTTTTCTTTGCACGCATTCTTGTTCGGAAAACAGCAGAGCCAGCCGTTTCTTTTCCAGCTCAATGATTTCATAGCGCCCGCCTCGCCGGCCTAACACCTCGGCATAAAGCGCGGTAATCCGTCGCCAGATTTTGCCTAAATTTTGCTCGGAAAACTGATCACTCATTTGCGTATAATTGATATGCTCCGCCAGGATCAAGCAAAACGGCCCGTTAAAATCCGTCAGCTCAAACTTAGCCGTCTTTTCTTCAATATCATTTTCATCGGAAAGACCATACAATAAGTCACGCAAAAACTTCGTCTTTAACGGCTTGGTATTTTCCCGAATAATCTGCTCCAGCTCCTGCCTGGTCTGGTTCATTTTTTCCGAAGCCGTCCGAATCAGAGCAAACTCATCACTGCCGCTGACATGATAATCGGCTTGGAATTGATTGACCACCGCCAAAAGCGGCCGGTAAATTCGCCGGCTGATTAAATACGCCCCAATCGCACCGAAAAAAGCTAACGCCAGATAAACCCACCCAAATTCCATGAGGATTTCCAGCCACATTTCAGCAAAACCGGGAAGTTTGGCAATATAGTTAAGCTCCAGACCAGCCTTGCTCAGCGGATAACGATACAGCACATAGCCGCCCGAAACGCTAAAATCAGCTTCGCTCTGAAACTGCGTCAGCAGCTTTTGCCATTTTTCCGCCGCGATCCCATAGTTACGGGTCAGCAGAGTCTGACCGCCGACGCTGACGATCAGTCCGCCGCTGCCCCATTCGTTGATGTCAGGAAACAACTCTTTTTCCGGATAAGAAAAATAGGACAGCATTTCGATGTTGCCGAGCAGTCTTTGCGCTTCCATAATGGTAACGACCTGCCCGGACACATTATAAAAGCCGCCGTCGCTGATGATCACCGGCGTTGCATTGCTTTGCCCAGAAAAATACGCCTGCCGGCTGATATCATCGATAAAAGGAAAGGCCATTTTTTTATAAAATTTTTCTTTGCTTAAAGTTCCGCCGGTAGTAATGATAATATCCGAGTTGCTTTTACCCATCGCCAAGAAGAAGTTCCAATGGCTAAACGGCGACAGCGTCCGGTGGATGCTGCGGTAAAGCATGGTCACATTGTAATAATCGACGTCTTTGGCCAGCAAAAAGGTTTGCATTTCACTGCTGCTGAAAATTTGGCGTGAAACATTAAAGGCTGTTTCTAAAGCCGTGTCAGCTGCTTTGGCGTACTGCTGCAAAAAAAGCTCATTCTGGGTATCCGCTCTTTTGCCGATATATTTTTTAGCGCCAATAAAAAACAAACCTATAATGAGCAGCGTATATACACAAACGATGCCCATATAGGTCAACAATAACTTCTTATAAAATTTACGGCTGCGCATTCTGCCACCTCAATTCTATTCAATTTCCTCAATAAATTGCACTCCCTCAACCACTTGCCAGGAACGGATAATTTCATCATGATTTCTTTTTAGCTCTGACCGCAGCAAAACGATAATACTGGTAATTTCCACATTTATCTTGCTGCGTTTAATTTGCAAATCCAGTATATCATAACGATTGTGCCGGCCAAAGTCAACCAGCGCGCTGATTGGTTTATCGGAGTCATATTCAATGTACAGCCGAACAACCCGGGAATTCATCAGCAAATAATTTTCCAATGTTTGCAGCCAGGAATTAATCAGCAAAACGGCAAAAAAGCCAATTACCGCCAGTTCATAAAAACCAATGCCGACCGCCAGCCCCAGGCAGGCCGCCGCCCATAAGCTGGCCGCCGTAGTAATGCCGCTGACTTGATTTTTATTGGCATTGGTGATGATCATACCGCCGCCCAGAAAGCCGATGCCGCTGACCACCTGCGCCCCTAGGCGAACCGGATCGGAAACCTTCAAATAGCTGTAAACATACATATTGGTCGTCATCACTACCATCGAGCCAAAGCAAACCAACATAAAGGTACGAAAACCGGCCGGCCGCCGTTTGCGTCCGCGCTCAATGCCCAGCACCCCGCCAATCAGCAAAGCCAGAATGGTCTTAATCAGCAGCGCCTGCATACTGATTCCACGCAGATTTTCAAAAATAAGATTCATAATATTTCCTCATGTCCCCAGCAAATCAAATGCCTGTATTTCCGGTAAGCGTTGCTTGCCGGAAATACAGTCGCTTGATTTGGCTTTCATAACAAAAGCAGCTTCTTTTTTAGGAGAAGCTGCGGAAAGACGTTCCCGATGCGATTCGAACGCACGGCCTTTCGCTCCGGAGGCGAACGCTCTA
>CAUVDV010000249.1:0-2702 GCA_963550755.1 uncultured Lachnospiraceae bacterium
CAAGCTACTACCCAAGCTACTACCCAAGCTACTAATCTCAAAGAGAATTTGATTTTGACAAAAGAAGATCGGAATATTTTAAAAGCGGTGCAACATAATCCTGACTTTACCCAAAAAGAGATTGCTGCAAAATTGGGCTGGACGCTTGACCGAGTGAAATATTATTTAAATAAAATGAAGAAATTGGGCATTATCAAGCGGGTAGGCAGCAGTCAAAAGGGGTATTGGGAAGTGCTGATAAAAAATAATGGAAAAAGGATAACAGAAGTTTAAGAGGAAACTTTTCATGAAGCAAAAAGAGTTTAACCGGGAATTATACAATATTTACACCGGCATATTAAAAAACAATGAGGATTTTTTGGCGGGCAGCGATGCAGCCATTCATTATGAAACGGACTGCCCAGAATATGCTGAACTGACAGCCAAATACGATTTAAAGCGCAAAGCCGGCCGAGGAACGGACTTTGAGCGAGCCGTCCGGCTGATGCGCCATTTTGCGCCCAAGCTGAAACATAAGGGGGATTATGACAACCACATTGAGCGCAATAGCTTGGCTTTGCTGGAATATTGCTATGAAAAGCCGGAAAATGGAATTAACTGTTTGAATAAAGCCAAGATACTGGCGGAATGCTGTATGGCGGTGGGAATCAAAGCCAGACGAATTGCCATTATGCCGTATTCGCCTATGATTTTGACAATCATGTTGTGACCGAAATTTATGACCTCAAGCGGAAAAAATGGATCATGCTTGATATGACCACTGGTGGATACTATATTGATGAGGAGCGGGAGCCGCTTTCTTGTCTGGAAATTCGGCAAAAGCTGGCCGGGCAGGAATTGTGCAGTATCGTGCTGGCCAGACAGTCAATGGTCGATGCAAAGACGTTATTTGAACGAAATTTGGAAGATAACGCTTACTACGCCAAGAATATGTTTTATTTTATCGTCGATGAATATTCTTCGTTTGGTGAAAAGGGCGATCGCTTTTTTATTGCACCGCGGCATTTTGACTGTCAAAAAGCCATGATCAACAATCTGGAATACAAATTGAAAACCGGCAAAGAAATGGGCTTACCATCGGAAGCATTACAGAGAATGGAAATTGTTTTGGAGAAATGGAAGCAAAGAAAACTTTGCTATATCAATCTTAAAAGTGTTTGGGGGTAGGAAAGAAATGTTTGGCTATAACATGTTTAATATCATCCCGTTTATTTTTCCGCTGATGTTCCTATTGATATTGACGCTGTTTGTGGTAACACTGGTCAGGGCGATTGGCGAATGGGCGAACAATAATCAATCGCCCCGGTTGACGGTCGAGGCGGTTGTGGTAGGCAGACGAACAAGTGTGTCGGGCAATCACAGCGGAGAAGACGGCGGGATGACTTCAACCACATATTATGTAACCTTTGAGGTCGCCAGCGGTGACCGGATGGAGCTTAGGCTCAGCGGGTCGGAGTATGGCATGCTGGCCGAGGGCGACCGGGGGCAGTTGTCGTTTCAGGGTACCCGCTACTTAGGCTTTGAACGGCGGATTGACTAAAAAAATGTTCCGGCGAATGGAAAGCGGGGGGAGCGAACGGGCAGATTGGCGGCGGCTGAGGTTTTAGGATTTGCACCGAATCCGGCAGCAGTGGTTAGAGCTTGCAATTTACACCGGAATTAGCGGCAGGAGGAGAAAGATGTATTTGCTAACTTTTATTCAAAATGGACGGGAAACTTTATTGGCGCTGTTTGACACCTTGGAAAGCGGGCGGGAGTTTGTGGCCGGGCTTCCCGGCTACCGGATATGGCAGGAGGAAGTGGAGGGTGAAACCTATGTTTATGAAAGCCTGCGGCCGGAAGAACTGCCGGATTATATGGCGGCTGAACACAAGGGAAACCAGATTCCGCTGAGCCGGTTTATGTTTCCGGATGAGGAGGAAGTCGATATTATTTGGCGGGAACTGGTCAATATGGATGTGCCGGACGGCGGTATGGCTCAGGGCGCTACCTTAGTGGATGCGTATATGATCAATAATGAAGACGCGGAAGCTTATATCACAGCCAGAGAAGCTAATTATCGGCGGGTAAGCCGGCTTTTGGCGGAAATGGGCTATGAAGCAGACCGCTGCTATCGTGGCTCGGAGGACGGCGAGGCAATGATTGTTCGCAAAAAAGGAGAGCCGGATTGGCATTTTCTTTCCCATATGGATCCTTTTTTTGCAGAGGACTTGCCGGAGAAAGATACGGAGCTGATGCGATGGATTCGGTCGCAGATATAAGGATTGGCGGCTGTTCGGCTAAAGATGCCGCTTATTTTATCTGGCAAGCGAGGGCATGGAGCGGGAGGGATTGCTTTTGACAGTAAACGCTATATCAAGCTTGTCGAAACGGGTACTAAGCGGGCAATGGATTGGAGAAGTAAAAGATGATACAATTTAGTGGATATGGGCTTATTATTGTAGTTATAGATTATTTTGGAGGTATATTTCTTTTAAGTAAGATTAGCCCTTATTTATTTAAGACGGAAAAGGGGCAATACATTGCTCTTTTATTGTTTCATATTATTATTACATGTATCAATTTCTTTTTGTCAAAGTATTTAAATCGAAAAGAAGTGCGACATACTGTTTATGGCTTAAGATTGGAAACAGTGGTCTGGATTGTTGGACTCATATTTTTGCCAATTATTATGATGATGGGCAAGGATATTATTTATTAAA
>CAUVDV010000250.1:0-2699 GCA_963550755.1 uncultured Lachnospiraceae bacterium
CCTTATATTTCTGATTGGCACATTCGCCGCATGTTATTTTATTTCCTGATTTTTTGGGGCAAACGCCATCTTTCCAAAAGTTCCAGCATTGGGTAAAATAACCGGTTTTTCCTGTTTTAGGACTTGGCTTGCCGCCGCGTTTGCCGTAAACATCTCTTCGGCCTTTAAATATTGAATAAAAGTATGCCGCATGCCTAGGCGTAAGATTAACCGGAATAATTCTTGCCCCCTGATCTGACTCCATAAGCCCCTGACGCAAGTCATTTTCATCATCCGTATTTTTAGTGCTTTTCTTATACGGAATCTTAGCAAGATCCAGCAATCCATGCAGATAATCTATTTCCGCCTGAAGTTCTGATATTCTTTTTTCATAATATTCAGGAATTTGATGCATAAAATTACCCTTTCTTTTTGAGATAAGATGAGAATTGAAAGCCTGCATTAGACAACAAGGCTACCATTTTTATCTGCCTTAACCCCGCCCCTGCGCCATTTCCCGCAAAGCTTCTACCCGCTTATCCACCGCTTTGGCAATGGCTTTCATCCTTTCTTCCTCCATTCGGTCTGATTGGGCAAAGACTTCCGTGATGTCATCCTTTAAGTCAATCAGATTAGCAAATGGTATCCAGCCAAAATCGGTAACCAATTCCAGCTGTCTGGATCCATCGGCATAGAAAGGCTTCATCTCTATTGGAGCATTAAACGCAATTTCTCTTGTCAGCTTATCATGCCATAGACTGGTGCCGCTGTCAAACACGGGCGCCGGCCCCAGCCATTGCAAGGTATTGACATCGCGGATTGCCCCAAAGTTGCCAAAATGCCGATCGGTATTCGCCATTAAATAATCAAACACCAGCAAATAATCGATATATTGCTGCATCCCGGGAATTCCCAGTTTCCGGCAAGCCCTCATAAAATGCTGATAAGAAGAGAACTGACTTCTCTTTTTTAGACTGCGGTTAATGCTGACCGCGCTAACCAGTTCGGTATCTGCTGTGATAAAGTTTTCACATACACTGTATGGTTTTCCCTCTTCCCAGCTAAGTGTATAGGAAACATAATTTTTATATCCCAGCCGCTGATGCAGCCTTGTGCCGAATACTTCATTCAGCGGTTCCTGCATATATGGATTGCTGCCGGCTTTGATCAGACACCGCTTTCCATTCACCAACTTCCATTTCTTTTTCAGCCAGCCGTCTGATGTATTACAGGGCGACATCAAATTAATTTCCTTATTTTGCTTGGGCTGCCCAAATAAAATATTGCCTACGTCATTGGAAAAATCATTTTCAAAAAAATTAATATCCCGCCACGCCAATTGGCTGCCTGATGGCTTCAGCCAATACTGATCCGACAGGCTTAACCCATAGCACTTAAGCAAAAGCTGCTCCGGCTGGACGATTGCCATTTGTTCCAGCGCCGCTTTCAGCCCTGAGCGGCTGGCCGGAATCGCTCTGCCATACCACCATTCATTTAACTCCCTTTTGTTCGGTATGCCCGCCCCCTTGTCTATTCCTACCGGTAAAAAATCCAGTTCATATCCCTTGCCAACTTTGACAATAGCCGCCGTGTCCTCATCTATCTCCAGTTCCACAACCGGCGTGTTCTTATTCATTAAAATACATTTCATGGATTTTCCCCCCTTCCGGTGTCATAATCTTTTGGGATCTTTAACCCAATAAAATCAAGGGTTTTCGATTCCACTTGCAGTTTTTTTTATTCCTCCGCTAATATTTCCTTTTCAACCTCCTGCCAGAGTTTTACCGGCATGATTACTCAAGATTCCGAGAGATCATTGTCATGTCCATTGCCCCTTTAGGACAAAATGATCCTGTATCATAAATGTCAAACACTTTTGATGCCTATAGTCGCCTATAGCCTTTTTTTAACGCCTGCCAGGTCGTTCCCATTGATTGCCCTGCGATGTAAGTTCATTATAACAACAGTCCATTGACTTGGCAAGACCGGCCTTCATCCGGCAAAATTATACATTCAGGCCAATAGATACTGTCAAGTGATTTTATCCCACCATAGGCAGCGTCCATTTCCCTTCAGCGAAAGGATCTGCCTAAATTCAAAAAATAAAGCTTCCGCACAAAAGTGCAAAAACTTTATTTTTCAGAATAAAGGCTTTGTCCATTACTCGCAATTACTTTTTTGTACCAGGCAAATGATTTCTTCTTATATTGGGCAAGTGTTCCAGTCCCATCATCATTACGGTCAACATAAATAAAACCATAGCGTTTGCTTAACTGCGCTGTTGACGCCGATACCAAGTCAATTGGCCCCCAGGTGGTATAGCCCCAAAGCTCGACGCCGTCTTTAATGGCTTCTGCTACTTGTTTTAAGTGTTTTTCAAGAGCTAAAGTGTAAAGGTAAAATCCACTAAAAAAAGAGAAAAACAGGAAGTGGAAATAAGTCTTACCGAATGAAGTAAAATTCAGGTTTTGGCTGTTCAAAAGTGGAAATTTCTGGTACAATAATGGCAGCTGCCGGTGTCTGTCCGGACAAATGGGCTTATTTTTAAGCACCATAACAGAGTGGATTTTAGGCGAATTTTAAAGAATGTAGGACTAACTTCCACTTGGGAATAAGGATATAAAGTTGTCAGACAGCCGCCTGTGGTGATGTTACTTTTTGAGGAGATAGGGTTTTAAAATAACCCTATCTTTCTCTATTTTCCGGATTCCGAAAGCTTC
>CAUVDV010000251.1:0-2684 GCA_963550755.1 uncultured Lachnospiraceae bacterium
CTTTCTTTGAAATGCTGGGCAACTTTTCTTTCGGCGATTATTTCAAAAAAGAAGCGATTTCCTGGGCCTGGGAGTTTTTTACTCAAGTGCTGGAAATCCCGGAAGACAAGCTCTATGTATCTATTTATGAGGAGGACGACGAAGCCGCTGATATTTGGCATCTGCAGGAAAATGTGCCGACCGATCGCATCATCCGCATGGGCAAAGCGGATAACTTTTGGGAGCATGGTTTAGGCCCCTGCGGCCCCTGCTCGGAAATTTATTTTGACCGCGGCGAAAAATATTATCAAGGCGATAGTTTTGAGGAAGGCGCGGAAGCCGACCGCTATGTTGAGATTTGGAATCTGGTCTTTACCCAGTTTGAAAAAATGGAATCCGGCGAGTATGTGCCGTTGCAATTCCCCAATATTGATACCGGCATGGGCTTGGAGCGCTTAGCCTGCATTATGCAGGAGGAAAATTCGATCTTTGACGTTGATACCGTCAAAGCCATTCGGGACGAGGTTTGCCGCATTGCCGGAGCAGTTTATCAGGAAAACGAACAAAAGGACATTTCTATTCGGGTCATCACCGATCATATCCGGTCGGTTACCTTTATGACCTCCGACGGAATTTTGCCGTCCAACGAAGGCCGGGGCTATGTTCTGCGCCGTCTGCTGCGTCGGGCGGCTCGTCATGGGCGTTTGCTTGGCATCAATCATGCCTTTTTAAGCGGCTTGGCTGAAAAGGTAATTGCCACCAGTCATCAGGGTTATCCGGAGCTGAAAGAAAAGGAATCACATATCCTGAAAGTCATTGCCATGGAGGAAGAACGTTTTGCCGAAACGATTGATCAGGGACTGGGCATTTTACAGGAATATTTAAACGAAGCCAAAGCTGCCGGGCAAAAGATTTTAGACGGAGCGAAGGCCTTTAAATTATACGATACCTACGGTTTTCCGCTTGATTTGACGATTGAGATTTCGGCCGAAAGCGGGCTGAGCGTTGACGAAGCCGCTTTTGCGGGGGAAATGCAGGAGCAGCGGGAAAGAGCCCGGGCTGCCCGCGAGGAAACCAATTATATGGGAGCGAAAGAAACGGTTTATAATAAGCTGCCGGTGGAAATGGCCAATCAGTTTATCGGCTATACCGACCTGACTGCCGTTTCACCGATTTTAGAAATTACCCATGAGGAAGAAATCGTTGACAGCGCCGAAGCCGGTCAAACCATTACCGTATTTGTTAAAACTACGCCTTTTTACGCCACCAGCGGCGGTCAGCTGGCCGACAAAGGCTTTTTGCAGACGGAAAGCGGCGAAATGGAAATTTTGGACGTTAAAAAGGTGGTTGGTCATAATATCGCCCATATCGGCAAGGTTATCCGCGGCAGCATCAAAAAAGGACAGGCAGCCGATTTAAAGGTGGATGCTGAAAATCGCTTTGCTACCGCCAAAAACCACAGTGCGACTCACTTACTGCAAAGAGCATTAAAAAATGTACTGGGCGACCATATCGAACAGGCCGGTTCTTCGGTCAGTTCCGAGCGCCTGCGTTTTGACTTTACCCATTTTCAGCCGGTCAGCAAGGAAGAGCTGGAGCAGGTTGAAAAAGAAGTCAATCGCAAGATTGCCGAAGGCCTGGATATCAGTATTCAGGAAATGCCGGTTGACGAGGCTAAAAAACTCGGTGCAATGGCGCTGTTTGGGGAAAAATACGGCGATATCGTTCGGGTCGTCAATATGGGCGACTACAGTATCGAGCTTTGCGGCGGTACTCATCTGACCAACACTTCACAGGTCGGTTTGTTCAAGATTGTATCGGAAGCCAGTGTTGCCGCCGGTGTCCGCCGGATTGAGGCTTTAACCTCGGAGGGAGCGTTTGCTTACTTAAAGGCAGAAGAAAACAAGTTAAAAGAAATTATGGCTTTGGTTAAAGCCGACAGCCATCAGGTCTTTGCAAGAATTGAACAGTTAATGGAAGAACTTCGGGATTTGCGTTCAAAGAACGAACAACTGAGTGCCAAGCTTTCCGGCAGTGCTGCCGAAGAATTATTATCTCAAAAAGAACAAATTGGTGAGGTAGAAATTCTGCTGGCTGAAGTAAAAGATGCCGACAATAACAGCCTGCGGGACCTGGGTGACAGCCTGCGCGACAAACTGGAAAACGGTGTCATTGTACTGGCCGGCACTAAAGACGGCAAGGTTTCCTTGGTCGCTATGGCAGCAGATCAGGCAGTGAAAGCCGGTATTCATGCCGGGAATATTATCAAGCAGATCGCCCCAATTTTGGGCGGCGGCGGCGGCGGAAAACCGCAGATGGCACAGGCCGGCGGTAAGTTCGCAGAAAAAATTGAGGAGGCTTTAACACATGCAAAGCAAATCATTCAAACCCAACTGGAAAAGCAATAAACCCAGCGAGTTAAGCGACTTGAGCAAGCGGAGCAATTTAAACGGATTAAGTTACTTAATCCGTTTAAAGGAATTGGCCGGAAATAATTTAAGTCGCCGGAAAAAGAATTGGTTTTCGTTTTGTTTGGCGGCGGTTTTATGCATTTGGGCATTGACCGCCTGCACCGGGGCAAACAGTGCCAGCGATTCGACCGGCAAAGAAACAACGGTCGAATCCAGCGTTGGCCTCTCCGGGAAACAAGACAAGGAAGCAGCGCCGGTCAAATCCGTCAAGGAAGAAACCACAGGCGAAAACAA
>CAUVDV010000252.1:0-2677 GCA_963550755.1 uncultured Lachnospiraceae bacterium
GCCAAAGACTGTTTGGCACGGACAGGAAAGCTGAATATTTAATTTTATTTTAAAAGTTTTTAAGCAAAAACCGCTAAATTAAAAAATTAGCGGCCATCTTTCTAGTATCAGCAGCAAAACGCTACTCAGCTTTGATCCCATATTTACGATTGAATTGCTCGATACGGCCTCTGGCGGCTGTCGCCTTTTGCTGACCGGTATAGAACGGATGTGAGTCTGATGTAACTTCCATGCGAATCAACGGATAGCTTTTTCCGTCTTCCCATTCTACTTTTTCACTTGAAGTTCTGGTCGAGGCACTTAAAAACTTAAAGCCGGAAGTAGAATCCATAAACACAACAGGGTGGTAATCCAGATGAATTCCCTTTTTCACTTTTTTCACTCCTTTCCTTTTCCAATTTTATAAAACTGTAATCCCATAAAGAACATATTTAGTATAGCATATTTAAGGATGGGTTGCAAATACTTTCCTGCTCAAAACAGTTAGTTTTTGGAGAAATGATAAAAGCTTCCTGTCTGTTTTGGTACGGACAGAAAGCTTTTTCTTAGCTTATTTTCTTAAATCCAAACGAACTAACAAATTACGATAAGCTTCAATATCTTTTGATGATAAATATTTCAAAAGACCACGGCGCTGACCGACCATCTTTAACAAACCGCGCCGAGAGTGGTGATCTTTCTTGTGTTCCTTCAAATGCTCATTCAAATGATTGATCCGATGCGTCAACAGCGCAATCTGAACCTCCGGCGAACCGGTATCTGCTTCGTTACGTCCAAATTCGGCAATAATCGCCTTTTTTTGTTCTGGTGTCATAATTTTCCTCCTAAAATAAAATGCTGTTCTCCCCGCCAGACAGCGGCAGCTTCTGCTGTTGGCTAAGAATGGGCCGGAGCGCCCGGCTCTGAGCCAAGGAAATTATTGCTTAGTTTCCCACACGCTGGGAAAACTGAGTTATTTACAACAGGCATTATAGCATAACCTCTGCCGCTTGTCTATGATTTTATGCAAAATTGAAACAATTCCGGCAAAAAACGGCAAAACTGCACGCCAGCCGTGAAATCACAATGTCATTCACAGGCGCTTGACAAGCGAAGCTGAATTGATTATACTTAGTTCATTATTTAACTTTCCCATGTCGGATAGAACAGTCTTTTTTACAATCGGTAAAAGATTTCGTCTTTTCGCTTGGTCGCCCGCTCGGGCAGAAAGCGAAGCCTTCGATATTTTTTGTTCGCAGAATGCCTTATTCATATTTTCGAAAAAATTGTGCTTTTCAATAGGCATTCAGCTTGGCAGGCTGCCCGCCCGGGCAGAAAGGCTCTGCCTTTCGACAGGGAAAAGTTGAGTGCATTATTTATATTCCAGCACGTCGAGAGGAAAGGAAAAATACAATGAAAACAGGACTGGATATTTTAAAAGAACGTGGTTTTATTGAACAAATGACCCACGAAGAAGAAATCACCAAGCTTTTTGCCGAAGGAAAGCCAATCAGCTTTTATATCGGTTTTGACGCGACGGCTGACAGCCTGACAGCCGGACATTTTGTGGCGATCATGGGCATGGCGCATCTGCAGCGGGCCGGACATCGGCCGATTGCTCTGGTCGGCGGCGGCACTACCAAGGTCGGCGATCCGTCCGGCCGGACCGATATGCGGAAAATGCTGACGGACGAGCAAATCACCTATAACGCCAATGTTTTTAAGCAGCAGCTTAGTAAGTTCCTTGATTTTTCCGAGGGCAAAGCATTGATGGTCAACAATGACGACTGGCTGTCCAAGCTGAATTATATCGGCCTGCTGCGTGAAGTCGGCAGCTGCTTCTCCGTCAACCGGATGTTGTCGGCGGAATGCTACAAAAGCCGAATGGAAGTTGGTTTGACTTTCTTAGAGTTTAACTATATGATTATGCAGTCTTATGACTTTTTGGAATTAAACCGCCGGTACGGCTGCGTCATGCAAATGGGCGGCAATGATCAGTGGTCGAACATCTTGGGCGGCGTAGAACTGATCCGCCGTTTGGAAAATAAGCCGGCCTTTGGCTTGACTTTTAAGCTGCTGACCACCAGCGAAGGCATTAAAATGGGAAAAACCGCCAAGGGCGCTCTGTGGCTGGATCCCAACAAGACTTCGCCTTATGAGTTTTTCCAATACTGGCGCAATATTGAAGACGCCAAGGTGGAAGAATGTCTGGCTCTTTTGACTTTTCTACCGATGGAAGAAGTTCGCCGCTTAGGCGCTTTGGAAGGCTCTAAAATCAATGAAGCCAAAGAAATTTTAGCGTATGAAGTAACCAAAACCGTCCACGGCGAAGAAGAAGCCAAAAAAGCCAAAGAAGCTGCCCGCTCGCTGTTTGGCGGAGCGGCGGATTCGGCTAATATTCCGGCCCTGGAAAAAACGGCAGCGGAATTTACGGACGGCTTTGAGTTATTGCAGCTTTTGGTTGAAAGCGGTTTAGCGCCGACTAAAAGCGAAGCCCGCCGCAACATTGAACAAGGCGGCGTCAAGCTCGGCGAAGAAAAGGTTGAGGATGTCAAGCGCTTGGTTACTTTAGCTGATTTTGCCGATAACAAGCTGTTGCTGCAAAAAGGCAAAAAGAAGTTCTGTCAGGTTATTTTAAAGGATTAATCGAGTAGGAGGGGAAATTAAATAATTTCCCCGACCTCTCACACCACCGTGC
>CAUVDV010000253.1:0-2675 GCA_963550755.1 uncultured Lachnospiraceae bacterium
GGGATCAGAAAAACTCTCTCCTATCTTTTCCGCTATTTCTCTTGCTTTCATTTTTGTACCCCTTGGCTAAATCAGCCTTGCCATCTCTATTAGTTTTATTAAACGATAGTCTATTTGGTATATTTATTATATCAAATAGGTTGTAATCTGTCAAGTTTTCGACCTTAAAATTTCTTTGTCTCTTGCTGGACTTTTATCCCTGCGCATCCGCAAACGGTCAAAAAGCGCCGCCGTATTATACAACACGACAGCGCTTCTGCTTTGATAGGATCATCTATATTTTTTTAATTTTACCTGGCAGCAACAATTCTTGCTTGGTATTCTTGCCTTTTATAAGCTCGTCTAATTGTTTTACACATTCCATCCCCATTCTTTCCTCATCTTGTCTGATATGCGTAAATTCATAATTTTGAATATAATTTTCCGGCCCGTCAAAGCAAACTACTTCGTATTTTTTCTGATTTTTCCCCATTTCCTCTATTGCTTTTTTTATCAGCAAAGCAATATTATACTCTACGGCCAGCAAAGCTGTAATTTGCGGATATTTCTCCAAATGATGCTTAATAGCCTCTATATCCTCCGCCAATTTTTCCGGACTGAATTTTCCCGGTAAAGTGCTTTTAATATAAGGAAAAAAATGAGAATTATCTATTAAAATTCCGCGTTTGGCATTCACCGCTCGAAAGGCTGCCTCCCGTTCCGCCAAAGACCAGGTATCCACCACCGGCGGAGCTACAAAACAAATGTTCCGGTGTCCTTTTTGAAAAAGATATTCCGTTAATTCCTTTGCCGCTCTAAAATTATCCGTACCGACAAAGGGCAAAGCAATTCCCTTTAATTTACGATCTAAGAGAACAGTGGGATATTTTTCTAAAGCCAGTTTAAGAATCTCTTCATTATAATTATCCCCATGTACCGGCATAATTATCATTCCCTTGACTCCCAAATCTTTGCACTCCCGAATAGCCATTCTTTCTTTTTCCTGACTGCCCAGGCTTCTTTTTAATACCAGCGAATATCCCAGTGCTTGGCAGGCTTTTTCCACTCCCGAAATCATATATGTACCAAAAGCTTCGGAAAAGTCTTCCAAAATCAAACCAACTAAATAAGGTGCTTTTCCATTCATCATTTTATTTGAGCCTGTTTCTTTTTCGTATTCAACAAAAGATCCTCTGCCGGCGCGTCTGGAGATATAGCTTTCCCCCGCCAATAGTCCCAAAGCATGCTTACTGGTAATTCGGCTGACACCATATTTTTCCGCCAGTTCCTTTTCCGATGGAATCCGCTGCCCTTTTTTCAGTCGGCCTTCTTCTATTGCCTTCTTTAAATCATTATAAATGATTTCATACAGCATTGGTTTCTCGCCCATTTTTCCATTCCCTTTCCCATTAAATGATATATCATTTAATCCATCATACTCTTCCAGCATACCCTTGTCAACATTTTCAAAATTTTTTCTTTTTCCAACATTTTACTTCTCCTCCGCCAAATACTCGCCAAAACCCGAGGAATACATAATCTCTCCGTCAGGCAGCACCCACAGCGCTTCGACCCCCGAAAGGCTTTCAATAAAGCGGCGGCTTTCCTCCGGCGGCATATTAAAGGCGGCAGTCGAGTAAGCATCAGCCCGGCCGGAATCGGCGCATAGGATGGAAACCGACTGAAAATAATCAGCCGGCAGGAGCGTATCGCCGTTAATAATATGATGATAGCGCTTGCCCTCCACCTCATAAAAGCGCTGATAATTCCCGCTGGTAACGAGACTTTCGGTTTTCAGCCAAACTTCCTCTATATATGCGTCCGGCGAGGACGTATCCGGGTTTTGGATACCAATGTGCCACGGCTGGCCGTCCGGCTTGGCCCCAACCGCCCGGACATTGCCGCCGACATTTAACAAAAAAGCCGTCATTCCGGCTGCGCTCATCTCCCTCGCCACCCGCTCGACGGCATAGCCCTTGGCCAAAGCCCCTACGTCCAAACTCATTTCCGGGTCACGCAGGAAAACCGTGCCGGCCTGCTCATCAATCACCAAATCATCAATATTCGTATGCTGCGCTGCCACCCGGAGTTCCGCCATATCCGGAAGCTTAGCCTGCTCCGGCTTTTCCATGCCCGCCTGCCGGAACTGATGCCAAATACTCAGCACGCTGCCAAAGGCAATATTAACCGCGCCGCCGCTTTGCTGATACATTTCTTTGCCCAGCTTTAACAGATCAAGAATAGCCGGCTCCGCCGTCAGTGCCTTTTTACCGGCAGCCTGATTGATTGTTTTTAAATTAACAATTCCGTCATAATCCTGATAAATATCATAAAGCGCCGCGTAATACTCCAGCCTCTCCCGAATATATGCCAGATTTTTCTGAAATTCCTGCTCACTGGCAGCATAGCCGCTGATTTGAGTAACAGTATCAAATAAATCAAAAAATTGTTCCTGATATTTTTGCTGCTCGGCTTTTTCCGGCTGGCGGCAAGCCGTCAGCAGCCAAACGCCAAGCAGTAAAAGGAGAACCGCCCCTCCCGATAAGAAGCGGCGGCCATTTTCTTTTCTTATCCTCATCCTAATCTTTCGCTCCATTCCGTTTCCTTAAAGCCCACCAAGACCATATCCGAACCAATCAGCAGCGGTCGTTTGACCAACATGCCGTCACTGGCCAAAAGCCTTAGCTGCTCGTCCT
>CAUVDV010000254.1:0-2662 GCA_963550755.1 uncultured Lachnospiraceae bacterium
CCCTTAATTTTAGTGACGATGGGTCAAGCGCTGCTGATGCTGCTGGGTATTATTGATATCTCAATTGGTATGCAGATGAGCTTTGCCAATGTCTTGGCGGCCATGCTGCCGCAGCTTTTGGGGATTCCGGTGCCCCTGGCGTGGCTGATCGCGTTAGCGGCCACGGTGCTGCTGGCGGCGGTCAACGGAATGGTGGTGTCTTATTTGCGGATACCGCCGCTACTGGCCGGTTTCGCCATGATTTCGGTCGTTAAGGGGCTCAACCTTTTAATTGCGCCCAAACCCGGCGGTACGGTGCCGATGATTGCCAATCAGGTTTTTGACAGCATGATTTTCGGTATAATTCCGTTTAGCGTGATTTTATTGGCTGCGCTCTATGGAGTTTGGGTTTATTTGGAAAAAACACCGTTAATGAAATCGGTTTATGCCGTCGGCGGAAATGAGCGGAATGCTTACGCCACCGGCATCAACACCACGGCCGTTAAGGTTAAGATGTATCTGCTGGCGGGGGTTCTGACCGGCTTAGCGGGGCTTTGCTATACTGCGGCTTATACAACGGGCAATCCGATTACCGGTGAGATTTACGGACTGCAAAGCATCAGCGCCTGTATTTTGGGCGGGATTGCTTTGGCCGGCGGCTGGGGAAACATGATTTGCGCCCTTTACGGCGTTGGCTTTCAAATTTTGATTCAAACAACCGTACCGAAAATTTTCGCAATGATTTCCAAGGCAACGGGAGTGAATTATAATACCTATTGGCACAATTTGTTTTCCGACAGCATTATTTTACTGGGGCTGGTGCTGACGATTTTTGCGGTGAAAGCGCAGCGCAGCAGCTTACTGACCGGTTTGCAGAAGCAGGTAAAGGGGGGCGCAGCACATGGACAATAAAAATCGGATGCAGACTTTCGTAAAAAACAATCAAATTGGGATGGTGCTGATTATTTCGCTGGGCTTGTTTGTGCTGACGATTGTTTTAAATCCCAAATCGTTTAATGTCAATGCCTTTGGCAGTATTCTGTCGCTGACTTCCATGCTGACGATTGCCGCCGCCGGGCAAACTCTGGTGGTTATCGCCGATGGAATTGATATGTCGCTGGGGGCAACCATGTCGATGACGGCTTTACTGACCGTTGGGATTTTGGCGGGGCGAAGCGATGCCTTGCTTTTTCTGGCGGCGCTCTTGGCGGCGGTCTTAGTCGGCGGTTTTATTGGGTTCTGCAATGGTCTTGGCTCGGTTAAAGCCGGTCTGCCGCCGATGGTGGTGACGCTTTATATTTCCAATGTCGTTACCCGGCTGCAGTATGTGATTACCGGCGGCACGCCCAAGTTTACCAGTGTGCCGGTCGCGTATAAGTCATTTGTGACCGAGCGGCTGTTTCAGTTTTTGCCGGTTATCTTCTTTTTTGCGGCGACAATGTATCTGCTGATTTTTCTGTTAATGAACCGAACCCGCTACGGCCAGCAGATTTTTCTAACCGGAAACAATAACCGGGCGGCGTATTTAACCGGTATTCGCACCACTCGGCTGAAAATGCTGAACTATACAGTTGCCGGAGTGCTGGGCGGGCTGGCCGGGTTTATCGGTTCAGCCAATTCCGGCTATATCAACTGTGGTACTTTTGACGGCATGACGATTGACACCATTGTTGCGGTGGTCATCGGCGGTACACTTTTATCCGGCGGCAAAGGCAGTTATGCCGGAACAGCGGCCGGAGCTCTGCTTTTGATTGTGCTCAGCAACGGACTGACGGTGCTGTCGGTCTCGCCCAGTATGAAAAACCTGATTATGGGAGTTATTTTAATCTTACTCCTGGCGGTTTATAATCGGGCGAAACCGGTGAGACAGTAACAAAGGAGGAAGAGTCATGCTTGCAAATAAATTAGGGCTGACCAGCTCGGCGGAGCTTGCCCGGGCGGAAGAAAGAATCAGCAAAAAAAAGGCGGCGGAGCTTTTTGAACAGAGTATTTTGGAGCATTTGCCCGCCGGCACATTTTCGAGCTTACAGGTAATTCACCAGTACCTGTTTGCGGATATTTACGATTTTGCGGGTCAAATTCGAAACGTAAATATAGCGAAAGGAAACTTTCGTTTTGTGCCGCTGATGTATTTACAAGCGGCGCTGGGAACCATTGATAAAATGCCGCAGGCAAGCTTTGATGAAATCATAGAAAAATATGTGGAAATGAATATCGCTCATCCTTTTCGCGAGGGGAACGGGCGCAGCATGCGGATCTGGCTGGATCATATCCTGAAAACCGAAATTGGCAGGGTGGTTGATTGGAGCAAGGTCGAGAAAGAAGATTATTTATTGGCAATGGAGCGCAGCCCGGTTAAGGATATTGAAATCAAGCATCTTTTACAAGCTGCTTTGACCGATAAGGTGGACGACCGGGAAATCTTTATCAAAGGCATTGACCACAGCTATTATTATGAAGGCTATACGGCTTTTCGGACGGAGGAGTTGTAGGTGGTTAATGTGGTTTTAACTCGAAAATAAATGAAAGCAAAAATCTGACTCACGAGTTAAAAATGAGTAAATATCCCCGATAATTTCGACGTTGAGTTGTTTTTGGCTTTTATTTACTGGACACAGTGAATAGCTCTCTGCACATTATTTTCTGTTTTATATGCAGAAAATAATGTGATTTTTTTGTTTTT
>CAUVDV010000255.1:0-2657 GCA_963550755.1 uncultured Lachnospiraceae bacterium
CCATGATTTGCTTAACGCACATGGTAATCGCCTGCTGCGGCACGTCTTCTATCCGCTCAAACCAGCCCTCGCCTACCTGCTGCTGACGGCAGCGCTCGTCTAAAGTTACCACTTTATAAGCGGCATCCGTATCAAAATCAGCCGGCGGGTCATTAAAAGCAATATGGCCGTTTTCGCCAATGCCGATTACGCCGATGTCAACCGGCAGTTTTAAAAGTTCTTCGGTCAAGCGGGAGATGTTGGCGTTGATGTCGCCCTCGCCGCTGACAAAGTGAGCGGCTTTTAATTGAACTTTGCTGACAAAGCGCTCTTTTAGGTATTTGCGGAAGCTGGCGATATGACTTTCCGGCAGGCCGACATATTCATCCAGATGAAACATTTCAACTTTTTCCCAGGGCACGTCAAGCTCCAGTAAAGCCTTTAGTGTGTCAAACTGAGAAGCGCCGGTGGAAAGAATAATCCGGGCCTGTCCCTGTTTGTCCACAGCGGCGCGCAGGAGTCCGGCAATAGCAGCAGCGGCGCGCTCTCCCAGCTCGCGGGGAGTGGGTGCGATATTAATGTTAATATTCATAAAAACCTCCTTTTAAAGTTTTGTTTTTCATTTGTTGCTCAACTCAACGTTCCTCTGATTGAAAGATTTGCTTTTTGTCCGGGCGGGTGTTCTGCCTGGACACCACTTTTGATGGCGGCATCGCAATTAGCTATTGTTCTTGCCTGCCGCTGAAAGGTGTAGCCTTTCTGGAAGCACCGAGCCTTGGTTGAAGTGCTGCGCACTTTTGTCCGGGCGGGCAATCTGCCTAAAAAAGACAGTTCTAGTTTTGCAGAACATAGAAAGTTGAGTTTGTCAGAACGGCTCTTTATTTGGCGGCAGTAATTGGCCGGATCAGCCGCATAAAAAGCGGACTTTCGTCAGAACTAAAGTTAAATATATTCTTCAAAAAAGCGCAGGTTATTTCGCAGGATAATGGAAATATTAACGCGAATGGCGTCGCTTTTCGGCGCTTGTCCTTTGATTAAATGCTCAAATAAGGTAAAATATCCCAAGTACCCTTTTTCATACGGATTTTTATAAATAATTGCTTTTAAAACGCCCCGTCGAAGCATTTGTGCGCTTTCCGGGAAAAGGTCGCTGCCGACTGCGAAAATCGTTTGTCCATGCGGGCAAGCGCTGATTGCCTGGCAAAGCGGCAAAGTATTTCCGGCCCGAACCGAATAAGCGGCGACGATAGTTTGGTCTGTTTGCAGAGACTTCAGGAGCCGCTGCCGGTTTTGCTCCGGATCATCGGCATCTTGTACATATTTTATCCGAATACCGCGGTTGGTGTTCTGAAAGTATTCCTCAAAACCGGCAGCATTCATTTTGTGGGAAGAGGAACGTTCGTCGCCGGCCGCGACCAGAACAGTTCCGGTTTGGCCGTTTAGCACCAAATCAACTAATTCCGCCGCCAGCCGGCCGGTATAAGCATCATTGGGGGCAATGCAGCACAGTCGACCGCAGTCTTTAAAATCATTGTCAATTAAAACGACAGATACTCCCCGCCCGCTGAAACGGCTTAAAAGGCACTGAATTTGAGTATTATTGCTATCCGGTGTGGTTAAAATTCCGTCCAGGCGGTCGCCCCATTGTTCATACAGTTCTTCCAGAATAGCGATTTGTTCTTGGCTGCTCCGGTTTCGACGCGAACTGAACGTCCGGCGAATGGTGTTGATATTATAACCGGAAACCGCTTCGGCTGCTGCTTCACAGCCTTTCCAAATATAGCGGAAGTAGTATTTGCCGCTGCCCTCACTTTCCGGCAAAACCACAGCCAGATTGACCTGCCGGCGTTTTAAGGACGAGGCTACATAATTGGTGGTATAACCCAGATCCTTGGCAGCCTTTAAAATTTTTTGCCTGACTTCGCCGCTGATTCCATCCTTCCGATTAATCGCGCGGTGCACCGATACCAGGGAATAACCGCTGGCACGGGCAATATCTTTTAAGGTAACTCGTTTTTCTGCCATGACACCACCTTGAAACAGAATGCATCTGCCTGAACTGTAACGATAATTCAACTTTTCCTGTCTGCTGTCGGTTTAACTTAAAGCCAAGCCATACAGCCGAAAGAGCGGAGTTGTAATCTTTTAACTTTCCCTGTCAAAAGATTTCCCTTTTCTGCTCGGCGGAAACAGCCTAAAAAAGACCATTCGGACGAATATGGGAAAGCGATTGCTCCGTCAGTTAAAATGTTTACGGAAACGTTTCCGGTAGATAATATTATAGTTGAAAGCAGGGGGATATGTCAATAGTGAGCAACATAGATAAAACTAACAAAAATATCTTTTGAAAAATGTGCAAATCACATAAAAGCGGGAGGGGTGAGACTGAGTTGAAAGTTTGCTTGGCGGTTGTATCACTCGGAAGAATTTGAGCAAACATGCTCGGTCACCGGAAATGCAAGGGCTGCTTTAGAAAATTGGCGTTGTTGTCGAACGCGAATACGTTGTATTCGCTGCCTCTCGGAGCAGACTGTTTGGTCGCCGGGACCGAGTTGAAAGTTTGCTTGGGGATTATATCAGTCGGAAGAATTTGAGCAAACATGCTCGGTCACCGGAAGTGTAGGGGCTGCTTTAGAAAATTGGCGTTGTTGTCGAACGCGAATACGTTGTATTCGCTG
>CAUVDV010000256.1:0-2627 GCA_963550755.1 uncultured Lachnospiraceae bacterium
GGCGAAAGCAATATCCTGCCCGGTATTTTTAAAGAGGACCGGGTGGTTGAGTTTGCCGATACCATTTTCCCCTGCATTGATACCGGTTTTGATAAGGACGAAGCCATCGACGTGGTCGTCCGGCCGGAAGATATTGAAATCACCACTGGGTCGAATGCCCAGCTGCACGGCGTGGTTGACTCCATCGTCTTTAAAGGTGTTCATTATGAAATGATCGTCATGGAAAACGGCCGGGAATGGCTGATTCAAAGCACGATCCCGCATGCCGAGGGACAGGAAGTGGGGCTGTTTATCGCGCCCGATTTGATTCATATTATGAAAAAGGAGGCGTAAAGCATTGAGAAAATACAGCGCGTTTCCCTATGTGATTTGGACGGTTCTTTTTATTTTGCTGCCGCTCGTCCTCATCCTTTATTACAGCTTGACCGTCAAAAACGGAGCCACCGGCGAATTGGTTTTTTCCTTAGCCAATTATGTCAATTTATTTCATCCGCTTTATTTGAAGGTTTTTGCCAATTCCATTTATCTGGCGGGACTGGCTACTTTGATCTGCCTGATTTTGGGCTATCCGATGGCAATGATCATTTCCAAGATGAAACACTCACAAACCGTGCTGCTGCTCTTTATTTTGCCGATGTGGATGAACTTTTTGCTGCGTACCTATTCGTGGATGGCGATTTTGGGTCGCAATGGCTTTATTAACCGGCTTTTGTCCTTATTTGGCGTGCAGCTGGAACTCCTTTATAATAACAACGCGGTTTTACTGGGCATGGTTTATAATTTTCTGCCTTTTATGGTGCTGCCGATTTATACTGTGCTGGTCAAAATGGATAAAAGTCTGATCGAAGCCGCCTATGACCTTGGCTGCCCGCCGTGGCGCACGTTTTACAAGGTTATTTTTCCGTTATCGCTTCCCGGTGTGATTTCCGGGGTAACAATGGTCTTTATGCCGGCGGTCAGCACCTTTGTCATCTCCGACCTCTTAGGCGGCGGACAAAGCGTGTTAATCGGCAATTTGGTGCAGGAGCAGTTTATGAAGGTCAACAACTGGAGCTTTGGCTCGGCCATTTCCGTTATCCTGATGCTCTTTATCTTAATGTTTATGCGGCTGCTGCACAAAATCGACAGTAAATATGAAGGAGCGGTTAAATGAAAAAGAACTTAGCAAAGATTTATACTTTTTTAATATTCTTCTTTTTATACGCGCCGATTTTGGTATTGATTATTTTTTCTTTTAATAACTCCAAATCCACCGCTGCCTGGAGCGGATTTTCCCTGCGCTGGTACTCGGAGTTGTTTAAGGATAAAAGCATTATGAAAGCCCTGTACTATACGCTGCTGTGTGCGGTGTTGTCTTCCGCGGTGGCCACCGTCTTCGGCACGATTACCGCCTATGGGATTCATCATCTGCGCCGGCGCCCGAAAAAGATTTTGCTGGCGGTCAATAATATCCCGCTGCTTAACCCCGATATCGTCACCGGGATTTCGCTGATGGCGCTTTTTTCCGCTTTAGCGGTGCTCCGCTTTAAGCTCGGCTTTACTACTATGCTGATTGCTCATATTGCTTTTAACGTGCCCTATGTCATCTTATCAGTCCTGCCCAAGCTGTCGCAAATGCCGGATGATACGGTCAACGCCGCTATGGATTTGGGGGCGACCCCTTTTTATGCCTTCCGCAAGGTAGTTTTGCCGGAAATTAAGCCCGGCATTATTACCGGCGCGATTATGGCGTTTACCATGTCGATTGACGACTTTGTGATCAGCTATTTCACCGCCGGCGTGGGCGTTACTAATTTGTCGATTAAGATTTACACCATGGCCAGACGGGGAATCAAGCCCAGTATCAACGCTTTATCGACACTGATGTTTATTGCCGTCCTGGTCCTGCTTTTGCTGGTCAATAAATATTCCGATGACAAGGAGCAGCTGATGGGGTAATCAAGGGTATAAAGTGGTATGGTTTGAAAGGAGGTATTCATTGAAAAAGATCATTGCTGTTTCTTTTCTGTTTTTAATTCTGACCGGCTGCGGCGCCGGCGGCGGCAAAACGGTTCATGTTTTTAACTGGGGCGATTATATCAATGAGGAGCTGCTGGACGATTTTGAGAAAGAAACCGGCATTAAGGTCATTTACGATACTTTTGCCACTAATGAGGATATGTGGGTGCGCTTCACTCAGGGGGGAAACGATTATGACGTCCTGTTTCCTTCGGAGTATATCATTGAAAAAATGATCCGCGAGGACCGCCTTGAAAAACTGGACTTGAGTAAACTGCCAAACTTGAAAAATATTGATCCGGCCTTTGCCAATTTAGAGTTTGATCCCGGCTACGGCTACTCGGTTCCTTATTTTTGGGGGTCAGTCGGCATTCTTTACAATAAAAATATGGTTGACGATCCGGTTGACAGCTGGTCCATTCTGTGGAACGAAAAATACGCCCAGAAAATCCTAATGCTGGACTCGCAAAGAGACGGCCTGATGGTGGCTTTAAAGCTCCTTGGCTATTCGATGAATACCAAAAATCTGAATGAACTAACCGCCGCCAAAGAGCTCCTGCTGGCGCAAAAACCGCTGGTTTTGGCCTATGTCGGCGATAATGTCAAAGATATGATGCTGCAAAAAGAAG
>CAUVDV010000257.1:0-2551 GCA_963550755.1 uncultured Lachnospiraceae bacterium
ATGTCCAAACGCATCAATTTAACCTGCAAATTATGGGCCTGTAATCCTGTAGCTCCCATGCCGCTCAAAAATATTGTTTTATTCTTTTTATGAGCTTCATCAATCAAATCAACTGCCTTTTGCAATTCGGTATTTGACAAAGTCTCAATTGTATTATTAATGGAAGTAATAATATATGCTGATAATTTTTTATATACTTCCCACGGTGAATCATCTTGTTCAATATTCATCGGATATGTTTTTGCAGGCTTGGTTCCCAAAAAAGCCGATAACTTTATCTTAAACTCTTTAAATCCAGAAAAGTCCAATTTTTTTGTAAATCGAATCAAAGATGGTTCACTTACTTCACATTTAACGGATAACGCTTTTGTTGATAACATTACGACCTCTTTAGGATTCTCTAAAATTACATTGGCAATTTTTAATTCCGTTGGTGATAAAAAAGGCTTCATCGAGTCAATTTTAATTAATAAATCATTTGCTGCCATACAAGCTCCCTTCATTTTAATTGTGCTATTTTGCAATTACAAAATCAATTTTATTCAAATCCTCGGCCGATAAGTATTCAGTCCCTTCTGTTCTATACCGCCTTTCGCGATTACACCGCCGTACCGTAATTACCTCTGCCCGTCATGGCTTTACATCCTTTCATCGGCTCTTATAGCCGTCGTCGCTGTCGATAATTTTCACTCCGTCAATTGCCATTTTCGTCCTCCTACTCCTGTTCCGTCATCCGGCAAAGTGCGATCCGGTCCCTTTCATCACTGATAAAAACATGATCCTGCCAAATGTCCATCCCCCTAAACTTCGCGCAGCCCCTTGGCAGTGCGATATCCAAAAGTTCCTGATCCGACAGCCTCAGTAATTTTTGTTTTCCCTTCCACTCATCCGTCTTAAAAACCGGTGACAAAATCAAATATTCTCCTCGAGCGCTGAACTTTCCCCGCATGCCGTGCTTGCCCGGCCGCTTATCTAACTTTTCCTCGCCCCAGATCTTGCGTCGATATACCCCGTCCCGAGTTAGCTCCAAGCACCAATCTTAAAAATCCCTCATCTCATCAAAAATCCGCAAAAGCCCCTCTTTATCAATGGCCAGCTCCGCCGGCAGTAAGTCCAAAATTTCAACCAGCGCACTATAAATATCCTCGCGCTCGACCGTTTCAATAAAATACTTGCGCTTATCCATCTTATTAAAACCCTCGGTATAGGCCCGCACCAAGGCTTCGGCCGACTGCGCGGCTTCCCCGGGCGAGCTGCCTGTAAGCTTTAGGATGTCGGCTCTGGTCTTGCGGTATAAATCCGCCGCTTTTTTTGCATTCGCCGCCGAAATATTTTCCTGCCCGTCCCAGGCGCGAAACGGATTATCCAGATTCTGCGCCAGCCATTCCGGCTTTCTGGCCTTTTGAATCCACAGGTTCAGCCCCTGCTCTTTTCGCTTTTTATACAGCTGCTTCGCCCTTTTGGCCGCGTCCTCCGGCAGGCTGCTCATCCAGAACCAGTTTAAGCTTGGCATACTCTCCGGCGCCGGGATATCCGCGGCGGAAAAGCCAAATAAATCCACGGTGGTAAAGCCTTCCAGTTTGGTAAACCGGGATAGCAAAGCAAAGTTAGACAGCATGCCAGGCTTACCCCACAGCCGCAATTGCCGCAGCATCGGATATGCTTTTAAAACCTCGGCCAGATCCAGTTCCGCAATCTCCATGCAGCGCAGTTTGCCTAAGCTCTCTAGTCCCCGCCCGCTCGGAACGGTCGCGCTAGCGTTTAGCAGCAGCTTTGCTCCATTCTCAGCCGCGTGTATTTGGCAACTAGCCGCTATTTCCCCTAAAAAGGTCAGCTGCTCCAAGTCGTCATTCAAATAAAGCTCCTCTACACCGTTCATATCAATTGACAGGTCATGAATATGTGCGCCGGCAAAATCCAGCCTTTTTTGCCGGTGATTTTCCAGTACCAATTCCGTTAAAAATGGGTTTCCCCGCAAGTATTCGTATAATCCGGCATGCCATTTTTTACAGGCCAAATAGGATAAGCAGGGAAAAGCCTTTAATTCCAGCGCGTTTTCAAAGGGCACCCAGTCATCCTGCAGGCGGCGCAAGGAAACCGCCGTTTCTTGCCCGGCAAATAGGACTTTTTCCTGACTGGCGACCGCTTTTTTAAAGGCATTCCTTTGTTCTTGGGGGATTTCCTGCCATTTAAGCTGCCGGTATACCCGGTAGCCCTCGTCCCACGAAGAATAGAAATTGGTGCTTTCCCTCGTTAACGGGCTGATATTCCCTGCCAAAATATAATTGGCCGGCACCTCCGGCTCGACATTAACCAAATCTAAGGCGCGCGGCCAGTACATAAAATCCTGATACAGCGGTCTCAGCGCGGAAAGCTCCGTTTCCTTAAGCGGCTGATCGCCCGACCAATCAAGCGACAGCAGTACCGCCGTTTGTCTTTCATCCTTATTTTCAAGCTTTGTGACCTGACAGGCGGTATATTTTTTTAAATATAAATTGTAAAAACAGTATATATATCCGCTTTTGGCTTGCATAATCAAAATCCTCCCCGC